>DATFXK010000293.1:0-8344 GCA_035316005.1 Acidimicrobiia bacterium | reverse complement strand
CGAGGGGCAGGGCGTGTACTTCGACGTGATGTCCTTCCCGGAGTACGGCGAGCTCGCGCACCGTCGGCTCGACGATCTCCTCCAGTCGGCGGGCGCGCGCGTCGACGTCGACGAGCGCAAGCGCAACCCGGTCGACTTCGCGCTCTGGAAGACGGCCAAGCCGGGGGAGCCGGCGTGGGACTCGCCCTGGGGCAAGGGCCGGCCCGGCTGGCACATCGAGTGCTCGGCGATGTCGCTCGACCTGTTGGGGGAGGGCTTCGACATCCACGGCGGCGGCGACGACCTGATCTTCCCCCACCACGAGAACGAGCGCGCCCAGGCCCAGGGTGCCGGCCACCGCTTCGCCCGGTACTGGATCCACAACGGCATGGTCATGGTCGGAACCGAGAAGATGGCGAAGTCGCTCGGCAACTTCACGACGCTGCACGACGCCGTCGACGCCCACGGCCCGCGCGCGATGCGCATGGCGGTGCTCCAGAGCCACTACCGCAGCCCGGTCGAGATCGGCGACCGCGAGCTGAACGGCGCCGGCGAGGCGGTCGCCCGGCTCGACGCGCTGGCCCGCCGGGCGCGTGTCGCCGGTGTTCGATCGGACGCGCCGCTCGACGACGCCGCGGTGGCCGAGTTCCGGGCGGCGATGGACGACGACTTCGGCACGCCCGAGGCGATGGCCGTCGTGTTCCGTCTCGCCCGGGAGACGAACCTCGCGATCGACGACGGCGACCTCGACCGGGCCGCGTCCGGCGTGGCGACGGTGCGGGAGCTCGCCGGGGCGCTCGGCCTCGAGCTCGACGACGGGACGCGGGACGCGACGGGCACCGAGGACGCCGAGATCGACGAGCTCGTCGCGAAACGCGACCGCGCCCGCGAGCGGCGGGATTTCGCCGAGGCCGACCGCATCCGCGCCGAGCTCGCCGACCGCGGCGTCACGCTGGAGGACACGCCGACCCGCACCGACTGGCACCGGTGACCCCGCGACTGGCCGCCTCCAGCCTGGGCGGCGACCGGGTGGAGGGACGGCGGGCCGTAAATGAGCTGCTCACCGCCGGGCGGCGGCGGGTGCGGACCGTCTGGGTCGCGTCGGAACGTTCGGACGACCTCGCCGAGATCGCGGACATCGCGACGCGGCACGGCATCCAGGTTCGCGAGGTGACGCGCGACGAGCTCGACGACGTTTCCGCCACCGAGGTTCCCCAGGGCGTGGTTGCCGACGCCGACCCGATCGAGCCTGCCGCCGTCGACGATCTCCTCGCCGCGCCCATGGCGTTCCTGGTCGCGCTGGACGGGGTCACCGATCCGCAGAACCTCGGCGCCGTGCTGCGCTCCGCCGAGACGGCCGGCGCCACCGGGATCGTGCTGCCACGTCACCGCGCCGCCCACATCACGCCCGCCGCCGCGAAGGCCGCCGCCGGCGCGATCGAGTACCTCCCCATCGCGGCGGTCGCCGGAATCCCCGCGGTGATCATCCAGGCGGAGCGCGCCGACGTCTGGACAATCGGGCTCGATGCCGACGGCGACGTCACGATCGACGAGCTCACCGTGGCCGACCGCCCGCTCATGATCGTGCTGGGCGCCGAGGGTCGGGGGTTGTCGCGCCTCGCGCGCGAGCGTTGCGACGTCGTCGCCCGCATCCCGATGCACGGGCACGTCGCGTCGTTGAACGTGGGCGCGGCCGCCGCGATCGCGTGTGCAGCGGTCGCGCGCCTTCGCACGACTACCCTCTGACGCGGCGCCGGAGTAGCTCAGCTGGCAGAGCAGCTGATTTGTAATCAGCAGGCCGTCGGTTCGAATCCGACCTCCGGCTCGACCACGTTGTCGCCCTCGCAAGCTCGGGCTTTGCTCCGGCGGTCGGCAAAGCCGCCGCCTGCGCGCCTCTCGCCCCGACGCCCGAAGCCCGAAATGCTTGCTCTCGGTGCCGCCAGCGGCCAGGATCGACGCTGATGGCCCTGTCGGCACGCGACCGCGAGATCCTCGATTTCGAGCGGGCCTGGCGTCACCAGCCGGGTCCCAAGGAAGTCGCGATCCGTGAGAACTTCGACATCTCGCCGTCGCGCTACTACGAGCTCCTGAGCGCGTTGCTCGACAACGCGGACGCGTTGGAGTACGACCCGCTCACGGTCAAGCGCGCGCAACGCGTGCGGAACCAGCGCCGGCGCGTGCGCATCGAAGGCCGGCGCGCGGATCCCGGGTCTCGGTGACCGTGGCGACCCCGACCGGCAGCGGACTCGGTGGTCGCGGCAACCCACGCGAGGGCTCGGGTGTCAACTCGGCGGTACGAGGGGCCGGGCTCGTCGGTCTCGCGGTCGTCCTCGGCATCGTGCTCCTGCAGGTGATCGACAAGGGGCCGGCCGGCAACGGCGCGACGCCGGCGGCCACGAGCAAGGCGACGACACCGCCGTCGTCCGGCGCCGCACCGGCTTCGTCACAACCGGCGACCACGGCCAAGAACGGGAACGCGAGAGCCCGCGGCGAGGTGCGGGTGGTGGTGTTCAACGCCGGCTCCGCGTCGGGCGCCGCCGCCAACATGACGAACAAGCTGCGCACCTTGGGCTACCAGCTCATCCAGCCGGCGAACACGAACGCGCGCCGGGGGACGGCGGTGCAGTGCAAGCAGGGCTTCGAGAAGGAGGCCGCCCAGCTCCAGGGCGACGTCGGCGCGGGCACCACCGTCGAGCCGATCCCGAACCCGCCGCCGGCGGGGACCGAGAACGTGAACTGCGCCGTCCTCCTCGGCCAGTAGTCCCCACCCGTGCCCCTGCCGGCGCCACTTCGCCCGCTGGCGGCGCGACCACGCGAGTCGGCCGTGCTCGTCGACTTCGACGGCACGATCTCCGCCATCGTCGACGACCCTGCGTCCGCCCGCGCGCTCCCGGCCGCCCGCGACGCGCTCTCCGCGCTGATGGGCACCTTCGGGACCGTCGCCGTCGTCAGCGGACGGCCGGTCGAGTATCTCGCCCTCGCGATCGACCTGCCCGAGCTCACCCTCGTCGGTCAGTACGGGCTCGAACGGATGGTGGACGGCCGCGCCGTCGTCGACGCGCGGGCCGAGCCCTACCTCGGCGCCGTGGCCCGCGCCGCCGACGAGCTCGAGCGCGAGCTCCCCGACCTGCTCGTGGAGCGCAAGGCCGGCGTCGCCGTCACCGTCCACTGGCGCACGGCGCCGGCCCGGGAGGGCACTGCGGTCGACGTGGTCGATCGGGTCGCACGCCGCCAAGGTCTGACCGTGTACGCAACCAGGATGGCGCGGGAGCTGCGGCCACCGGTGCCCGCAGACAAGGGCACGGCCGTTGCGGTGCTCGTCGAGGGCGCGATCGGTGCCTGCTTCGCCGGCGACGACCGCGGCGACCTGGACGCCTTCGCCGCCCTCGAACGGCTGGTGGCGGCGGGACGGCTCGAGCACGCCGTCCGCATCGCCGTCGGCTCGGCCGAGGCGCCGGCCGAGCTGCTCGCGCAGGCCGACGTCGCCGTCGACGGGCCGACCGGGCTGGTGACCCTGCTGGACGACCTCGCCGCGGCGGCTACGCGCACGCCGCGCTGACCTGCGCCTGCAACCACGTCGCCGGTGTGTGGGCGCCGGCGAGCTCACGCAGACGCGTCGCCTGCTCACGGCGAGCCTCGGCCGGCATCGACAGCGCCGTGTGCAGCGCGCCCGCCGTCTGGTCGAGGTCGTACGGGTGCGCGTCGAGTACCGCCGGCGCCAGCTCGTCGTACGACCCCGCCTCGGGTGAGAGGCACACGACGCCGTCCCGGCGGTTCATCATCGGTCCCTCCTTCGCGACGAGGTTGAGGCCGTCCTTCAGCGGGTTCACGAGCAACGCGTCGTAGCGCGCGTAACTGGCGACGCTGCGGGGGAAGTCGTCGCGCAGGTCGGTCACGACGGGCTCCCAGTCGCGGCGCGCCCACCGCTCGTTCACGAAGGTGGCCGCTTGCTCGACCTCCTGCGCGTACGCCTGGTACTCGGGCAGGCCCTGGCGGGACTCGTTCAGCCTCGCCACGAACACGACCCGCTCCCGCCACTCCGGCGCGCGCTCGAGAAGCCGGTCGTAGGCGAGGAAACCGCGCACGATGTTCTTCGACGGATCGATGCGGTCACTGCGCAGGAGGAGCAGCCGATCGCCGAGCGACCGTTCGAGCTCCTGCAGCGCGGCGCGGCCCTCGGGCGAGTCGAACGCGTCGCCGAGGTCGGCCGGGTCGGGACCGAGCGGCGCCGAGAACGACAGCAGGCCGTGCTGCGGACCGAGAACGGTCTCGACGCAGGCTTCGTAGGCGCGCGCCCAGCGTGCAGTGTGGAACCCGCAGGGCACCGTCGCCATCGACTCGCAGATGGCACGCCCGATGACGTCGGGCAGCACGCGGATCGAGTTCGGGCCGCAGAACGGGGTGTGCGTGAAGTGCACGACGCGGAGGTCGGGGCGCCGGGCGGTCAGCTGACCGGGCACGAGGGCGAGGTGGTAGTCCTGCACGAGGACGATGTCGCCCTCGTCGGCGACATCCGCGACGCGGTCGGCGAACGCGCGGTTGACGGCGACGTACGCGTCCCAGGCCTCGCGGAAGCGGTCGTCGAAGCGCGGGCGGCGCGGGAGGTCGAACAGCCCGTGGTGCAGGAACCACAGCGTCGCGTTCGACACCAGGTCGTAGTGCAAGCGGTGCTCCCGGGCGTCGATGGCGAGCAGCTCGAGCGCGACGTCCGGGAGCGCCGTCTGGCCCGCGGCCGCCGCTGCCCGGTCGTCGTCGGTCATGGCCGCCGCCACCCACCCGACGGGCCCGTCGAAGCCGTCGTGCACGAGCCGACCGAGCGTGCCCGCCAATCCGCCCGACCCGCGCCGCGCGTGGAACGTCCCGTCGTCCCCGCGGACGAACGTCGCCGGCCCCCGGTGGGAGACGACGATCACGCGCGGAGTTCCGTCAGCAGGAGCAGCCAGTCTTCGAGCTCGCGCGTCGACAGGAAGTTCTCCCGGACGTGCTCCTTGCCTTGCGCGCCCATCGCGTCGGCGCCCACGGGATCTGCGAGCAGGTCGATCGTGCGCGCCGCGCACTCGTCGACGGTGTCGACGAGATACCCGTCGAACCCGTCCCGGAGCTGCAGCACGATGCCCCCGGCGCGCCCGCCCACGACCGGCCTTCCCTTCCAGAGCCCCTCGCTCACGGTGAGCCCGAAGCCCTCCCGGATCGACTTCTGGATCACGACGTCGGCGATGCGCTGGAACGCGTTGATCTGCACGTTGCCGACCTGGTGGAGATTCGAGAGCGTGTAGATGTCCGGGTCGCCGCCGCGCTCCTCCTGCACCTCGTCCCAGACCCGGAACCCCTCGGGGTCGTCCGTGGCCATCGAGCCCGCGAGGAGCAGCTGCGCGTCCGTGACCTTCTCGCGGACGATCCGGAACGCGCGGATCACACCGACCGGGTCCTTCCACGGGTCGTACCGGCTCACCTGACACACGATCGGGCGGCGGACGTCGAGCCCGTACTGGCGGCAGAGCTCCTCGGCGAACGGCGTCGGCATCTCGAGGTTCTTCACGGAAAGCGGGTCGATCGATGGATGCCGCTGCAGCACGCGATCCATCGACAGCGAATCGGGGACGAACTCCTTCATCGTCCACACCGACGCGTCGTGCAGCTCGACATACGGTCGGAAGAACTCCCACACCGTCGGGTTGGCGTCGGTGAGGTCGAGGTGACACCGCCACACCCACTTCGTGTTCGGCGACCGCAGCGACGGGTCACGCACGTAGCTCCGCAGGGCGACGGGCTGGGGATCGTGCGCGATGACGACGTCCCACTCGCCTTCGAGGCGCAGCGCGTTGTCCAGGACGTGCTCGAGGTAGATGCGCTGCTTCCGATCGGACCAGTCGATGTCGGCGCCCTGGAGTGCGTTGTGCACCTCCTTCGTGATGCCGAAGAACTCGTCGCTGCCCCTGATCACCTGCCACTCGGCATCGATGCCGACGCTGCGGAGCAGGGGGACGTGGGTGGCGAGCAGCTCCGCCACACCACCGCCGTACGCGGTGGCGTTGATGTGCAGCACCCGGCAGCCCCGCAGGGGCGCGGCGAGCGCTTCGATGCGCTCGAGCACCTCGGGTCCCACGATCGGCGCGTATTCGCCGAGGCCCTTCTCGAGGAGCGGGACACGTTCCGGCACTCGGTGCAATCTATCCAGCGTGGCCAGAGCCATCGTGGCTCCCGACAAGTTCCGCGGCTCGCTCAGCGCGGCCGCGGCCGCCGACGCCATGGCGGCGGGCGTCGAGGCGGCCGGCTTCGACGCGCGCCGGATGCCGCTCGCCGACGGCGGCGAGGGGACCCTCGACGCCCTGCTCGCCGCCCGGGGCGGATCGACGCGCAGGGCCACCGTCACGGGCCCGTTGGGCGACCCGGTCGCGGCGCATTGGGGGCTCCTGCCCGACGGGACCGGCGTGGTCGAGATGGCGCGCGCCAGCGGCTTGCAGCTGGTCGGCATGCGCAACGATCCGTTGCGGGCGTCGACGCGGGGCACGGGCGAGCTGATCGCCGCCGCGCTGCGCGGTGGCGCGCGCCGCGTCATCGTCGGCGTCGGCGGCAGCGCGACGACGGATGGCGGGCTCGGCGCCGTCGACGCGCTCGGGTGGTCGCTCGTCGGTCACGACGTGACGGTCGCGTGCGATGTCGCGACCGCGTTCCTCGATGCCGCCACGGTGTACGGGCCGCAGAAGGGCGCGACGTCGGCGCAGGTGTCGTTGCTGACCGGCCGGCTCGCCCGGCTGGCCGAGGTGTACGAGGACCGGACGGGCGTCGACGTGACCGAGCTCGAGGGTGGAGGAGCGGCCGGCGGCCTCGCGGGTGGGCTGGCGGCGATCGGCGCGCAGCTCGAGCCCGGCTTCGACGTCGTCGCCCGCGCCGCCGGCCTCGACGACGCGCTCGCCGGCGCCGCGCTCGTCGTCACCGGCGAAGGCAAGCTCGACCCGACGAGCTTCGAGGGCAAGGTCGTGGGCGGTGTGCTCGAATGGGCCGCCGACGAGGGAGTCGCGAAGCGCGTGGTGATCGTGGGGCAGGCGACACAGGAAGGCCGCGACGAGCTGTCGGTCCTCGGCGACGTGCAGCTGCTCACGCTCACCGAGCGCGTCTGGCAGTCCGGCGAAGCGTTCGCACGCGCCGCGCTGCTCGTCGAGGAAGCGGCGATCGAAGCCGCGCGGCGGGCTCGGGAAGCGCGCTGATGCCCGCCGACGTGGTGATCGTCGGCGCCGGCTCGGCCGGTTGTGTCCTCGCCGCCCGGCTCAGCGAAGACCGCGACCGGGACGTCGTGCTCCTAGAGTCCGGGCCGGACACGCACGACTGGGGCTACCGGGCCGAGACCGCGCTCGACGGCCGCGTGCTCGACGCCAACCGGGCGCGCATCGTCGGCGGCTGCTCGGCGACGAACGCCGCGCTCGCGGTGCGCGGCCGTCCCGCCGACTACGACGCGTGGGCGACGCTCGGGTGCGACGGCTGGTCGTTCGCCGACGTGCTCCCGTTCTTCTGCCGCCTCGAGCACGACTTCGACTTCGACGGCGACGCGCACGGACAGGACGGGCCGTTCCCCATCCGCCGGCCCGCTCCCGACGAGCTGGCACCGATCCAGCGGGCGTTCCTCGACGCCTCTGCCAACGCGGGCTTCCCGGTCGTCGCCGACCACAACGCTCCCGGCGCGGCCGGCGCCGGCCTCCCACCGATGAACCTGATCGACGGCGTCCGCCAGAGGACCGCGCTCACGTATCTCGCTCCCGCCCGCGCCCGCTCGAACCTCGCCGTGCGCGCCGACGCGCTCGTCGACCGGATCGAGCTCGCCGGCACCCGGGCCGTCGGCGTCCGGCTCGCCGGGTCCGGCGAGCTGGTCGAGGCCGACCGGGTGCTGCCGGCGGCCGGCGTGTACGGGAGCCCGATGATCCTGCTGCGCTCGGGCATCGGCCTCGCCGACCATCTGCGTTCAGTGGGCATCGACCCGGTGCTCGACCGGCCGGGTGTCGGAGCGAATCTCACGGAGCACCCGCTCATGCCGAACGTGTTCGAGGCGACGATCCCGCCGCGGGCCGGCGACCCTGTCTTCCAGGCGCTGCTGACCGCGCCGAGCGCGACCATCGATGCTGTCTACGACCTCCATGTGCTCCCGTTGTTCAACCCGCCCGAGCTCCAGGGCGACCCGCCGGCGCTCGTGATGCTCACCTCGGTGATGACGCCCCGGTCGCGAGGCTCGGTTCGCCTGCGTTCGACCGACCCGCACGAGGCGCCGCATATCGACCTCGGTCTGTTCACCGACGGCGCCGACCTGCCCCGCATGCTCGACGGCATGCGGATCGCCCGCCGCCTCGCCGCGACCGACCCGCTACGCGAGCTC
>DATFXK010000292.1:0-2873 GCA_035316005.1 Acidimicrobiia bacterium | reverse complement strand
TGACGTGTTCATACGGATGAAGCCGCTCGATTTCCTCGGCACCTACGTCTACCACTGCCACCGCGTCGACCACGAGGACGCCGCCATGATGGCGCTCATCACGATCATCCCGGAGACGCCGATCTATGCGGTCGGCTCCGGGCCGGGGATCGCGCCGGCGGTGCGGGTCTTCAGTGGGACGAACGATCAGCAGCTGGCCGAGTTCGGTCCGTTCGGCGCGAGCAACCGGCGAGCCGGTGTTCGCGTGGCGGTGGGCGACGTGAATCACGACGGTGTCATGGACGTGCTGGCCGTCGGCGGCCGAGGAGCCGAGCCGCGCGTGAAGGTCTTCGACGGCAAGCAAGGCTTCCGGACGCTGCTCTACGACTTCAAGCCGTTTCCGTCGCGCTGGAGGGGCGGGCTGAACGTGGCCGCCGGCGACCTCAACTCGGACGGCTACGACGACATGATCGTGGCACCGGACAGCGGCGCGCCACCCAACGTCAAGGTCTTCAGCGGAAAGGACGGCACGGAGCTCTACAGCTTCCTGGCCTATGACAAGACGTTTCGCGGCGGAGTGCGGCTCGCCGCGGCCGTCCTGCGCGATGGGGGTCGCACCAGCCTGGTCACCGGCATGGGGCCAGCCCCGCGCAGCCGCCCACTGGTCAAGATCTGGGACACCGACTGGTACGGCACGTACTCGCCCACGTCGGTCGGCTGCCGCTGCACTCTGAAGAGTTGCCGCTGCGGACCCGCACCCGCCGGTAGCTTCGGTGCGAAGTTCCCGATCGCGGAGACCGGCTCGGTGATGGCCTACGGCGAGAACTTCCGCGGCGGGGTGAACCTCGGCACCGGTCCGGTGAACGGCATGAACGGCGGCTTCTCGGCCTTGCTGACGGCCCCCGCGGAGGGTCGCACGGCACTCGTGAAGGCGTTCGCGGTCACCGATTCGTCGGACGCCCACCAGCACGGCCAGCCCCCGGGCTTCCCGATCATCACGGAGCTCGCGTCCTTTCAGGCCTACGAGTCCCGGATGCACGCCGGCACGTCGGTCGGCGCCGTCAGCACGCCGACCGGGGCCGACGTCGTCACGACGCCGGCCGCGCGCGCGTTCCCGCGCATCCGCCGATTCGCCTACCGCCCCGAAGACCGCACCTTCGCGCTGACGGCGGAGTTCCGGGCCTTCGCCGCAGACACCCGGGGCGCCACCGTCGCGGCCAAGTGAGGGCCGACGAGTGAAGGCCGGCGTCAGTAGTTCGTGATCACCGTCACGCCGGTCGTGCCGTACGAGCCCATCGACTCGACGACGCTGGTCACGTCCTCGAGGCCCACGGTACGCGACACGAGCTTTCCCGGGGCGACCTTCTTCGCCTCCACCATCGCGAGCATCGCCCCGAAGTTCGGAGCCTGCATCCCGAGCGAGCCGATGATCTGGAGCTCCTTGAAGACGATCACGTCGACCGGGAGCGCGACCATTCCCTTCTCCGCCTGCGTCGTGAGACCGATCTGCAGGTGGCGCCCGCGCTTGCGGAGGCACAGGACCGAGTTGAGGCAGGTGGTGGCGATGCCGAGCGCGTCGACCGAGGCGTGGGCGCCACCGCCGGTGAGCGTCATGATGGCGCCGGCGACGTCGTCCTTCGCGGCGTTCACGGTGGCCTCGGCACCGAGCTCCTTCGCGAACGCGAGCTTGTCGTCGGAGACGTCTACGGCGATGACGCGCGTGCCGAGCGCCGACGCGATCTGGATGGCGGAGAGCCCAATGCCGCCGCACCCGTGTACGGCGACCCACTCGCCCGCCCGCACCTGCGCCTGATCCACGAGGCCGTGGAACGACGTCATGAAGCGGCAGCCCATGCTGGCGGCCTCGACGAAGTCGACGCCCTCCGGCAAGCGGACCAGGTTCACGTCGGCGTAGGGCACCGACGAGTACCGGCCGTACCCGCCGCCGTACACGAGCCCCGGGATGATCGGCGTGTCGCACACGTTGTGGTGACCGGTGCGACACCACTCGCAGGCACCTTCGCCACCGCTGAACGGCACGATCACGCGGTCGCCCGTCTTCCATCGCGTCACCTCGGCCCCGACCTCCTCGACCACGCCGCAGAACTCGTGGCCGATAACCATGGGGAGCTGGGGGATGATGCCGACCCACGACCAGTCGCCCTTCCAGACGTGCCAGTCGCTCCGGCAGATGCCGTTCGCCTCGACACGAAGGATCACACCGTTGGGCAGGAGCGGCGGGGTCGGGACGTCGCGAACAACGAAGGGCTTCTCCGTGGCCTCGAGTACGGCAGCGCGCATGCGCAGCGCCTTACACCCGGCAGCGCGCGCGCGACAACCCCCGGGTGAAGCCTAGCCTGCGTTCGTCGTCCCAGAGCTCGCGCTATGCGGGTCCCACCTCGACCGGGATCCCGTTCACGACGGCGTTGTTGCTGATGGGGTCGGTGAGCGCTCCCGGCGCCAGGAGGTTGCTGTTCACGCCCGCGTGCGCGCGCGCGACGCGCTGACGGGTCTCCACCTGGTTGTGCCCCCAGCCGTGCGGCAGCGACACCACACCGGGCATCATTTCCTCGCTCACCTCGACCGGGACCTCGAGGCTGCCGGCCTCCGAGGTCACGCGCGCCGGCGCGCCGCTCCGCACGCCGCAGCGCGCGGCGTCGTCGGGATGGATGAGCAGCGTGCAGCGGTCCCGTCCCCGCACGAGCACCTCGACGTTGTGGAGCCAGGAGTTGTTCGAGCGCAGGTGGCGGCGCGAGACGAGCACGAGGCCGTCGCGCGGACGCTCGAGTCGCGCCGCGAGGCGAGGCACGTCGGCCGTGATGTAGGGCGGCGCGAGCTCTATCTTGCCCGAGGGCGTGGCGAGGACCTCGTTCAGGCGGGGGACGAGGGGCCCC
>DATFXK010000291.1:0-3205 GCA_035316005.1 Acidimicrobiia bacterium | reverse complement strand
CGGCTCGTCGACGGGGACGACCCAGGCCTTGATCGTTTCGACGAGGTCGACGTCGAGCAGGTAGCGCCACAGCACCGCCCGCGCCGCCGGAGAGATCGTGACCAGGTCGTGGACGTGCACCGTCGCGTTGGAGTCGGTGCTCCAGCCCGCCTCGAAGCGGTAGGCGGCGTAGCCGTCGAGACTGCCGTCGGGCGACTCGTACACGGAGTAGTGGCGCGTGCCCTTCTCGTCGGGGTCGCGCCAGAAGAACTCGTCCGGCCACCATGCGTCGACGCGCTGCACCGCACCGGGCTGGACTCGCCGGACGCGGTCGAAGATCTCGGGGAACAGCTTGCGGGCGTCATCCTCGTCGACGAGGCGGACGCGCCCGACGGGAACCGGGTCGAGGAACGCCGAGTGGCGACGTTCGATGCTCACGCTCATGGAGCTCGTCGCCACGCCGTACCCGAACCGGCGGTAGATGCCGCTCTCCGACGCGTAAAGGATCGCGAGCGCCTCACCGCGGGCGGCGGCGTCGTCGAGCTGGGTGCGCTTGATCGCGCTGAGGATCCCGCGGCGGCGGTGCGTGGGCAGGACGGCGATCCAGCTGACGCCGGCCGCGGGCAGCAGCCGACCACCCGGCATCGTCAGCTCGAGGGAGTACAGCCGTCCGGTGCCGACGATCTGGTCGCCGTCGAAGGCAGCAAGCGTCCGGTCGAGCTCGACGCTCGTCCAGTCGAGCTCGAACCGCCCCGGGTCGAACCGCTCGCCGAAGGCGGTGAGCGGGGTCATCGTGAACTCCGTCAGCTCGTCGCGCGTGACCGGTCGGAGGACGAACTCGGACGCCACGGGTCCTTGTCTAGCTGACCTTGCTACGAGCCGGCCTCGATTTCCCCGGTGCCCTTGGCCGGCGCTCCGCCGCTTCGCGCGCGGCGTCCCGGGCGACGCAGGCGGGCGAGCCCGGCGCGCAAGCCGCGTTCGACCGTCTCGCGCGTGCGCTCCATGCGCCGGCGACGCCGGTCGACCGCTTCGCGAGCAGCGCGCATGCCCGCGATGTACGACAGGCCGGCGAAGCCGAGACCGACCGCGAGCACGAACAGACCGATGCGGAGGTCCTCGTACACGGGCGGGATCGCAACGGGAATGAGCGCACCGACGACCCAGGTCACCTGGAAGCGGGTTTCGAATCGGGCGAAGCTGCGGCCCCGCACGGCGTCGGGCGCGTCGCGCTGCAGCAGGCTGTCGAAGGCGACGCGCCCGGAAGCGGCGCCGGCGGCGACCAGGAGTGCGCCGAACGTCGCCATCGTGAGCGACGCCGAACGGGCGGCGAAGATGCAACCCACGGCCGGCAGCACGAGCGACCCGGCGAGGATGAACTCCTCGCGCGTGATCTTGCGCAGCTGCGGCGCGATGACGTTTCCGAGGAATGCACCGATCCCGCTGACGACGAGGACGAGCCCGAACACCCACGGCGCCTCGTTGTTGGCGCGCAGACCGAAGGCGAGGAAGAACGTCAGGAAGCCGACCGCGCCCCGCAACAGCCCCATCGCGCTGCCGGCGAGGATGATGCTCGGTGCGTGCAGCTCGGCCTTCTCGAGCGGTGTGTCCGGGCCGGCGTGCTCCCTCTCCACCCGCGGGATCTGCCACGACAGCATCGACGCCAGGACGAACACCAGCGCCGCCAGCACGAGTGACCACTCGGCGCCGAAGAGCTTGTAGACCCCGACAGCGGGAAGCCCTCCGACCGCTCCCCCGATCACGCTGATGATCGCCAGCCGGGAGTTGGCGCTGACGAGCTCCTTCTCACCACTCACGACGGCCGGGACGAGTGCGCTCCGGGCGATCGAGTACGTCTTCGCCATGACGAGGACGCCGAACGCGAGCGGGAAGATCAGCAACCCTTCCGCCCCGCCCGCATTCACGTACCGGGCCATGAACAAGCAGAGCAGGGCGCGGGCGGCGCAGGTCGCGAAGATCATCAGCCGCCGGCCGCCGCGAATGCGGTCGAGCAGCGGGCTGAGCAGCGGGGCGATGATCGCAAACGGCGCCATCGTCAAGAGCAGGTACAGGAGCACCTTCTCGCGCGATTCGCCCGGCGACACCGAGAAGAACAGCGACCCGGCGAGCGAGACTGTGAGGCACACGTCCCCGCAGATGCTCGCGGCGTGCGTGATCGCCAGGCGCGCGAACGGTGTGGGCTCGGCGAAGCGGGGGTCGGCGGGGCCGGGAGGGCGTTGACGAGGAGGTGGTGCCGTGGCCATGGCCGAAGCAACGTTACCGGTCGCAATCCGCGGCGACGTGCGAGCGGGAGAGTTCACGCACCGTTCCTTCGACGGCAATTTCGGTGCCACATGCCGTCGCTAGCGTCACGATCGCAGCTCCGCGGCTGTCGGCCACCTGCAGCGTGCATTGGCAAATGGCCGGGGAGGGACGGAGCTTCTCCGAACTTCCTCGTGCGCTCGTCGGCCGGGTCCCCCCGCCGGCTGACGGCTCGGCGGTCCGCCGGCCCGCCACGGGTGGGCCGGCGGCCGTCGCCGCGCGTGGCGCCTGGTGGCAGGACCGAGGCGGAGGATCGGGAGGCGCAAGTACGATGGCGGGCATGGCCGGCGTCGACGTTTCGGTCGAGGGCAGCAGCACGGCCGCTGTAGGGGCCGCGCTCGCTCCCCCGACCCAGCTGCAGCCCGAATCCAGGTACCTCAACCGCGAGCTCTCCGCGCTCGACTACTTCGCGCGCGTCCTCGCGATCGCCGCCGACGGGACCGTGCCCCTCCTCGAACGAGTGAAGTTCCTGGCCATCGTCAGCCAGAACGTCGACGAGTTCTTCCAGGTCCGGGTGTCTGGTCTGCGCGAGCAGTTCGACGCCGGGCTCCGCGCCACCTCCGCCGACGGGCTGGAGCCGGGCGAGCAGCTGCGCGCCATCCGCGCCCGTGTCGAGCCGCTGATGGAACGCCAGGCCGAGATCTTCACGCGCGAGGTCGCGCCCGCGCTCGACGAGGTCGGCATCGGCGTCTACGACTGGGAGACGCTCTCCGACGCCGACCGCAAGCACCTGCAGGGCGTCTTCGACGAGCGAGTGTTCCCCGTGCTGACGCCGCTGGCCGTGGACCCCGCGCACCCGTTCCCGTACATCTCGAACCTGTCGCTGAACCTCGCGGTCGTGGTGCGCGACCCCGCGACCCGCGAGGAGCGCTTCGCCCGCGTGAAGGTGCCGCCCCTCCTCCCCCGC
>DATFXK010000290.1:0-12163 GCA_035316005.1 Acidimicrobiia bacterium | reverse complement strand
GAAGCGCAAGCTCGCCGCCAGCATCCAACGCTCCCACGAGCTGGTGCGGCAGCTCATCGAGCGTGAGTTCGCCGCCGTCGGCGCCGACCCGAGATACCCGACACAGGACCTCGCCGAGATCTCCTTGGCCCTCTTCAACGGGCTCGGCATCGATCGTCTCACCAACCCGACGGCGGTCACGGACGAGATGATCGACACCACGTTGAGGTTCCTGTACGACGCCATGGGCGTGAACGGCAAGGACAGCCCGCCGCCCTAGCCCGGCTTCACCCCCGCCAGCAGGGCGAGCTCGCGCCACTTCCAGTGGCAGTCGACCTGCACGAAACCGATCTCGCGCAGCCACGCCAGCTGGGTGTGCACGGCGACGAGCTTGTTGGACGGGTCGTCCTCGGCCGGCGTCTTGCCGATCGCGGCGAGGAAGTCGACGTGTAGCTGGGGAGTCGCCGAGTCGACGTGCTCGAGGTTCAGGAACCGCCCGCCCGGCTCGAGCGCGCGAAAGACCTCGCCGTACAGGGCGCGCTTGCGCTCGTCGACGCAGTGATGAATCGCGAAGCTCGAGACGACGAGGTCGAAGCGCCCGTGGTCAGGGAGCGGATCGTCGAGATCGTGCTCGACGATCTGGACGCCGGGATCGCCGGCGAACTGCTCGCGGGCCTGCGCCAGCATCTCGGCCGAGAAGTCGACGCCCACGCACTCGACGCCGGGGCTGGCTGCCAATACCAGCGCGAGCGTGTACCCGTCACCGGTGCCGAGGTCCAGGACGCGGCGCGGCGCCGGCGGCAACAGCTCGACGAGCGCGGCGTCGGCCTCGGCTCGGTGAGGCAGGACGCCGCGCTCGCGCAGGTAGCGCTGCGCCCACGCCGACTCGGTCCACAGATTCACGGGCGCGGTCATGGCCCGATCTCGACCTCGCGCTCCTCGCCCCGCTCACGCAGGCGCAGGATCCGGTTGACCGCGTTCAGGTAGGCGCGGGCCGACGCCTCGACCACGTCGGTCGACACGCCGCGTCCCGAGACCTTGAAGCCGTCGGCCTCGAGCTGGACGACGACGTCGCCGAGCGCGTCGCCACCGCCGGTGACGGCGTGGACCTGGAAGTCGGTGAGCCGGCCCTCCACGCCGGTCGCCTTGGCGATGGCGGCGACGGCGGCGTCGATCATGCCGTTCCCCGACCCTTCGGCCTCGATCTTGCCGTCGCCGTCGGCGACGACGACCTTGGCCGTCGGCGTCGACGACATGCCGCCCGAGAGCGTGAGGTCGACGAGGTCGAAGCGGTGCACGAACGAGGTGCCGAGCTCCTCGGCGACGATCGCCTCGAGGTCGGCCTCGGTGATCTGCACCTTGCGGTCGGCGAGCTCCTTGAACCGGGTGAACGCGGCGTTCAGCGCATCGCCCTGGATCTTGATGCCCATCTTGGCGAGCGAGTCCGCGAACGCATGCCGGCCCGAGTGCTTGCCCAGCACGATCTGCGCCGCCTCCTGCCCGACGGCGTTCGCGTCCATGATCTCGTAGGTCTCGGGGTCCTCGAGGACGCCGTGCTGGTGGATGCCGGCCTCGTGCGCGAACGCGTTCCGCCCAACGACGGCCTTGTTGTACTGGACCGGGTAGCCCGTCAGGCGCGACACGATGCGGGACGTGCGCGCCAGCTCCTCGGTGCGGACGTTGACATCGAGATGACCGAAGTAGTCACTCCGCGTCTTGATCGCCATCACGATCTCCTCGAGAGCGGCGTTGCCCGCCCGCTCGCCGAGCCCGTTGATGGCGCACTCCACCTGCCGGGCGCCGGCGTAGACCCCCGCGAGCGAGTTCGCGACCGCCAGCCCGAGGTCGTTGTGGCAGTGCGTCGAGACGACGTAATCGCCCCGGACCCGCGCCAGGACGAACTTGATGAGCTCGGCGAACTCCTCGGGCACGCCGAAGCCGACGGTGTCGGGGATGTTGATCGTGGTCGCGCCGTTGTCGACCGCGATCTGGCACACCTCGCACATGAAGTCGGCGTCGGAGCGGCTCCCGTCCTCGGGCGAGAACTCGACGTCGTCGCAGTAGCCCTTCGCCCGGGCGACGCCCGCCGCCGCCTCGTCCTTCACCTGGTCCTCGGTCATCCGAAGCTTCTTCTTCATGTGGATCGGCGACGTGGCGATGAAGACGTGCAGGCGGGCGCGTTCGGCGTGGCGCACGGCCTCCCATGCCCGGTCGATGTCCTGGAAGCCGGTGCGCGACAGGGCGGCGATGGTCGAGCCCCGCACGCTCTTGGCGATGGCCTCGACCGCATCGAAGTCGCCCTGGCTCGCGATCGGGAACCCGGCCTCGATGATGTCGGTTCCGAGGCGGGCAAGCTGCTCGGCGATCTCGAGCTTCTCGCCGACGTCCAGCGAGATGCCGGGCGACTGCTCGCCGTCCCGCAGCGTGGTGTCGAAGATCCGTACCTCGTTCATCTCGGTCTCCCGATCAGCATTCGATTTCCTGGTGTCTTGGCAACGAAAAACCTCCCCGGCCCGAAGGCACGAGGAGGCGTCCGCGAGCACCGAAGGGCGCTCGCAACTAGGTAAGGAGCAGGCTCTGGGTACGCAGTTCCTTCGTCATGGTCCTGACATCGTCGCAGGCATGCGGGGGAAGAGTCAATTTCTTTCGCGTGCGAGACTGTCCCCGTCGAAGGAGGAGACGGCCGTGAGGCGATTGCTGAGGCAAGTGTTCATGCTGAGCGTGGTGGCCGGCACGGCCTACGTGGTGTGGAAGTGGTTCGAGGCGCAGCGCTCCGAGTCGGGCGTGGGCTGGGAGCCCCAGCCGGCGCCGTACCCGCCGAAGCCGCGCGTCGACAACCCGTCGCCCTCCGCTCCGGTGGCGGCCGAGCCAGTGACCGCGACCGAGCCGGTGGCGGCGCAGGCCGCGCGTGCGAGCACCGCTGGTGACTCATGGGTCGAGCCAGCGGACGGGACGTGCCCGGCGAGCCACCCGGTGAAGGCGAAGATGTCGAGCGGGATCTTCCACGTCGAGGGCGGCCTCAACTACGACCGCATCCACCCCGACCGCTGCTACCGCGACCCGGCCGCGGCCGAAGCCGACGGCCTGCGCAAGGCGAACCGCTGAGCTAATCCAGCTCGATCGCCTTGGCGTCGACGACGCCGCGCTCGGCCCGGAGCTGGTCGACGACGTCGGCGGGGACGGGCGTCGACGTGGTGAGGGCCATGAGGGCGGCCTCGCCGGACGGGCTCTTGCCGACGCGCATGTCCTCGATGTTCACCTCGGCTGCGCCGAGGATCGACCCGACCCGGCCGATCATGCCGGGGACGTCCTCGTTGCGGACGACGAGCATGTGGCTGGCCGGAGGGACCTCGATGCTGTGGTCCTCGATGCCGACGATGCGGGGCTCTCCCCGCTGGCCGGTGAGCGTGCCGGCCACGTGCACGGGACGCCCGCCGACGCGGCCCCGGAGCGTCACCAGGTTCACGTAGTCGCGTGACGAGGACGTCTTCGTCTCTCGGAGCTCGAGCCCCCGCATCTGTGCGAGCTGCGGCGCGTTCACGAACGACACCGGCTCGTCGACCACGGGAGCGAGCACGCCGCGCGTGATCGCCAGCGTCAGCACCCGGCAGTCGTAGTCGGCGATCTCGCCCTCGTAGGTCACCTCGAGCGTGTCGGGCACCGCCCCCGCGAGCGCCGTGAACAGCGAGCCGAGGCGCTCGGCGAGCGGCAGGAACGGGCGCACGGTCTCGGACGCTTCGCTGGCGGCCACGTTGACTGCGTACGGCACGAAGTCGCCGCGCAGCGCCAGCACCACCTGCTCGGCGATCGTCTGCCCGGCCTTGTCCTGGGCCTCGGCCGTCGATGCACCCAGGTGCGGCGTGACGACCACGTTCTCCAGCTCGAACAGCGACGACTCCGTCGTCGGCTCCTCGTCGAACACGTCTAGTGCCGCGCCGGCGATCCGTGACTCGCGGATGGCCTCGTCGAGCGCGTCCTCGTCGACGATGCCGCCCCGGGCCGTATTCACGATCCGCAGCGTGGGCTTCGCCTTGGCGAGCACGTCGCGGCCGATGAGCGCGAGCGTCTCGGGCGTCTTGGGGAGGTGGACGGTCAGGAAGTCGGCCGTCGCCACGAGGTCCTCGAGCGTCGGCATCAGCTGGACGCCGAGCTGGCGGGCGCGCTCGTCGCTCACGTACGGGTCGTACGCCGCCAGTCGCATGCCGAAGGCGTGGCCGCGCTGCGCGACGAGGACGCCGACGCGCCCGAGCCCGACCACGCCGAGCGTCTTGCCGTACAGCTCCACGCCCTCCCAGCGCGACCGGTTCCAGCTGCCGTCCCGCAGGTCGCGGTCGGCCTGGGGGATGTTGCGGGCCTGGGCGAGGAGCAGCGCGATCGTGTGCTCCGCGGCGGACAGCACGTTCGACTGCGGGGCGTTCACGACCATCACGCCCCGGCGCGTCGCCGCCGCCACGTCCACGTTGTCGAGGCCGATGCCGGCCCGCCCGACGACGACCAGGTCGGTGGCGGCGGCGAGCACCTCCGCGGTCACGGGCGTCGCGCTGCGCACGATGAGCGCGGCCGCGCCGCTCACGGCGTCGAGCAGCTGGTCAGGATCGAGGTCGAGCTGCTCGTCGACGTCGAGGCCCGCCGCTTGCAGCGCCTCGATGCCCCGGGGGGCGATGCGCTCGGCGACGAGAACGCGCGTGGCCGAGGTCATGCCAGCAACTTCGCGATCCGCTGGAGCCCCTCTTCGATGTCGGCGTCCGAGACGGCGAACGTCAGCCGCGCGTACCCCGGCGAACCGAACGCCTCGCCGGGGACGACGGCCACCTTGACCTCGTCGAGCAGCAGGCCTGCCAGCTCGACGGTGTTCCGCGGGGCGCGGCCGCCGATGTCGCGCCCGAGCACGTCCTCGAACGACGGGAAGCAGTAGAAGGCGCCCTGCGGCGCCATGCAGGTGACGCCGGGGATCGCCGACAACAGCTCGTGCATGCGCGCGCCCCGCCGCTCGTAGGCGGCGCGCATCTCGGTCACCGCTTCCAGCCCTCCGTTCAGCGCTGCGATCGCAGCCCGCTGCGACACGTTGCCGACGTTGGACGTCGAGTGCGACTGCAGGTTGATGGCGGCCTTCATGACGTCGGGAGGACCGACGATCCAGCCGACGCGCCACCCCGTCATCGCGTACGTCTTGGCCACGCCGTTGAGGATCAGCGTCGTGTCGGCGAGCTCCGGGAGCAGGCCGGGCATCGACGTGAACCGGTGCTTGCCGTACGTGAGGTGCTCGTAGATCTCGTCGGCGACGACCCACACCCCGTTCTCGTGCGCCCATCGCCCGATCGACTTCACCTCGGCGGGCGGGTACACGGTGCCGCTGGGGTTACCGGGCGACACGAAGAACAGCGCCTTCGTGCGCGGCGTCCTCGCCGCCTCGAGCTGGTCGACCGTCACCCGGAACTCCGCCTCCTCGCTGGTGGGGACGACGACGGGCTCGCCCCCGGCGAGCGCGATCGCCTCCGGGTAGGTCGTCCAGTACGGCGCCGGCAGGAGGATCTCGTCGCCGGGGTCGACGATCACCTGCATCGCCTCGTACAGCGCGTGCTTGGCCCCGTTCGTCACGAGCACCTGCGACGCCTCGCAGTCGACGCCCGACTCGCGGCGGGTCTTCTCGGCGATGGCGAGCCGCAGCTCGGGGAGCCCCGCCGACGGCGAATACCGATGGTTGCGGGGGTCGCGCGCGGCTTCGACGGCGGCGACGACGATGTGCTCGGGCGTCGGGTAGTCCGGCTCGCCGGCGCCGAACCCGATGACATCCTCGCCGGCGGCGCGCAGCTCCTTCGCCCGGGCGTCGACGGCGAGTGTCGCCGACTCGGCGATCGCACCCGCCCGGCGAGAGACACGTGTCATGCCGCCATGGTGACACGCGCCTCCGACGGCGGGGTGCGTTTTGCCCGGTCGGTCAGGCGACCGCCGTGCCTGTCGCCTCGAAGGCGCCCAGGTCGGCGAGGCGAGGGTCGTTCGAGAACACCTCGACGATCGGCTCGTCGAGGCCGAGACGACGCTGCACGACGCGCACGAAGTTCTCCTGGTTCCAGAGCATGAGCGTGACGGCGACGCCCGCCTCGCCGGCGCGTGCGGTGCGTCCCGACCGGTGGAGGTACGACTTCTCGTCCTCGGCCGGGTCGTAGTGCACGACCACGTCGACGTCGTCGACGTGAATGCCCCGTGCGGCGACATCGGTGGCCACCAGGACGGGCAGCTTGCCCTTCGAGAAGTCGGCCAGAGCCCGCTCGCGTGCACCTTGCCGGAGATCGCCGTGGATCGCGCCGGCGCGCACGCCCTCGCGGCGCAGCTGGCTGACGAGCCGGTCGGCGCCCCGCTTGGTGCGAACGAACACGAGCGTCCGCTCGACGCCGCGGGCGATGGCCGCCGCCACCTTGACCTTGTCCATCTGGTGGACGTGCAGGAAGCGATGCTGCATCTCGTCGACGGTCGGCTCGCGGGACTCGACCTCGTGGTGGACGGGATCGCTCATGTACCGGTTGACGAGCTGGCGCACGCCGCCGTCGAGCGTGGCCGAGAACAGCATCGTCTGGTGCTCCGACTCGATGCGGTGCAGCAACTTCTGCACCTGGGGCATGAAGCCGAGGTCGGCCATCCGGTCGGCCTCGTCGACGACGAGGACCTCGACCGCACGCAACGACAGCTCGCGCCGCTCGAGCAGGTCGATGAGCCGGCCGGGAGTGCCGATGACAGCTTCGACGCCCTTGCGCAGCGCGGCGATCTGGCGGTCCATCGACGCGCCGCCGTAGACGGCGGCGACCCGCACCCCGCGCAGCTTGCCCAGGGGCGCCAGGACGTTCTTGACCTGGTTGGCGAGCTCACGGGTCGGGGTCAGGACCAGTGCCCGGGGCGCTTTCGGGTCGGCCCGTCCGATGCGCTCGAGGAGCGGCAGCCCGAAGGCCAGCGTCTTGCCCGACCCGGTCTTGGCCTTTCCGCAGAGGTCGCGGCCGGCGAGCGCGTCGGGAATCGCGAGGGCTTGGATGGGGAACGGTTTGGTGATGCCGTCGCGCGCGAGCGCGGCGACGAGATCGCCGGCGACGCCGAGCGTCTCGAACGTGGATGACAAGGAACTTCTCGCTTTCGTCGTTCGGGTTCTGTGTGTTCGCCCGCCGCATCCTGCGGCGGTGGGTCTCCTCGGACCCGTGCGCGAACCGCGAACGGAAGCGATGAGGCGACCCGCGAGCGGTGGTGGTGTGCTCGCTGACCTGCATTGTAGCAGGTCAGGGGCTTGAAATGGTGCCGCGCGGCGCGGGTAGCGTCGGTCGCGATGGAGTACGTGCCCGGCGAAGGCGAGGACGAGACGATCCTCGACGTGCTCGGAGAGCTCGAGTCGCTCGGCTTCACGGGGCAGTTCATGCCCCGGGAGCGCGGCCAGGTCGAGTGCCTGACCTGCCACCGGCTCTCGCCCGCCGACGACACGGTCTTTCGTCATCTGCGCCGGCTCGAGGGTGCGTCCGACCCCGCCGACATGCTCGCGGTCGTCGGGCTGGCGTGCCCGCACTGCAGCGCGCAGGGGACGGCCGTGCTCGGCTACGGGCCCGAGGCGACGACGCTCGACACCGAGGTGCTCGAGCTCCTCGAGGACTGCCGCCGCCGGCGCGACGAACGGGAGGCGCGATGACATCGCCCGACGCGGTCGTGATCGGCAGTGGGCCCAACGGCCTCGTCGGCGCCAACCTGCTGGCCGACCAGGGGTGGGAGGTGCTCGTGCTCGAGGCGCAGCCCGACCCCGGCGGCGCGGTGCGCAGCGGCGAGCTCACCCAGCCCGGGTACGTGCACGACCGGTTCAGCGCGTTCTATCCCCTGGCGGCGGCGTCGCCAGTCATCCGCAGCCTCGGGCTCGAGGAGTTCGGGCTCCGGTGGCGGCACGCGCCGGTCGCGCTGGCGAACCCGACGCCGGACGGCGGCTGCGCGGTGCTGTCGACGGATTTGGACGAGACGGCGGCGTCGCTCGACAACTACGCGCCCGGAGACGGCGGCGCCTGGCGCGAGCTCTATGCCCGCTGGCAGCGGGTCGGGCCGCACCTGGTCGATGCGCTGCTGGCGCCGTTCCCACCCGTGCTCGCCGGGGCGCGGCTGGCGGCGGCGGTGGGCCCGGCCGAGTGGGCGCGCTTCGCGCGGTTCCTGCTGCTGCCGGTGCGGACGATGGTCGCCGAGACGTTCGCGGGCGCGGGCGGCGCGTTGTTGCTCGGCGGCAACACGTTGCACACCGATCTCGGGCCGGAGCAGACCCTCGGCGGGTTGTTCGGCTGGGTGCTGGCGTCGCTGGGCCAGGAGCACGGTTTCCCGGTCCCCGAGGGCGGCGCCGGCCGGCTCACCGACGCGCTCGTGCGGCGACTCGAGGCGCGCGGCGGGCGGGTCGTCTGCTCGACCGCGGTCACCTCGGTCGAGGTGCGCGGCCGGCGGGCGGTGGCGGTGCGGACCGAGCACGGCGACGAGATCGACGCGCCGCGTGCGGTGCTCGCCGACGTCGGCGCCCCTGCGCTCTACGGCTCGCTCGTGCGCCGGGAGCACCTGCCGGGGCGCGTGCTCGATGGCATGCGGCGGTTCGCGTACGACCACGCGACGGTGAAGATCGACTGGGCGCTCGACGGGCCCGTCCCGTGGACTGCCGAGCCGGCGCGACGAGCCGGCACGGTGCACCTCGGCGATTCGCTCGACCACCTGAGCCAGGTGGCGACGGAGCTCGCGACGGGCCGCGTCCCCGCCCGGCCGTTCGTGCTCGTCGGCCAGATGACGACCAGCGACGCGACGCGATCGCCGTCGGGGACCGAGAGCCTCTGGGGCTACACGCACGTGCCGCACCGTCCCGTAGGCGACGCCGGCGGCGACCTGTCGGGGAAGTGGGACGCGCACGAGACCGAGGTGTTCGTGGCGCGCGTCGAGCGTGAGCTCGAGGCGCGGGCGCCGGGGTTCGCCGAGCGCATCGTCGGGCGCAACGTCCTGACGCCGCCGATGCTCGAGGCCGCCGACGCCAACCTCGTCGGCGGCGCGGTCAACGGGGGAACGGCCCAGCTCCACCAGCAACTCGTCTTCCGGCCCACCATCGGCCTGGGCCGGGCCGAGACGCCGATCCGGGGGCTCTTCCTCGCGTCGGCGTCCGCCCACCCGGGCGGTGGCGTGCACGGCGCGTGCGGCGCGAACGCGGCCCGCGCCGCGTTGGCGGCGGATGCGCGGCGACGCTTCGTCGCCGCGATCTCACGGTAGCTACCAGGGCATCGAGACGCCGCCGTTGGGGCGGACGATCTGACCGGTGACGAACGCGGCCGCGTCCGACACGAGGTACAGGATCGACCACGCGATGTCCTCGGGCGTGCCGATGCGTCCCAGCGGCGACATCGCACCGAAATTCCGCTTGTACTGCTGCAAGCGCTCCTCGTTCACGGTGCCGTCGGCGTCGACGAAGTGCTGGCGCGAGAAGTTGGTGAGGATCACCCCCGGCGCCAGCGCGTTCACGCGGATGCCGGCCGGACCGGCCTCCATCGCCACGGTCTTGGTGAGCATGGCGACGGCCGCCTTCGTCATGCCGTAGCACGCGAGCGTGGGCGCCGGCGTGTCGATGGCGCCGGAGGAGATGTTGATGATGTTCCCGGACTTCTGCGGGGTCATGACCCGCAGCGCGGCCTGGCACCCGTAGAACACGCTCTTGAGGTTGATCGCGAGGATCCGCTCGAACTCCTCGTCGGTCACATCGGCCACCATCTGGTTGTGGGGGACGCCGGCGATGTTCCCCATGATGTCGACATGGCCGTACTCGCCGGCGGCTCGGTCGACGAGGGCGTCGATGTCGGCCCGCTTCGTGACGTCCGTGCGCAACGCCAGCGCGGTGCCGCCGCGGGACGCGATCGCGTCCGCAGTCGCCTGGGCGCCCTTCTCGTCGACGTCGCCGAGCACGACGGTCGCGCCTGCACCCGCCAGCACGTGGGCGGTCGCCCGCCCGATGCCGCTGGCGGCACCGGTCAGCACGGCCACGCGACCCGACAGGTCGAACGCGTCGGTGACGCCGGTCGTCGCCTCGAGGTCAGGCATTGCACGCTCCTCCTGCTGAACCGCCCCGGAAGGTCCATTCCGGTCCGGCGAGCCTAGGTCGGGCGCGCCGACCAGCCGGGGGTCGGGTGTCAAGCTCTCAGTCGGTGAACGACACGAACGAGCTGAGCGTCGTCACGCTCAACGTGCACGGCGGGCAGCGCAACCGCGGGATCTCGACGCCGCGTCTGCGCCACCCCAACCCACCTCCGCCGTCGGCGTCGTCGAACGGGGCGTTCGACGTGGCCGGCGCGCTGCGCGCGTTCGACGCCGACGTCCTCGTGGTCCAGGAAGGATGGTGGCCCGACGACAGCCCCGGCGCGGTGGACGTCGTGGCCGCCGAGCGCGGCGCGACGGTGCACTGGGCTTCGTTCGGGCGCGGGATCGTGGACCCGTGGCCCCACATCATCTCGGCGCGACCGCACCGGGCCAACGGCCGGATCGGTCTTGCCGTCTTGAGCCGCGTCCCTGCCAGGCTCGTCGACATGATCCCGGTGGGGGACGTCCCGGGGGATCCCGCGTTGCGCCGCTGCGCGTTGCACGTGGCGCTCGACATCGGCGGCAACGAGCTCGATCTCATCGCCGTGCACTTGAGCTCGCGACTCCCGTACGCACCGCCGATGCAGCTGCGCAACCTCCGCCGCAGCCTTCCCGCACCCGAGCGACGCACGGTGATCGTGGGCGACTTCAACATGTGGGGGCCTGCGGTCGTCGCCATGCTCCCCGGCTGGCGGCGTGCGGTGCGCGGTCGGACATGGCCCGCGCACCGACCGCACAGTCAGATCGACCACGTGCTCGTGCGCGACGACGTCGAGGTCGTGGAGGGGGCGGTGCTCGACGACGTGGGCTCGGACCACCTTCCGCTGCGGGTGACGCTCCGGTTCCGATGAACGCGGCTACGCGGGTGGGAGACCTGCGTACGCACGCATGCGGTTGTAGAGATCGATGACCTTCGACGCGTAGTCGGGGTCGGTCGCCCAATTGCCGTTCCCCATCTGGTTCCAGGTCGGGGCCTTGCCCTTCGGGCTCACGAAGTCGAAGCGCGGGTCGACGCACGGCGTGTTCAACGGAGGTACCGAGCAGCTCGTCGCACTCGGATCGGCGTACGCGCGCAGGTGCTGGATCTGGGCCCGAACCCCCGTGTCGGCGTCGGGGAAGCTCGCGCCCTGAGCGCCGCCGTCGGTCGCGCCCAGACCGCCGTAGTTGTTCTGCCAGCACTGCACCTGGCCGCCGTAGCGGAACCACCCGGTCTCGATGATGGACTGCGCGAAGGCGATGTCGCCACGCACGTTCTCCGCGTTCCCCTCCCAGGCAAAGTCGGCCGCCAGCTGCTCGAGCGAGACGGTCAGGCAGGGGCCGCCGGGTGGCTGGTTGGCCCCGAAGAACCCGGCGATCTGGTCGGACGTGAGGTCCGACTGCCCCATGACGGGAACGGATCCCGGCGCCCCCGGCTTGACCGGGGCGCAGGCCGCTCCGATCGCGAGCGCAGCGAACAGGAGAAGAAGGAGCGGGACGAAACGGTGAAATCGCATGGGAGGGCTGTCGCAGATGTTGCTGGTGTGACTGACGAGCCTCAGGAGGCTAACAGCGATCGGCTCCGCAAGCGAGACCTACGATCGACTCCGTGGCGTTCACGCACCGCATCGGCCTCGTCCTCGGCGCCGGCGGGGTGGTCGGCCACGCCTACCACGCCGGCGTGCTCGACGGTCTCTGCGACGCCACGGGCTGGGACCCCCGTGACGCCGAGGTGATCGTCGGGACGTCGGCCGGCTCGGTCGTCGGGGCGCTGTTGCGCGCCGGGTTCTCGGCCCGCGATCTCGCCGCCCGCTCGACCGAGCAGCCCCTCTCGCCCGAGGGGGCCGAGCTCGTGGCGCGCTCCGAGCGCGCCGGCGGACCGTCCCGGGTGCCGAGCCGGCCGCCGGGCCGCCGGGGCGTCCCCCGCATGGCGTCGCCGTCACTGCTGGTGCGGGCGGCGCTGCGACCGTTCTGGATGAACCGGCCCGGCGTGATGCTCGCCGGTGCGCTCCCGGCCGGCGCGGTGCCGACCGAGCTCGTGGCGGCGGCGTTCCGTCCCCTGTTCGGCGCCGAATGGCCCGACCGTGACCTGTGGCTGACG
>DATFXK010000289.1:0-5021 GCA_035316005.1 Acidimicrobiia bacterium | reverse complement strand
CCGAGTCGCCGTCGGTCAGGTCGGCGAAGAAGCGCTCGCCGAAGTCGGCCAGCGCCTTCTCGCGCACCTCGACCGGGGCCGGGCCCAGGTCGTCGACGATGTCGTCCGCATGACGGCAGAACCCGTAGAGCGCGTGCACGTGGTGTCGCTTGACCCGTGGCAGCAGGAACGTCGCCGCGTAGTACGTGGTGCCGTACGCCTTGTTGAGCTCGCGGCACCGCGCGTACGACTGGTCGAGCGTGGTCATCGACGGCCTCGCACTCCTGCCCACTCGTCGACCCGGTCGGCCGCCAGACGCCCGGAGATGAGCACCATCGGAATGCCGACACCGGGCACCGTGCCCATGCCGGCGAGGACGAGCCCGGGGACGCGCCGGTCGACGTTGCTCGGCCGGAACGGCCCGGTCTGGAAGAACCGGTGCGCGAGCGCGAAGGGCGTCCCCCGCTCGAGGCCCTGCGCCTCCCAGTCCCGCGGATCGGTCAGACGCTCCACCACCACGTCGTCGACCGGGTACCCCAGCTCGCCGACCCGGTTCGCCACCTCGTCGCGCAGGCGCGGGCGCTCGGCGTCCCAGTCCACGCTGCCGTCGAGGTTGGGCGCGGGCTCGAGCACGAACAGCGTCGAGCACCCGGGCGGCGCCAGCGTCGAGTCCGATGCAGTCGCGCTCGTCACGAGCAGCGACGGATCGGGCATGCGCCGCCCCTCCTCGAGGAGGGCGGCGAACGCTTCGCGCCAGGTCGTGCCGAAGTGCAGGTTGTGGTGCGCCGTGCCCGGCGGCGATGCGCCGCGCACACCCGCCAGCCACACGATGCACGACGGCGAGTAACGGCCCCGTCGGGCCACGCGCGGGGGCGGGAGGCCGAGCAGCGACCGGTACGCGACGGCGACGTCCACGTTGCACACGACGGCGTCGGCCGGGATCGCCTCCCCCGACGCCAGGCGCACCCCCTCCACCGATCCGTCGGCCCGACGCGTGATGCGCTCGACCGGCGTGCTGTACCGGAAGGTGGCCCCCGCCTTCTCCGCCGCGCTCGCGAGCCCGCGCGGCACCTCGTGCATCCCGCCCTCCGGGAAGTACACGCCCTCGACCATGTCCATGTACGTGATGACGGAGTAGATCGCGAGCGCCTCGAACGGCGAGAGGCCGGCGTACATGGACTGGAACGAGAAGATCCGCTGCAGCCGCGGGTCCCGGAAGAACCCGGCGACGGTCGGCGCCAGCTTGCGTAGACCGCCGAGCCGGACGAGCTGGACGAGCGCCATCGGGTCCCGGGCCAGGTCGAGCGCGGAGTCGTAGTTGCGGTCGATGAACTTCGGGAGCTCCAGGCGGTAGAGACGGCCCAGCCAGGTGCAGAACCGCTCGAACGCGGCGGCTTCCTCCCCGCCGGCGAACCCTCGGATCTCCTCCACCATCGCCTGCCGGTCCGCCCGGACGCGCAGCTCGCTGCCGTCGGGGAAGCACGCCCGGTACGCCGGGTCGAGACGCCGGAGCGAGACATGGTCGTCGAGCCCGGCGCCGGCGGCGGCAAAGGTCTGCTCGAGCAGGCCGACCATGGTCAGGACAGTGGGCCCCGAATCGATCCGGAAGCCACCGTCCTCGACGACGCCGGCGCGCCCGCCCGGCACCGCTTCCCTGTCGACCACGACGACCTCGTGGCCGCGCCCGGCGAGATGACAGGCGGCGGACAGCCCGCCGAGCCCCGCCCCCACCACGACCGTCCGCATGCGCTGCTCCGCTAGCGGTCCCGCCAGGCGACGAACGTCCCGAGCTCCTCGAGCGCGACCCGGGCCTCGGGCTCGATCGGCGCGACCGCGAGCGCGTCGAGCGCCTGATCCACCAGCCGCTCGATGGCGCGCTCCACCTCGTCGACGGCGCCGGTGTCGACGAGGACCGCCTGCAGCCTGGCGATCTCGGCGTCGTCGAGGTCCGGACGACCGAGCTTCTGGAGCCGGCGGGCCGCGGCGCCGGTCGCACGGGCGGCCGCGGCCGCGACCAGCGGCGTGAGCTTGCCTTCGCGCAGGTCGTCGCCTACGGGCTTGCCGGTGACGGCGGCGTCGCCGAAGACGCCCAGGATGTCGTCGCGGAGCTGGAACGCCTCCCCCAGCGGCAGCCCGAACGCGCTCAGGGGATCGGCCAGCTGCTCGAGGCGCCCCGCGAGCGCGGCGCCCAGATGCAACGGTCGCTCGACGGTGTACTTGCCGGACTTGTACCGCTCGATGCGCGCCGCCTGCACCGGATCGCTGCTCCCGCTGGCGGTGCCCTCGAGGTCCAGGTACTGGCCGACGCAGAGCTCGACGCGGAGCTCGTCGAACACGGGCCGGGCCGCGTCAGGCGCCGAGCGAAGGAGGACGTCGGAGTACACGAAGGCGAAGTCGCCCACCAGGATCGCCGCGCCCTCGCCGTACCGGCGTGCGTCGCCGCGCCACCGCTGCACGTCGTGGCGGGTCATGAAGTGCCGGTGGATCGCGGGGCGGCCGCGCCGCATGCTCGAGCCGTCCATGACGTCGTCGTGCACCAGCGCGAAGGTGTGCAACAGCTCCAACGCCGCGCCGGCCTCGACGACGACTTCGTCGTCGGGCGCCCCGCCGGCACCCACGTAGGCCCAATGACAGAACGCCGGCCGCAACCGCTTGCCCCCCGCCTGCACGAGCCCACGCAGCGCGACGAGCGGCTCGGACAGCGCGGGGTCGACGGCCCGCCACCGGGCGATCTCGTCGTCCAGGAGCGTCGCGATGCGCGCTTCGACGCGACTGCCGACCTCGGCCAGGCTGGGCGGAACCTCGGTCAGCCGCCACGCCTGCGCCCTCGATGCCATCGAGAAACAGTACGCCGCGACCCCGGGCGACGGATGATCTGCCGCGCACCTCGTAGCATCCGCCGGTGCCCGAATTCCTTTCCAGGGATTGGATCGAGGCGCTCGACGCCGCCGCGCGTGCAGCAGTACTGCCCGAGGACGCCGCCGCGGTGTCGATCGAGATCGAGCAGGTCGTCCGCGACGCGCCCGGAGGCGAGGTTCGGTACCACCTCCGCCTCGAGGACGGCCGCGCACGCGTGCAGGCGGGGCCGGCAACCTCGCCCGATCTCAGGCTGATCGCCGACTACGACGTGGCGGCACGCATCCAGCGCGGCGAGGTCAACGCGCAAGAGGCGCTCGCCGCCGGACGGCTGAAGGTGCAGGGGCAGTTCGCACCGCTCGTGCGGGCGAACGATGCGCTCAATTCCCTCGAGGACGTGTTCGCCGGCGTACGCGCCGCGACGACGTACGAGGAGCGGCGCCGGCCCCGTTGACCCGTCTCGCCGCCTACGATGCCGCCTTGACCGACCGGTCAAGGCCGGCCGGCGGGGAGGAGACCCATGGGCGCCATCTCACTCGACGACTTCGTGACCGAGGCGACGGCCTTTCTCGACGCCAACGCCGAACCCCGCTCGGAGCAGAAATTCGTCTGGGGCGAGGGCCCCGACCGGGTCGGCATCCTCGACGAGAAGACCGAAGAGGAGGAGGCCGAGGAGCTCCGCGCCGCCAAGGACTGGAAGGCGAAGGAGTTCGACGCCGGCTTCGGCTGGATCACCGGCCCCGAGGAGTACGGGGGGCGCGCGCTCGACGTCACGTACCAGCGCGCCTACGGCGACGTGCAGGGGAGCTACTCGACGCCGAGCGTCGCGCCGTTCTCCGTGGGCTTGGGCATGGTCGCGCCGACGATCCTCGCCCACGCCATCCCCGAGGTCAGGGAGCGGTACCTCCGCCACCTGTACCGGGGTGACCTGGTCGCGTGCCAGCTGTTCTCCGAACCGGCGGCGGGCTCGGACCTCGCCGGGATCCAGACCCGCGCCGTCCGCGACGGTGATGAATGGGTGATCAGCGGGCAGAAGGTGTGGACGTCGGGCGCGCAGGTCAGCGACCTCGGGGAGATCATCACGCGCACGTCCCCGGACAAGCCGAAGCACAAGGGACTCACGATGTTCCTGGTCGACATGAACGCGCCCGGGGTGACCGTCCGCCGGCTGCGCCAGATGACCGGGGGCGCGTCGTTCAACGAGGTGTTCTTCGACGAGGTCCGGGTGCACGACTCCCACCGGCTCGGCGACGTCGACGAGGGCTGGACCGTCGCGCTCACCACGCTCATGAACGAGCGGGCCGCCATCGGCGGCGGCATCGGCAACCGCGCGACGACGTTCACGCGCTTCGTCGAGCTGGCCCGCTACCTCGGGCTCGCCGACGACCCGCTCGTCCGGCAGCGGCTCGCCGACTCCTACGTGAAGCTCCACGTGGCCCGGTACACGAATCAGCGCGCGATGGCGAAGATCCGCGCCGGGCAGCTGCCGGGCCCCGAGATGTCGATCGCGAAGCTGTCGATGACCCAGAACTTCCAGCGGCTCGCCGACACGCTGTCGGCCATGCTCGGGCCGCGCATCACGGCCGACACCGGCGAATGGGGCACCTACGCGTGGTCGGAGCTGGTGCTCGGCGTGCCCGGCATGCGCGTCGCCGGTGGAACCGACGAGGTGATGCGCAACATCGTCGGCGAACGCGTCCTCGGGCTTCCGAAGGAGCCGCGCGCGGACCGGTAGCGTCGGTCGCCCCCGTTCTCGGGGGTACTGTCGCTCGCGTGCAACCGTTCGAGCGGCTTCGGTACCTCGCCCGCTGGTCGGACGAGGACGACAGCGCGCTCGTGTCGGAAGCAGCCGACTGCCTCGCCGGCTTCGCCGACGACCCCGCCGGACTGGTCGTGGCGTGCCGCCGTCTGCTCTCCCACCACCCCGCGTCCGGGGCCCTCTGGTGGCTGTGCGCGCGCGTCCTCGCCGCGCCGGACCCGGCGGACGCGGCGTGGGAGGCCTGGCAGCTCGTCAACGACGACCGGACCGCCGACCGGCTGGCCGGCCTCCTGCCCTTCCCCCACGACGAGCCGATCGCGGTCCTCGGTTGGCCCGACCTCGCCGGCGCCGCCCTGGCCGAGCGGCCTGACCTCGACGCGGTCGCGATCCGGCGCCGGACCGGCGACGACCACCGGCGGGCCCGCCT
>DATFXK010000288.1:0-16510 GCA_035316005.1 Acidimicrobiia bacterium | reverse complement strand
GGCAGCCGCCGCCACACCTCGATGCAGCGCTCGAACGTCGCGGCACCTTCGGGGTCGTCGGCGACGCCGGACACGACGGGGCCGGCGAGGAGAAGATGGGCGGGACCGACGCCGTCGACGTGGCGGGCGAACGCGGTCATGACACCCGTCATGTCCTTCAAGGGGTCCCAGCGCGAGACCTGCACGACGAGGGGCGCGTCCGCCGGTGGCGGCGGCCCGGTTTGCAGCACGTCGACGTGGCGGGCGATGCGCGCGACCGACCCGTCCTCACGCGTGTACGCGGCGACGCCTCCCTGCGAGTCGCCCTCGAGCAGTCCGACGTAGTGGAGGACGGCCCCGACGTCGGCCCGGTCCATCTCCTGGTTCTTGGGTGAGAACGGATCGATCGAGGGCGGGATCACGACGGTGCGCTCCGGATCGGCCCAGCTCGGCACGTACGCCCGCCGCGTGAACACGTACGCGTCGACGTCCTCGAGGTACGGACGCAGGAACTCCCACGCCCGGTCGACGTGATCATTCGCCGAGTCGGCGCCGACGTGACAGCGCCAGATCACGATGACGCCGGCGCGCGCGAGCGCATGCGCGAGGCCGGCGGTCTGGGGGTCGTGGAGCACGATGATGTCGCGCGGCCGCACCAGCGCCAGCAGCTCCTCGGCGTTCGCGCGGAGGATCTCCTCGTAGTGCCGGTGTTCGTCGGGCCCGAGGGGGCCGCCGTCACCGGGCGCGCCGTGGAGGTTGTTGTGGATGCGCTTCGTGATCTCGAAGAAGTGCGGATCCCCCTTGATGACGACCCATTGCGCGTCTACCCCCGCGCCCCGGACGTACGCCAGCAAGCTGCGCAGCATCTCGGCGACACCACCCCCGGAGGCGGTCGAGTTGACGTTCAGGACCGTGCGACCCGCCAGCCGTTCGCGAGCGGCCAGTGCCGTCGCCTCGAACCGTTGAGCACGCTCGGGCCCGATCAGCGGCAGCAGCCGCTCGGGTGTCAGCGCGGCGATCTGGACCTCTTCGAGCCTCACGCCGCGGTCACCGGCACGCGCCATTCGACGACCGTCCCACCGGAGTGCAGACGCGCCGCCGTCAAGTCACCACCCATCGTCGCAGCGCGGTACCGGAGGTTCGGCAGACCGCGACCACCCGGTGGGTCAGTGGGCAGGCCCTTGCCGTTGTCGGTGACCCGCACGACCACATCCGTTCCCGCTTGGACCGTGACACTCACCTGCGAGGCACCGGCGTGCTGCGCGACGTTGGACAGGGTCTCTTGCAGCACGGCCAGCAGGTGCTCGGCGGTCTCCTCGGACACGACCGTGTCGACCGGTCCGTCGATGCGCAACTCCGGCGAGAAGCCGAGCAGCTCACGCGCACCGTCGACCATGGCGAAGATCGACACCCGGAGCCCCCGCTGACTGGGCGTCTGCAACGCGAAGATCGTGCTGCGGATCTCGCGGATCGTCACGTCGAGCTCGTCGATGACGTCGTTGATCCGGTTCGACAGCTCCTTCCGGCCGGGGACCGGCGCCAGCGTCTGCAGTGTCATGCCCGCGGCGAACAGCCGCTGAATGACCTTGTCGTGGAGGTCGCGTGCAATGCGCTCGCGGTCCTCGACGACGGCAACCTCTTCGACGCGCTCCATCAGGCGGGCGTTCTCGATCGCAACGCCGGCCGCGGCGGCCAACGCCATGGCGAGGCGCTCGTCTTCGTCGCTGAACTCGTCGGCGCCGCGCTTGTCGCAGAGGTACAGGTTCCCGAAGACCGCGTCGCGCACGAGGATCGGCACACCGAGGAACGAGTGCATGTCCGGGTGGTGAGCAGGAAAGCCGTAGGACTGCTCGTGCTTGCCGAGGTCGCGCAACCGTAGCGGGCGCGGGTCGACGATGAGGAGGCCGAGGATCCCGTGACCCTCGGGGAGATGGCCGATGGCGTCGTACCGATCGCGGTCGATGCCGGCCGTGATGAACTCGCTCAAGTGCTGGTCCTCGCCGATGACGCCGAGCGCCCCGAAGTTGGCGGCCACGAGCGAGCGCGCGGATTCGACGATGCGGCGCAGGACCCTCGGTAGGCTCAGGTCCGTCCCGATGCTCGTGATCGCGTCGAGCAATTCCTGGATGTGTGGGTTGATCTCGCTGAACGGCAAGGGCACATTCTGATCCCGGGGTGAAGTGTGGGCAACGCAGTGCGGGTGTTCCTGCTGGACGACCACGAGATCGTCCGGCGCGGCGTCAAGGAGCTCCTGGAAACAGAAGGCGACCTGGAGGTCGTCGGGGAGGCCGGAACTGCGGCCGAGGCGCTGGCGCGCATCCCGCCGACCCGGCCCGATGTCGCGGTGCTCGACGTTCGTCTGCCCGACCGTGACGGGGTCCAGGTGTGCCGCGAGATCCGATCGGCTCATCCCGAGATCCACTGCCTGATGCTCACGTCATTCGCCGACGACGAGGCGTTGTTCCAGGCGATCATGGCCGGCGCGTCCGGGTACGTCCTCAAGCAGATCAAGGGCGCGGACGTGGTCGAGGCGGTGCGCGCCGTTGCGGCCGGGCGCTCGCTGCTCGATCCGTCGGTGACGGAGCGGGTCGTCGAGCGGCTCCGCAGCGGTCAGGAGGAGGACGAGCTCCTCGCCCGGCTCAGCCCGCAGGAACGCAACATCCTGGGGCTGATCGCCGATGGCCTGACCAACCGCCAGATCGCCGAGCAGGTCCACCTGGCCGAGAAGACGGTGAAGAACTACGTGTCGAACCTGCTGTCGAAGCTCGGCATGGAGCGCCGCACCCAGGCCGCGGTGTACGCGGCTCGACTCGGTGCCCAGCGGGAACGGCCGCCCGAGGCGTGAACGGCCCGGCGCTCAGCCGGGGACGCGGGGCGTCGCCCCCGACACCAGGCGCTGGAGCGCCTCCAGATCACCGGGCGTTCCGATGGCGATGATGACCTGGCCGGCGTGGACGACGGTCTCGGGCGCCGGGTTCGTCGTGAACTGACCATCGTCGTCCCGCAGCGCGAGCACGAGCGCACCGGTGCGGTCGCGAATGTGTGCGTCGCGAATGCTGCACCCCTCGATCCGGGAGCGTTCGCGGACGGCGATCTCCTCGAGCCGGAACTCGATGCCCCGGTCGTGCATCACGACGTCGACGAACTCGGTCACGTAAGGCTGGAGGACGAACGCCGCCATCCGTGCCCCACCGATGCTCTGCGGGTTCACGACGCGGTCGGCGCCGGCGCGCCCGAGCTTCTCCGTGTTCTCCTCGAGGCGGACACGGGCGACGATGAACAGCTCGGGTCGCGCGGCGCGGGCGCTGAGGGTCACGAACAGGTTGCCTGCATCGGTGTCGAGCGCGGCAACGAGCGCCCGTGCTCTGCGAACCCCGGCGCGGTCGAGCACGTCATCGTCGGTCGCATCACCGAGCACGGTCGGGTACGGCGCGTGCTCGAGCCGGATCGGGTCGTTGTCGACCACGACCGTCTGCGCGCCCATGGCGGCGAGGTCTCGCGCGATCGCCCGGCCGACGCGTCCCCACCCGCAGACGACGACGTGACCACGCATGCCTGTGATCTTGCGCTCCATCCGGCGCCTCCCGAACACTTCTGGGAGCTGGCCCTCGAGCAGCGTCTCGATGATCACGCCGAGGGTATAGAGAGCGGTCCCCACGCCGAGGACGATCAGCACGATCGTGAAGACCTTGCCCGCGCTCGTGAGCGGCTGGACCTCCCGGAACCCCACGGTCGTGATCGTGGTGACCGTCTGGTAGAGCGCGTCCAGGAGCCCGAAGCCGAGCACCATGTACCCGATCGTCCCGCCCACGGTGATCGAGGCGAGGACGGCGAGGGCGATGGCGAGGCGCCGCCGATCGGCCACGCGTCCCCAGCCTCAGAGGTATGCGCTCGGGTGGAACGCCCACGCTCGTTCGGCGGCGTGGAGTCGTCGACCGGTGACGGCGAACGGTGAAATCACGAGCCACGCCTCGCGCTCGGCGAGGATCCACGGCTCGGGGTCGAAGCGCTCGCGGAAGTCGGCCGCCTCCGGGTCGACGTGGTGGAGCGTCCCCCGCACGAGGACCGACGAGCCGGCCTGGTGCGCCGGGTCGACGTCGTCGATCTCGAACGCGCTGTGCATCGACGCCCGGTCGAGGATGTTGCCGGGGCGCGTCCGCACCGCGATCCACGGTGGCGCGCCCGTCTCCACGAGCCGGTAGTTCACCGGCAGGACGACGGGGAACTCGTCGACGACGACGGCGATCCGGCCGACCGAGCCGGCGCGGAGCAGGTCGAGGCACTCGTCGTAGGACAACTCCTCGAGCCACGCCTCGGTCATCGTGCTGCCGTGCTCCGTCTCGCCGCCGATCTCCCGGAGAACGTACCGCTGCCCGCCCGGGTGTTCAGCCGGCTCTCAGCGGGTGCACAGGCAGGCGGGCCGCGGTCAGCGGCGCCATGCCGCGGTCATAACCTGTCGTGGTGGTTGCCCGGCCGAGGACGAGGAGATGGCGGTACTTCGTCCCACTCGTGGCCGTGGCTCTCGTCTGGACCGGCTACTCGCTCAACGGCCGCCTCGACGCCCGTGCCGAGCCCACGCTGCCGGAGCGCTCGGCGGCCGAGGTCGCCGACATGGCCACGGCCCCGCATCCACAGCCGCGGTCCGGACTCCTCGAGCTGCGCACCGACCTCGGGCTGGGCGACTTCGGGACGACGACCGGCGAGTCGGGCGGGTCGTTGGTCGGGCTGGCGGCGGGGAACAACGACGCGCGCTTGTGGGAAGACGGTCCCAATCGCCGGATCGCTCTCCTCCAGAAGCTCGAGGAGACCGACTGGTACCGCCAGGGTGACGCCACGTACGTCTGGCACAGCCGGCGGTCGCGGGTGACGAAGGTGGCCACGCCGACCAACGCGGCCGACGGCAGCGGCTTGATCACCTCGCTGGCGGGCGGCGGGACGATCGAGTCCCCCGACGGGATGGCGGCGCGGTTCTTCGCGTTGCGCGATCAGGCGACGCGACTCGTGCTGCACGACCCCACGTACGTCGCCGACCGACCCGTCTACCAACTCGGCCTCGTCCCCGAGACCGGCACGTCCCTCATCACGGAGGTCACGATCGGCGTCGACGCCGCCACCGGGCTGCCGCTGAAGGTGTCGGTGCACACGCGCAGCGGCACCACCGCGATCGAGAGCAAGTTCACGTCGATCACGTTCAAGAAGCCGGCCGCGTCGAACTTCGCGTTCCGGCCGCCGCCCGAGGCCGTGGTGACCGACGGCGCCAAAGTGGGCCGCGAGCGCGACTTCTCCGGTGACTGGCGCAAGGAGCGCGACCGGGAGAACGCGCTCGAGGACGTCGAATCGGTGACGGGCGTGAACGACACGTTGCTCCGGTTGGCGACGGTCGGGGACGGCTGGAACGAGGTCGTCGCCACGTCGGGGCTCAGCTTCTGGCGCATGGACGACCTGACGCGCACGGCGAAGACCGTCACCGGGCCGTACGGCAGCGCCAAGCTCCTCGAGACGCCGGTGTTCAGCCTGCTCGTCCTGGGCAACGGGAGCATCGTCGCCGGCGCCGTGACCCCGGCCGGCCTCGAGCCGGCGGCCACGCAGATCGCGGGAACGCGATGACCGACCTCGCCATCGAGACGTCCGGTCTCACGAAGCGGCTGGGCCACACGCCGGTCGTCGACCAGGTGGACCTCGCCGTACCGCGCGGGAGCGTGTACGGGTTCCTCGGGCCGAACGGCTCGGGCAAGACGACGACCATCCGGATGCTGCTCGGGCTGGTCTGGCCCACGGCAGGGTCGTTCCGGTTACTGGGCGAGAGCATGCCGGCCGCCGGCGCCCGGGTGCTTCCGCAGGTCGGCGCGCTCGTCGAGGGCCCTGCGTTCTATCCGTGGCTCACCGGCCGCCAGAACCTCAAGCGCATCGACGCCGCCGGCCCCGACGGCCAGCGCAAGACGCGCGCCGCGCGCATCGATGAGGCGTTGGAGAAGGTCGGCCTCGCCGCCGCCGCGACCAAGCGGTACCGCGCGTACTCGCTCGGCATGAAGCAGCGCCTCGGGCTCGCCGCCGCGCTCTTGCGGCCGCGGAATCTGCTCATCCTCGACGAGCCGACGAACGGCATGGACCCGCAAGGGACGCGCGAGATCCGCAACCTCGTCCGCGAGCTCGCCTCCGAGGGCTCGACCGTCTTCCTCTCGACGCACTTGCTCAGCGAGGTGGAGCAGCTGTGCACCCACCTCGGCATCATCTCGGTCGGCAAGGTCGTCGCCCAGGGGTCGATCGACGAACTGCGCGGCCGGGGCGACGCCATGCTGCGCGTCGAGACCACCGACGCCGGCAACGCGGCCGAGGTCCTCAACGGCCTCGGGCTCGATTCCGTCGTGGTCACGGGCGAGGTCGTGTCGGCGCAGCTCGACGGGCAACGGCCCGAGGAGTGCAACCGGGCGCTGGTGCTGGCGGGCGTGGGCGTGCGCAGCCTGACGACCGACCGGCGCAGCCTCGAGGACGCGTTCGTCGCGCTGACGGGAGAGGGCTTCGATGTGGCTGGCTGAGTTCGGGCTGCTGTTCCGGCGCGTTCGGACCCGGGTGCTCTTGTTCGTCCTCGCGGCGGTGCCGGTCGCGGTGGCGGTCGCGGTGCGCCTTTCGGGGGAGGGGCCGAGCCCGGGACAGGGCCCGCGCTTCTTTGACCAGATCACGCACAACGGGGTCTTCGCCGCGCTCGTCGGCCTCACCGTCACGCTGCCGTTCTTCCTGCCCCTCGCGGTCGCGATCATCGCCGGGGACTCCGTCGCTGGCGAAGCGAACCTGGGCACGCTGCGCTACGTGCTGTCGCGCCCGTGCGGCCGGACGCGGTTGCTGGTCCTCAAGGGCGCCACCGTCATCTTGTTCTGCTTCGTCGCCACGTTTGCGGTCGCGCTCGCCGGGCTGATAGCCGGTTCCATCCTGTTCCCGATCGGCGACGTGACGACGCTGTCGGGCGACACGCTGTCGCTCGCGGCGGGAACGCTGCGCATCGGCCTCGCCGCCACCCTCGTCGCGCTGTCGCTGCTCGGGCTGGCGGCGATCGGGATGTTCATCTCGACGCTGACCGACGCGCCCGTCGGTGCCATGGCCGGGACTGTCGGCGTCGCCGTCCTCAGCGGCGTCCTCGACGCGGTGCCCGCGCTGTCGTGGCTCCACCCCTTCCTGCTCACGCACTACTGGCTCTCGTTCGGCGACGTCCTCCGCTCGCCCGTGTACTGGAACCAGATCGTGCTGAACCTCATCGTGCAGGCGGTGACCGTCGGCATCTTCGCGACCGCGGCATGGGCCCGCTTCACCAGCAAGGACGTGCTCGCCTAGAACCTGGCCTGTCGCCCTCGCGAGCTCGGGCTCCTGCTCCGGCGGTCGGCAAAGCCGCCGCCTCCGCGGGTCACACTCCTGGGTCACACTCCTGGCCGCGCCGCCGACGACGATCGGGGGCGGCACGAGTCAGGTCGGAGAGCGTGCCGGCGGCCGCTCGCCGGTCGCCACCGGTGGAATCGGGCTGCGTATCTGCCCGCGCTCGAGCACGTGAGCGGGCACCGAGGTCACGACCGTGCCCTCGCGGAACAGCAACCGGGCCTTGAGCCAGAGCGCGGTCTGGTTGTGCAGGAGCTGTTGCCACCACCGGCGGACGACGAGCTCCGGGATGACGACCGTGACGACGTCACTGCTCCATCGCCGGTCGAGCTCCTCGACGTAGGCGAGCACCGGCCGGTTGATCTCCCGGAAGGGCGAGTCCAGCACGTCGAGCGGTACGTCGATCTCGAAGCGCGCCCATTGGCTCCGGAGCGCCTCGGCCTGCTCCGGGTCGTACGCGACGGACACCGCGTGCAAGAAGTCGGGCCGGAGGGATTTCGCGTAGGCGATGGCCTGGATCACACCGAGGTGGATCTTCGGGCCCACGAGGACGACGACCGTGTGCTGGATCTCGGGGATCGTGATGCCCGGCTCGATGGTCAACGCGCGGTCGACGGTTCGATAGTGGCGGTGAATCCCCTTGAAGAGGAGGACGAGCAACGGGATCACGGCCGCGGGGATCCAGGCGCCCTCGGTGAACTTCGACACCAGGATCACCACGGTGACGAGCGAGGTTGCAATCGTCCCGATTCCGTTGATCGCCAGCGCGCGGCGCCAGCTTTCCTCCCGCCGGCGCCAGTGGTACATGACCATGCCGGCCTGCGACAGGGTGAACGCCGTGAACAGCCCGACGGCGAAGAGAGGGACCAACGCGCTGACGTCGGCGCGGAATCCGACGACGAGCGCGCCCGCGGCCAGCGCGAGGACGAGGATCCCGTTCGAGAGCACGAGCCGGTCGCCGCGGTTGGCGAGCTGACGGGGAAGGAAGCCGTCCCGGGCGATGATTCCCGACAGGCGCGGGAAGTCGGCGAAGGCCGTGTTCGCCGACAGCGTCAGGATGGCGGCCGTCGCCGCTTGCAGGACGATGTACAGGGGACCACTGCCGCCGAAGACCGCCCGCCCCATCTGGGAGAGGATCGTCTGGCTCTCCGACAGTGTCGGCCGCAGTTGATCGGCGAGGACGGCGATGCCGACGAACAATGAGCCCAAGATGAACCCCGTCCACATCAAGGTGATCGCGGCGTTGCGGGACTCGGGCTTGCGAAAGGTCTGCACGCCGTTCGAGATCGCTTCGACGCCGCTCAGAGCCACCGCGCCGGACGAGAACGCTCGCAGCAGCAGGAAGAAGGTCACACCCCCGAGCATCGTGTCGCCCCCGGTGAAGTGCGCGAGCTCCTTGTGGTTCACAGGGAGCGGTTGCAGGCTGCCGGTGACCGTCTGGAACAACCCCCAGACGACGAGCAGAGTCATGATCCCGACGTACAGGTAGGTCGGCGGTGCGAAGAGGCGTCCGGACTCCTTGGCGCCACGTAGGTTCGCCAGCGTGATGATCGTGATGAGCGCCATCGCGAGCTCCACCTCGTACCCGCGAAGAGGAGAGATGGCCGACGTGATCGCCGCGACTCCGGCGGCGACCGACACCGAGACCGTCAGCGTGTAGTCGACGAGGAGTGAGGCTGCGGCAACGAGCGACGGGTTCGTGCCGAGGTTCTCGCGGCTGACGATGTACGAGCCGCCGCCGTTCGGGTAGGCGTACAGCGTCTGGCGGTAGCTCGCGACCACGATCACGAGCAAGGCCACGACGAACAAGGAGATCGGGACCAGGTAGCCGAGCGCGGCCATGCCCGCCGCCGGGACGAGCACCACCAGGATCTCCTGGGTGGCGAACGCGGTCGACGCGATCGCGTCCGTCGAGAAGACGCCCAACGCGAGCCGCTTCGGCAGGCGCTGGTGCTCGAACTCCCGGGACGCCAGCGGGCGTCCGATCAGCAGGCGCTTGAGCGCGCTGTAAGCCACGACGTTCTCCTCGCTCGAGGGGGCGCCGTATCTTCGCCGCTGCGCCCGACGGCGCCCGGTGGGCGGTCAGGCGCTGGACGGACAACCGCCAGAGAGCGTGCATTCTGCCGAACTTGTGCGTTATGGTCCCGAACCGCCGATATCGGGCACAACGGACGTCCCCAAGGAGGGCACTGCATGAGATTCCCGGCCCGTACGTTCGCCGCCGTCGTCACCGTTGCGACCGCGGCGGTACCGCTGATCGCAGCGGAGGCACCCAGCGCGGGTGCGGCGCCCACGTGGGCACCGGCGGCCACCGCGGCGATCCATCCCGGCGTCCAGACCTTCACGAACGGCGCGCAATGCACGGCCAACTTCGTCCTCTACGACGCCTCGAACACCGTCTACATCGGCCAGGCGGCGCACTGCTCGGGCACCGGTGGCAACACGGAGACGAACGGATGCACGTCCGGGTCGTTGCCCGTCGGCACCCAGGTGCAGGTGACCGGCGCGTCCAAGCCGGGCGTCATGGTCTACAACTCGTGGCTCACGATGCAGGGGCTCGGCGAGACCGACGCCGACACGTGCCAGTTCAACGACCTCGCGCTCATCAAGCTGGACCCGTCCGACTTCGGCCAGGTCAACCCGTCGATCCCGTTCTGGGGCGGCCCGAACGGCATCGACACGAACGGCACGACCCAGGGTGAGACGGTGTACTCGTACGGCAACTCCGAGCTGCGCGGCGGCGTCAGCCAGCTGAGCCCGAAGCAGGGCGTCAGCCTCGGTGACGACGGTGGCGGCTGGAGCCACAACGTCTACACGGCCACACCCGGGATCCCCGGCGACTCCGGGAGCGCGTTCCTCAACTCGACCGGTGCCGCGCTGGGCATTCTCAGCACGGTGCAGCTCGCGCCGTTGGCCGGCTCGAACGGTGTCGGCGACTTCAACCGCGAGCTCAACTACACGCACGCGCACTCGTCGTTCGGCGGTGTCCAACTGGCGCTGGGCACGCAGCCGTTCAACCCGAACGCAGTCGCCAATCTGCTCGCAAGCCTCGGAATCTGACCCAGGCGGGCTGGAGAAGCGCGCGGCCGCGGCCCCGGGGCATTGCCCCGGGGCCGCGGCGCGTCAGGAGAGCTCGCGCACGCGCTCCTCTACGGAGGCCACGGCTGCCCGGAGGTCGTCGACCTCGCGCTCCACCGCCTGACGCCGGCGGGCGAACACGAACACGCACCGCGCCACCGGTGAGCCGAGTGCCCGCTCGAGCGCGAGGGCGTACGCGGCGCCCTGGGCGCGGTAGCGGTCCATGGCCGCCTGCAGCTCGTCGTCACCGGGGATCTGGTCGGTCTTGTAGTCGACGACGACCAGCCCTTCGAGCGTCTCGACCAGGAGGTCGACGAAGCCCTCGACGGTGATGCCCTCGACGACCGCGGCGACCGGGACCTCGCGCCAGTACCGGCCGCCCGCCACCGCGCTGCGCACGGTCGCGGACTGGAGGACGCTGCGAGCCAGCGCGCGGACCTCGGCCTCCCGCTGGGGGATCCCCTCGGCCAGGGACTGGGCCCGGGCGGTGGCGTCGAGGCCCTCGCCCGTCGCGAGGTCGACGGTTTGCAGGACCGCGTGCACCGCCCGCCCGACGGAGGTGCCGGCGCGTCCCCGTCGCCACGCCGGCCGGTCGTCGGCCGGCTCGTCCTTGGCCAGGCCGGGGTCGCCGACGTCGTCCTTCGCCAGTGTGGTGGCGGCCACGGTGGCGGGCCGACCGGCGCGGGCGAGCATGTCGGCGCGGGCCGCGATCCACGCGTCGCGATCGCCGGGCTCCTCGCCCGGCACGCTCGTGCTCGACGGGGTCGGCGTCGCGGTCGATGTTGGGCCGTCGAGATCCAGGACGGCGGCGGGTGCGTTGGCGCCGTGCTCGCACAACAGGGCGGCGTGCGTGTCGGGACGTTCGGCGCGCTTGTGGTGCAGGCTGACGAGGAGATGATCCCGGGCGCGGGTCGCGGCGACGTAGAGCAGTCGCAGCCGCTCGGCGTCATCCATCGTCTTCTCGCGGTCCCAACGCGCTTCCCAACCCGCCGACTCGAACCGCCGCGCCGCCGGCCCCACCCGGACCTCGAAGCTGCCGTCGGGGTTCCACAGCACGGGTGTGGCCCGATTCGGGGGAGTGACGTTGAGCCCGGCGAGGATCACGATCGGGAACTCCAGCCCCTTGGCGCCGTGGACCGTGAGCACCCGCAACGCGTCGTCGTCGGGCTCCGGCACCACGATCTCGACGGCGCGGGCCCGCTCGTCGGCGAGCTGCTGGACCCACTCGATGAATCCGCGCAACCCCCGACCGGAGGCGGCGTCGTAGGCGCGTGCCTGGTCGAGGAAGAATCGGATACGGCGCCAGTGGTCACGCGGGCGCCGGTGCGTGACGGCGAGCTCGAGCATGCGCCGCTCGCGCACGATCGCCTCGACCGTCTCGCTGACCGACTGCCACCAGCGCTCCTCGTGGAGGCGTCGGAGGGCCGCCATCGCGTGCACGACCGGATGGTCGGGCGGCAGGTCCTCGGGCGTCGTCCGCCGGTAGTCCCAACGCCCGCCGCGCCGCGAGTAGTCGACGAGCTCGTCGTCGCCGCATCCGAAGGCGGGTGACCGCAGGGACGCCACGAGCGCGATCTCGTCGGTGGGGTCGTCGAGCGCCGAGAGGATCGACAACAGGTCGCGTACCTCGGCCGTCGAGAAGACGAGCGACTGGCTCTCGATCCGGACGGGCACATCGGCGCGCTCGAGCGCGTCCTCGAGGTCGGGAAGGGCCGTGCGGGTGGGCAGCAACAGCCCGATGTCGTCGTAGCGCGCGCTCCGAACCTCCTGCGTGACGGGGTCCGTGATCTCCCACTGCTCGTCCTTGATCCGCCGGACCAGCGCGGCGACGTCGGCGGCCTCGACCGCGCGAACCTCGGCGACGAGCTGCACGTCGGCGGGGCCGCCGAAGGTGGCGACGGCCGGCACGGGAGAGGCCAGGGCGTGCCGCTGCGCCACGAGCGGCACATGCGCCGCCTGCGTCCCCGGCTCGGCGATCTGGAACAAGCGGGCGAACACGTCGTTCACCCAGTCGAGGATCCCGGGCACCGACCGGAAGTTCTGGGTGAGCTCGCGCCGTCCGTCGTGCAGCTCGCGCTCGACCTGGTGGTACAGCGCGAGGTCGGCGCGGCGGAAGCGATAGATGGACTGCTTCGGATCGCCGACGAAGAACGCCCGGCCGGGCGCGATGGCCACGTCGGACCAGGGCCGGGCACCGGCGTCGGGGTCGTCCGACGCGAGCAGCACCGCGATCTCGATCTGCAGCGGATCGGTGTCCTGGAACTCGTCGATCAGCAGCACCCGGAACCGATCGGCGAGCGCGGCGCGCACATTTGGATCGCGCGCCAGGACGTCCCGTGCCAGCACGAGCAGGTCGTGGAACTCGATGCGCCCCTCGCGGCGGCGCTCGTCGGCGTAGTTGCGAACGAAGCCGCGCAGGCGGGCGAGCAGCACGTCGAGCGTCGCCCGCTGCTGGTCGGCGACGACCGCGGCACGCGCGGCGTCGGCCCGCTCGAGGAGCTCCCGCACCTCGTCGACCGGGCAACGCCAGTTCGCGTGCCGGCCGACCTTCTTCGCCAGCTTCGGCATCCGGCCCAGGAGGTCGAGGCGGTCGAGATCGTCGTGGGCGCCGCGCAGCACGCCGGGCAACGCGGCCAGCCCGTCGATGTGCACGAAAAGCTTGTCCTGGCGGACCCGGCATTCCGCCAGCCGCCTGATCGCCTGCTCGAGCGGTGCGAGCACGAGCTCGACGTCGACCACGGGTGCCGTCCTCGCGACCGGCGCCGCCGGCGGGAGGCGCTCGTAATGCTCGTGCAGGACCCGCGCCACCCGGCGGAGGTGGTCGAAGTCGACCCCGAGCGCGAGCGACCGCAGTAGGACGGGCTCGAGCTCGGGATCGGCGACGAGCGCGTCGAGGAACTCGCCCCAACGCTCCTCGAACCGCACCGCGGCCTCGACGTCGTCGACGACCTCGAAGTGCGGCGGGAGGCCGGCTTCGAGGGGATGCTCGGCGAGCATCCGCTGGGCGAAGCCGTGCAGCGTCGAGAGGGCGGCGTCGTCGACGTCGTCGAGGGCGGCGCGGCACCGGGCCCGCTCCTCGGATGGACGGTCCGGGTCGGCGGCGCCCTGCTCGAGACGGAAGCGGATGCGGTCGCGCAGCTCGCCCGCCGCCGCCTCGGTGAAGGTGATGGCGGCAAGCTCGCGGATCCCGACCCGCCCCCGCGCGATCAGCGCGACCACCCGGTCGACGAGGGCGGTGGTCTTGCCCGTGCCGGCGCCGGCCTCGACGAACAGCGTGGTGTCGTGGACGTCGCGGATTTCGTCGCGCGCCGCCGCGTCGACCGGGGTCACCGTCACGCTTCTCCTTCTTTCTCTGCTCCCGGTTCCTTCTCGTCCGGCGGGTCGGCGAGGGCCCGGAACCGGGCGACGACGGGGTCGTCCCGCTTGCGCGCCCAGTCGTCGTCCCGGGCGGGCGCGCACACCCGGTCGTACGCGCAGTAGCAGCAGTTCTCCCACGTGTCGCGGCCCCGACCGTCCTGGCGGGGCTTGTCGGGGAAGGCGGGGAAGACGCCGGTGTCGATGCCGTCCACGATCGTCGAGACCCGGTCGACGAACTCGTCGCGGGTCGCGTCGTCGAGCTCGAAGCCGGCGAGCGCGTCCGTGCCCGCGTCACGCGTCGACCAGTAGTACGACTGCACCTCGGTCGAGCCGTCGCCGACCGCCAGCGCGTAGACGGGGAGCTGGAGCCGGTTGCCGCGCGCGAGCCCGTCGGCGGGGTCGTCCACCCGCCCGGTCTTGTAGTCGAACACGACGACCGGTGATCCACTCGGTCCCTCGTCGACGCGGTCGATGTAACCGTGGAAGCGGACCGTCCGGCCGTCCGCCGTCGTGACCGCCGCCGGCTCGCCGGAGTCGCCGCCGAAGCCGAAGCGCAGCTCGCGGCCACCGGGGCGGGGCACCACGCCGAGCTCGGCGCGGATGGCCTCGTCGGTGTCGAGGAACCCGACGAGCTCGCGCAGGATCCGTCGCCGGTCGAGCTTCCACAGCAGGGGTCGACCGGTGAGGCCTTCGCTCTCGGCCTCGTTGCAGTGGCGCTCCGCGATCGCGAGTAGCACGGCGCGTTCGGCGTCGTCCCACGGCTGGCCGGGGGACGTCCGCGGCTCGACGGTGTCGAGGAACTCGGCGAGCACGCCGTGGACCAGCGACCCGCGCTCGAGCGGCCCGATCCGGTCGGTGGCCTCGGGCCGCTCCACCTCGCGAACCCGCAGCACGCGATCGAGCAGGTACCGGAACGGGCACGTCGCCCACTGCTCGAGCGAGGTGGGAGAGACGGCCTCGTCCTCGGCGGGGAGCAGACCGGGAACCCGCCCGACGTACCCGTCGAAGCGCGTGAGTGAGCCCGAGCGACGCTCGCGGACCGCGCTCACGCCGGCGCGCAACGACGGGGTCGTCGCGACGAGGGGATGGTGATCGAGTGGCCGGCGCGCTTCCTGCCAGGCGCGCAGGCTGCGCACGTCGCGCTCGGTGAGTGACCCGGCCTCGCCCGCCGTGCAGACGCCCGCCTCGAACGACGGGACGATGCGAAGCCACGGCGCCGATCCGACCCGAGTGAGCTCCTCGGCGCCGATGGTCTCGCCCGTGAGATCGCTCGCGCTCTCGAGCAGCCACCGGGCCGGCAGGCGCTTGCGTTGCGCACGCGGGTCCGCCCGCGGATACGACAACGACCGCACCGGCGCCGCCGCCAGCGCGGCGAGGTAGTCGCGCCGCTCCTCGGCGCGCCGGACGGCATGGACGGGAAGCGCGCCGGCGGTGAGACGGCGGGCGCGGTCGGGGATCAGCGGGTCCTCGCGTCCCAGGGGCGGGAAAGTGCCCTCGGCCATCCCGACGACGTGCACGACGTCGAAGTCGCCGCCGAACGCATGGCGCACCCCGCCGACGAAGACGCCGGCGCCGAAGCGACCGACCCGTCCCGCCGGCGCGTCGAGCTCGGACTCGAGGGCGCGCACGAACGTGGGAAGCGACGCCTCGGCCCGGATCTCGGCCAGCGCCGCCAGGCCGTCGAGGGCGTCGGTGACACGGCGGGCCGCCTCGACCTCCGACTCGGGCCAGCGCGCCCGTCTGCCCTCGCCGCCGAGGTACAGGTCGAGCAGCTCTCGGGCCCAGGACGCCAACCGGGGCCACGTGCCCGGCGACGGGGGAACGACGCGGGTGCCGAGATCGGCGACGAAGCGCGCGAGCTCTGCGACGTGCTGCAGGTCGGCCTCGAGGTGGCGGCGTGCCCCCTCCGTGAGCTCGTCGTCGCCGGTTGCCGACAGCGCGGCAGCGAGATGCCGTGAGAGCCGCGCCAGCCGGTCGCTCCACTGCGCGAGGCCGGTGACGATCCCCGCCTGGCGCGAGAGCGTGTCCCACCGGCTGGCCGGGACGGCGCGCCCGTCGCTCGGATCGCGCACCGGGCCCGACGCCATCCAGTCGACGACCGCGTCGCGCGCGAAGTCGGTCTCGGCGAGTCGGAGCAACCCGAGGAGGACGCGCCCGGCCGTCGTCTCCGCGAGCCGGCGAGTCGACGGACCGCTCCACGGGACGCCGGCCGCGTCGAGCAGCTCGTGCGCGAGACGCGCGTACGGCTCGTCGACCCGGAACAGGATCGCGACGCGGTGCAACGGGGCGCCGTTCTTCGCGCGCGCCATCACGTCGCGCACGACAGCGCGCACCTCGTCCTCGGGGTCGGGCGCGCTCACGATCGTCGTGCCGCTCGGAGGCGCGGGCACGGCGGTGCGCGCAGGCGGTGTGCCGTCGGTGAGGGCCGCCGCCAGCGCCTCGGCGGGCTCGTCGGCGACGGCGTCGCCGGTCAGGCCGACCAGGGCGCGCAACCGGCCGGCGTCGCGCAACGCGTCCGCCAGCTGCAGCTCGCCCGGCGACAGGCGCGTCGGCAGGAACAACACGACCTGCCCGATCTCGCGCAGCGCGGGCGGCGCACCCGCCAGCGCGACGGCGGCGGCGAGCGCGAGGTCCTCGTCGTCGTAGAACCCGGCGGTGCGGGCCCGGAACCGCGGGTAGAGGCGGGCGACCGCCGCCGCCGGGTCGCCGGCCCGCGCGAGCTGATCGACGG
>DATFXK010000287.1:0-12908 GCA_035316005.1 Acidimicrobiia bacterium | reverse complement strand
TGAAATGCGGGATGTACGACCACCAGGTCCGGTACCCGTCGGTGATCTCGACGGTGTCGCCGAGCATCTCGGCCTGGGTCTCGTGCCACAGCTCCCCGAAGCGGTCGACGCTGAGCTCGCCCACGTCACGCCGCTCGGTGTTGACGCGGTCCTCGAAGCGGTTCATCGCCGTCTGCCGGAACACGGTCGCGATCTGCCCTTCGATGCTCTCGGCGACGAGCGCGAGGCGGGCCGATGGGTCGCTGGTGGCGTCCAGCAGCCGGCCGAACGTCACGGTCTCGCCGAACACGGACGCCGTCTCGGCCAGGGTGAGCGGCGTCGTCTGGTGGAAGATGCCCTGGTCGCGCGCCAGATACGCGTGCAGCCCGTGGCCGAGCTCGTGGGCGAGGGTCAGCACGTCGCGCCGGCGGCCGGTCCAGTTCAGGAGCAGGTACGGGTGCTGCGACGGCACGGTGTACGCGCAGAACGCGCCCGGGCGCTTCCCGGGCCGGACGGGAGCGTCGATCCAGGCCTCGTCGAAGAACCGGTGGGCGGCGCTCTGGAGCTCGAGCGAGAACGATCCGTACGCGTCGAGCACGAGCTCGCGCGCCTCGCGCCATCCGAACGCCGATTCCTCGTCCGCCACGGACGCCATCCGGTCGTAGTCGGCGAGCCGGTCGAGGCCGAGCACTCGGGCCTTCAACGCGTACCAGCGTTGCGGGATGTCGTAGCGGGCCTGCACCGCCGCGACCAGCGCTCGCACCGACTCGTCGCTGGCCTCGTTGGCGAGGTTCATGCTCGCGATCCAGTCGGGGTACTTGCGCAGGCGGTCGTCGACGGCCTTGTCGGCCAGCAGCGTGTTGAACACGAACGCCCGCGTCCGGAGCCCGGGCTCGAGCGCCTTCGTGACCGCCTCGGCGGCGGCACGGCGGTCGTCGCGCTCGTGAGAGGTCAGCCGCGACAGGGCTTCCTCGAGGCTGACGCGACCGCCGTCGAGATCGACGTCGATCGTCGAGGTGAGCTCGCTGAACAGGCGGGTCCACGCGCTGCGCCCCGTGACCGCCTTCTCGGTCAGCACGAGCTCTTCCGGCTCCGACAGGAGGTGAGGGCGGTAGCGGCGCGCCGCCGTGAGGTAGTGGCGGCAGAACGACAACCGGTCGTCGGCGAGCAGCGCCTCCGCCCGCTCGTCGGGCAGCGCCGCCCACTCGAGGTCGAAGAAGAGCGTCTTGGTGGTGATCGCCGTCGCCCGCTCCTCGACCCGCTGGAGCAACGCGCCGCGGGCCGGGTCGGTCGTGTCGACCGCGAACCGCAGCTGCGCGTACGACCCCGCCCGTCCGACGAGCTCGGCGAGCGACGCCAGCTCGTGCATGAGCGCGGCGAGCTCACCGGCATCGAGCCCGGCCACGCTCCCCCGCCGCTCGCCGACCGAGACGGCCATCCGGTCGGCTTCGTCGAGGAGCGCGTCGACCCCGATCTCGCCCCTGCCGTCGACGAGCGGCTCGACGTCCCAGGCGACGTCGGCGGCGGTGAGGTCGGCGTCGGTCGTCGTCGTAGCCACCGCGGCAGCCTACGAGGCCGCCGCCGGCTGCAGCGCCTCCGGGAGCGGCGCCGCGTGCGCGACGGTCAGGGTCTGGGTGGCGCGCGTGAGCGCCGTGTAGAGCAGGCGCAGGCCGGCGGCGTCCGCGTTCACGAGCCGCCCCGGCTCGACCACCACCACGTGATCGAACTCGAGACCCTTGGCGTCGGACGCGTTGACCACCGCAACCGGCGCGTCGACGGCGTCGGCGGATCCCGCCACCGCCCCGACGTCGGTCAGCAGCGCGACGAGGTCGTCGTGCAGCTCGGGCGGGGCGATGACGGCGGTCGTGCCGCGGTCGCCGTGCCCGTCCCGGGCGACGTCGGCGGCGACCGTCACGAGGTCGGCGGCGTCAGTGGCGGCGAAGAACCGCGGCGGATGGCCCGTGCTGCGCACGGATCGGGCCGGCTCGACGCCGGGCGCCGCCGCGCTCACGACCCGGTCGGCCAAGGTCATGATCTCCGACGGCGTGCGGTAGTTCACCGTGAGCGTGACGACGCGAGCGGGCTCGTCACCCGGCAGTTGGGCTCGCACCGCGTCCCAGTCCTGCAGCGCGCCGGGCTTGCTCGACTGTCCGAAGTCGCCGACGAGCGTCATCGACCCCGACGGGCAGCGGCGGCCCACCATGCGCCACTGCATGGCGGTGAGGTCCTGGGCCTCGTCCACAAGGACGTGTCCGTACGTGCGCGGCTCGCCCACACCGTCCTCGCTCGGCGGCGCGCCGCCGCCGTACCGCTCGACCACCTCCGCGGCCGTCGTGTACGCGCCGAGACCGAGCTCCTCGACGACGCGGGCGGCGTCCTCGAGCACGCTGTCGGGCGCGCTCCTCCGGCGACGCCGGCGCCGGGGTCGGCCGGCCTCGGGCGGTCCGAGCAGCGCGTCAGCCTCGTCGACGAGCGCGACGTCGGCTTCGGTCCACGCCACGTCGCGCACGCTCGACGACCGGTCGCGTTCGAGCAGGCGTTGCTCCTCACGCGTGAGGGTGCCGTCCGACGCCGAGCGGATCAGCGCCGGGAAGCTGAACAGGTCGTGCACGAGCTCGGCTCCGGAGAGCACCGGCCACATGCGCTCCAGGGCCGTCCGCACCTCGGGCGCGCGGCGCAGCCGCGCCGTCAACTCGGCCTCCCAGTCCTCCGGTGCGCGCTCGCCGCGCGCGAGGGCGGCCGCGACCGGCACGTCGAGCATCTCGTCCGCGTCGTCACCGTCGTCCGCGGGCGAGAGCGGAAGCTCGGCATCCGGCTCGAGGCGGCGGGCGTCTCGCTCGTATGCGGCGATCAACGACCGGCGGTACTGGTCGCGCAGGTGATCGAGCACCAGGCGGGACACGGCGGGCCGGCGCTCGTTGTGGGTGCCGCGCCGGCGCCGGACGCGCTCGACGATCCGATTCGAGTCGGCCCGGCGGAGCCGGAGCACGTGGCCGTCGAGCAGGAGGGCGACGTCGTCGCGGACGGGCCGCTCCCGGTCGCGCAGCGCCCGCGCGATCACCTGTGCCATGCGCGCGTCGCCCTTCAGCGCCGCGACCGCGGGAGCCTCTCTCGCCCGCGCCCGGAGCTGCGGCTTGATCCCGGCCACCGTCGTGAGCTGCACGTCGTCCTCTCCGAGCGACGGGAGCACCTCGTCGATGTACCGCAGGAAGATCGGGCTCGGGCCGACGAGCAGCACCCCGCGGGACGCCAACCGGCGGCGGTGCGTGTAGAGCAGGTACGCCGCTCGGTGGAGCGCCACCGCGGTCTTGCCCGTGCCGGGGCCGCCGGCGACGACGAGGACGCCGGGCAGCGGGGCGCGCACCGCCTCGTCCTGCTCGGCCTGGATCGTGGCGACGATGTCGCCCATCCGGCCGGTGCGGTGCCGCTCCAGCGCCGACAGCAGTGCCGCTTCGCCCACGATCGTGAAGCCGGCCTCGTCGGCGGCCTCGGAGTCGAAGACCTCGTCGTCGATGCCGATCAGCTCGCGGCCGTGGGTCTGGAAGTGCCGGCGCCGCACTACGCCCATCGGCTCGACGGCGGTCGCCCGGTAGAACGGCTCGGCCACCGGCGCCCGCCAGTCGACGACGAGCGGCGTCTGGTCGGCCTCGGTCACCGAGATGCGCCCGATGTAGTAGCGGTCGTCGTCGGGGCGGTCGTCGTCGGGGCGGTCGTCGCCGGGCTCCGGCTCCAGGTCGATGCGGCCGAAGCACAGCGGCGCGTTCCCGATGTTGAGGGCCGCCAGCCGCCGGCGGGTGTGGGCGGCGGCGGCGTCGCGCTCGAGGCGGGCCTGATGGGTGCCGCCGCGGCCCACCTCGCCGTAGCCCTCGGCGACCCGGCTGGCGGCCTTGCGCATCTCGTCCAGTCGCCCGTACGCCCGGTCGAGGTACCGCTGCTCGGCGGCAAGCTCGGGGTGGGGGCGGCGCTCTCGGACGCCGCCATCGGACTGCTCGGGCACGCGCGGCTCCTGTGGGGGGACCTTGCAGTTTACTGCCCGTCGGCCCGTACGACGGCGGGTGCGCGGACGGAAGGTGGGCCGGGTCGGTAGGGTTCCACCGCTCTCCCCGACCGCCCCCCGGTCGATGCCAACGCTGGTACACCAGCTCGTCCAATCGATCCGCAGGCATCGGGCCGCGAGCATCGCGGTGCTCGTCGCGCTGTTAGTGGTCGGCTTCGGCCTCGCCCTCGGATTGCAACGCGCCGCCGGCGACGCCCGCGCCGACGTCGGTCCCGAGCGCCATCGCGGCTCCCTCGCCCGCCTCGAGCTCGGCGTGGCTCGCTTCGAGCTGTCCGCCGCCCAGGGCGAGCAGATCGGTGCGGCCGCTCAGCGCGACGAGGCCCAGCACCAGGTGGCCGCTCTCCAGGAGCAGCTCCAGCGCGTGCAGCAGCTGCTGGCTTCGACCACGGATCTGGTCACGTTGCAAGGCCCGCAGATCGAGGCGCTGGACCGATGCCTGAACGGCGTGTCGTCCGCGCTCGACCAGGTATCGGTCGCCGACGCGGGGGCGAGTCGCACGCTCCAGGCCACGCAACTCCTCTGCCGCGACGCCCAGGCTGCGATCAGCGCTACCCCGCCCGGATGATCCGGCGGTGGTGGCAACCGGCGCTGCTCGCGGCGGCGGGAGTCGCGCTCGTATGCGTCGCCGTCGCCGATGTGTTCGCGGCACTGGACTTCCACCATCACCACGACAAGCTCGCGTCGGCGCGCCAGCGGGTGACGTCGGCGCGGCGAGAGACAGCCCGAACCCGCGACGCCCTCGCGCGTACGAGGTCGGCGGTGGACGAGCTCACCGCGGAGCGCGGCGAGGCCGACGCGTCGGCCGCGCTGACCGGCGAAACGCTGTTCCAAACGCAAGTGGCGACGAAGGCCGCCCAGGGCACGGCGTCCGCGCAGCGGGGCCAGATCGACGCGCTCAACACTTGCATCGGCGGGGTCCGCGGCTCGCTCGCGCTCCTCGGCAGTGGCAACCGCGCCGGCGCCGTCACCACCCTGCAGAACATCTCGCTGGTCTGCAACGCCGCCGTCGGCGCGACGGGCGGGACGCGCCCCGTCTTCGCGTTCGACTTCGCCGATCCCTACGTACTTCGGGTCGGGGACACGTACTACGGATATTCGACGAACGCCGGCACCGGCGACATCCAGGTCGCCAAGTCGAGCGACCTGCACAACTGGGTCTTCGTCGGCAACGCCCTGGCCGCGTTGCCCAAGTGGGCGGCTCCGAACGCGACCTGGGCGCCGTCCGTGCTCCCGCGCCCGACTACGACGGGAATGGTCTACGTCGCGTACTACACGACTCAGAACGGACGCGACGGCCCTCATTGCATCGGCCGGGCCGTCGCCGCGGCGCCCGAGGGCCCGTTCGTGGACGACACGCCCAATCCGATGATCTGCCCCCGCCGAGCGGACGCCATCGACCCGAGCCCGTTCGTCGATTCCGACGGGGCCGCGTACTTGACGTGGCGCGGAGCCAACGGCATCTCGTCGCAGCGACTGGCGGCCGACGGACTCCGGCTGGAGGGCGACGAGCACAAGCTCGTCGATGTCGACCAGCCCTGGGAGGGGAAGGTGGTCGAGGGACCGTCGATGGTGCACGTCAGGGGGCGGTACTTCCTCTTCTACTCGGGCAACGACTGGAGCTCGCGCAACTACGCCGTCGGGTACGCGGTCTGCGCCGGCCCGACCGGACCGTGCACGAAGCCGTCGCGCTCCCCGGTCCTCGGCACGACCGGGACCATCGCCGGGCCGGGAGGTCAGGAGTTCTTCACCGACACGGGCGGCCAGCTCTGGATGGCGTACCACGCCTACACGGAACCGAACGTCGGCTATCCCAACAGCCGGCGACTCCATCTCCTCAGGGTGGCGCTCGATCCGATCGGCGCGCCCGTGCTCAACCCTTCGGGGTGACGGGATCCTGTTCCGACGGCCCGCGCGGGACGGTCACCTCGTCCGGTTCGAGCAGCACGACGCGCTCGCCGAGCCGGAGGTCCGTGGGTGAGCCGGCGAGGAGCCACCGACCTCCGAGGTTGGGCAGGCTCTCCGGGGTGGCGCCGAGCGACCGCTCGATGGTGCGGATGACGCCGCCGTGGGTGACCACGAGCACGTCACCCGAGGCGCCGTCGACGACGGCGGCCAACCCGGCGCGCGTACGCGCGAGGAGCGCGTCGTCACCCTCGAAGTCGGGTGGCGATCTTCGCGCCGCGAGGTAGCCGGGCCATCGCTCTTCGATCTCGGCTCGGGTCAGGCCGCTCCATGCGCCGACGTCCCGCTCGCGCAGGCGCGGTTCCTCCCGCACGCCGTCGAGACCGAGGCGTTGCGCGATCAGCTCGCCGGTGCGACGGGCCCGGCTGAGGTCCGATACCCACACCGTCGTGACGGTCGCGATCTCGGCCAGCCGCGCGGTCGCGTCCTCCGCCTGGCGCTCCCCGAACGGCGAGAGCGGCGGGTCGGAGTGACCCTGCCAGCGCGACTGCGCGTTCCACGTCGACTCGCCGTGCCGGACGAGCAGCAGCCTGATCATGTACCCCTTTGTCGCCGTCGCAGGCTCCGGCTTTGCGGCGGCGGTCGGCAAAGCCGCCGCCGCCGCGAGGCGACGACGCTACCGGCAGCCGCGCCTCTCACTCGTGCCGGAGCGCGGTCACGATCTCTTCTTCTGGCACCAGTGGCCTGAGTGACGGGATCTCGAAGGTGATGTGGCCGAGTGTCCCCGTGAACGGGAACGGCGGTTCGTAGTCGTCGCACACAGGAAAGCCCCGGTCGCGGCCCACGAGCAGACCGGCGCCGCCGATTTGCCATCGGAACGGCAGGTTCACGGGCAGCTTCCCCTCGGCGACGACCTCGTCGTCGACGCGCAGCACGACCGGGCCGCCTGCGGGCTGCTCCCGGCGGTATTCGACGCCGAGCGCGTGCCGGCCCGCCGGGACAACCGTCGTCGACACGAACCGGTGCGGCGTCCCGAACACGTTGAAGGTGAGCACCATTCGTCCATTCAGCAGGTACCACGCCCATCCGTTGTTCCAGTCCCCGAGCGCGCACAGGATGCCGCGGGCAGCGTCGTCCGTCTCGACGTCCCCCCGGAGGTCGAACCCGCCGCCGAGCGGGGGGACGGCGTCTTCCGAGATCGGGCCGCCTCCGGGGCGGTAGACGGTGCGGAAACGCGGGGGCGTCGGGGACGGCACCATCGCGACCGCTCGCCCGATGAAACTGTCGTCGAGCGGCAACACCTTGTTGCGCCCCGCCTCGGCCCACCACAGCTCGACAAGCGACTGCACGCGCTCGGGATGGTCGGCTGCCAGATCGTGTGCCTCGGAGAAGTCGTGCTCGAGGTCGAACAATGCCCAGTGGTCCTCGTCGAAGTCGTGGCTGCCCGGCACCAGGTCCCGCTCGACACGAAGCTGACTTCCGATGTGGTCGGTCGTCACCTTCCATCCGTCGTGGTAGATGGCACGGCTGCCGAGCATCTCGAAGTACTGCGTCGCGCGCGCGGAGGGAGCTTCGGGATCGTCGAAGGTGGGAACGAAGCTGCGACCCTCGACCGGCTGCTGCACCACGCCGTCGATGACGTCCGGCGCCCCGACACCGGCCGCATCGAGGATCGTGGGCATCACGTCGATGGCGTGGCAGAACTGGGCCCGGACCTCGTCCCCGGTGGTGATGCGCGCCGGCCAGTGCACGACGAGTGGCGTCCGCACGCCGCCGAGCCAGGTGTACCGCTTCCAGAGCCGCAGCGGCGTGTTGCCCGCCCATGCCCAGCCCCACGCGTAGTGGTTGTACGCATGGATTCCGCCCAGATCGTCGATGCGCGCCACCTGCTCGTCGGGATCGTCGAGCAGGTCGTGCGTGAACCGGTGCTCGTTCACCGACCCCGTCGGCCCGCCTTCGGCACTGGTGCCGTTGTCGGACAGGAGCACGAACAGCGTGTCATCGAGCACGCCGAGCTCGTCGAGCGCCGCGACCAGTCGTCCGATCTGGTGGTCCGTGTGGCTCAGGAACCCGCCGAACACTTCCATCTGGCGAGCAAAGAGACGGCGCTGGTCGCCGGACAGCGACTCCCATGGGCGCACCCAGCTGGGGCGATCTGCCAGCGTGGTGCCGTCGGGCACGACGCCGAGCTCCAGCTGACGGGCGAACGCCTCGACGCGCCAGGCTTCCCACCCGGCGTCGAAGTGCCCGCGGTAGCGGTCGATCCAGTCTGCGGGCGCCTGGTGCGGCGCGTGGGTCGCGCCCGTCGCGAAGTACAAGAAGAATGGCTTGCCCGGCGTGGCTTGCTGCTGGTCCTGCACGCAACGGATGGCGCGGTCGGCGAGGTCCTCGGTGAGGTGGTACCCGTCGCCGGGACCGCGAGGCGGGTCGACGAAGTGGTTGTCGCACACGAGCTCGGGGGTCCATTGGTTCGTGTCGCCGGCGAGGAAGCCGTAGTAGCGCTCGAACCCGAGGCCGAGGGGCCAGCGCTCGAACGGGCCGGACGCGCTCTGCTCCCAGCGCGGGGCCAAGTGCCATTTCCCGACCGCGAACGTGTTGTAGCCGGCGTCGCGCAGGATCCGGGCCAGCGTGCCGGCCGAGCTCGGGATGCGGCCGTCGTACCCGGGGAACCCAGTCGGGATGTCGGTGAGGAAGCCCATGCCTACGGCGTGATGGTTGCGACCGGTCAGCAGGCAAGCACGCGTCGGCGAGCACAACGCCGTGACATGGAATCGGTTGTAGCGCAGCCCGCGCTCGGCGAGCTGGTCGATCGCGGGCGTAGCGATGCTCGACCCGAAGCATCCGAGCTGCGCGAAGCCCAGGTCGTCGAGCACGACCATCACGACGTGGGGAGCGCCAGCCGGTGGCCGGCGGACCGGCGCGAAGCGCGGCTCCGACTCCCTGAACGTCCGACCGATCCGACCCCCTGCTGCCACGGGCGCGTTCCTATCAGCCTCGGTACCGGCGTGCTGACGAGCCGTTCGTCGGGCCGGTACCGTTCCGGCATCGCCGCGACGAAGGGGGCCACATGAGAGCAGCTGTCTACGTCGAGCAGGACCAGCCGCTGATCATCGAGGAGGTGACGCCGCTCGACCCCGGGCCCGGCGACGTCGTCGTCGTGATCGGCGCCAGTGGCGTGTGCCACTCGGACCTGTCGGCCACCAACGGCACGCTGCCGCTCCCGCCGCCGACGATCCTCGGCCACGAGGGCGTGGGCATCGTCGACTGGGTGGGTGCCGAGGTGAGCAGCGTCAAGAAGGGCGACCGGGTAGTCGCCACGTTCATCCCGTCCTGCGGCGCGTGCTGGTACTGCGTGCACGGCCGGTCGAACCTCTGCGAGCAGACCGGCGCGGTGATGATGGTGCCCCGGGCCAAGCGGGCCGACGGCACGCCGGTCCCCGGCTTCACGGGCCTCGGGACGTTCTCGGACTCGATGACGATCGCCGAGTCGCAGGCGGTGAAGGTCGACACCGATCTCCCCGACGACCAGCTCGCGCTCCTCGGCTGCGGCGTCACCACCGGCGTCGGCGCCGCGCTGAACACGGCGCAGATCGAGCCGGGGTCGAGCGTGGCCGTGATCGGCTGCGGGGGCGTCGGCCAGGCCGTGATCCAGGGCGCGCGGATCGCGGGCGCGGGGAAGATCATCGCCGTCGACCCCGTCCACATGAAGCGTGAGGCGGCGAAGAAGCTCGGCGCCACCGACACCGTCGACCCGTCCAAGGGCAACCCGGTTGCGCAGGTCCAGAAGCTCACCGGCGGTCGCGGCGCGGACTACGCGTTCGAGGTCATCGGCCTGCCCGAGACGATCACTCAGGCGTTCTCGTCGGCGCGCCGCGGCGGCACGGCCGTCGTCGTCGGGATGCCCCGCATGGACTCGCAGGTGACGCTGCCGGGATTCGCGATGTTCTACGAGGAGAAGCGACTGCTCGGGTGCGTGTACGGCTCGGCGCAGGTACGGCGGGACTTCCCCCGCTTCATCAGCCTCGTCGAGCACGGCCGCCTCGACCTCGGCTCGATGGTGTCGCGCCACATCAAGCTGGACGAGGTGAACGACGCCTTCACGGCCATGAAGGCGGGCGAGGTGATCCGCAGCGTGATCACGCAGGTCTGAGCCGCTTCAGCGCAGTCCGGCGCTGTCGATCGCGAAGAAGCCCTCGGCCAGCCGGCCGTCGGCGAACCCGGCCTCCAGCGCGACGATCGCGCCCCAGCCGCGCATGCGCTCCTCGAGCTGGCCGTCGGCGTCGGTGTGCTGGCTCACGTGGTTGCGCAAGGCGTCGAGCTTGCGCGAGAGCACGTCGGTGATGTCGACGAACCGGTTCCGGACGGGCGCCGCCATCATCCAGGCGTCGAGCACGGTCCAGGGCTCGTAGCCGTCGGCGAGCAGCTCGGGGTGCGCGAAGGGGTTGCGGGCGTCCGGGTACACGGCCGCGAGCGAAGCCTCGCCGGCGGCGAGGTGGTCGGGGTGGCTGGCGAAGATGCGCTGCCAGTTGCGCTCGGGTGACGGGCACAAGACCCGTTGCGGACGGACGCGCCGGATCTCCCGGGCGAGGTCGCGCCGCAGCTCGAGCGAGGTGACCAGGCGGCCGTCCGGGTAGCCGAGGAAGGTGAGGTCGCTGACGCCCACCGCCTTGGCCGCCGCCGTCTGCTCGCTCCGCCGGATGCCCGGGATCTCGGCGCGGGGCACGCTCGGGTCGAAGCCCCCGGCGTCCCCGTCCGTCACGATGCAGTACGCGACCTCGATGCCGCGGTCGGTCCAGGAGGCCACGGTGCCGGCAGCGCCGAAGTCGACGTCGTCGGGATGTGCAGCGATCACGAGCGCCCGCTGCACCTCGTCGTCGCTCAGCACGAGAAGGACCCTACCGAGGTGCCCGAAGGCACATTGCGCCCCGACGCGCCACTCGGGACAATCGGATGGCATGGACGCAGCACCGATGGCGTGGCCTCCCGTCGACCCCGACACCCGCCGTCAGCTCCTCGTTTTCCTCGAGGAGCAGGGCGTCGATCCGGACGACATCGCGGAGGCGATCACCGAGGAGTCGCTCTGGGAGCTGACGACCGAGCTCCTCCTCAAGACGAGGGACGAGCTCACAGCCGATGAGCTTGCCGCCCGGGCCGGCCTCACCCCGGCGCAACTTGCCCGCGTGATGCGGGCGCTCGGCGTGAACGAGGACTCCTGGTCCACCGAGGACGTCGTGCTCGCCGCCGAGGGCGTGGAGACCTTCAAGCTCTTCCGTGACGAGGATGCCGCGCTGCGACTGCTACGAGTCATCGGGAGCTCGATTCACCGCATCGCAGAGGCGTCCGTCGCGGCGTACATCGCGACGGTCGAGAAGCCGCTCAACGAGACCGACGCCTCGGTCCTGGCGCACGCCCAGGCGCAAGCGGTTGGCATCGGTGGCGCGAGTCGATTGGCGCAAGGGTTCCCGCACTTGTACCGGCGCCATCTGCGCGACGTCATTCGTCGGGGCCGCGCGTCGAGGGTGATCGCGAGCGACTACACCACGGCACGACTCACCGTCGGGTTCGTCGACCTCGTGGGGTTCAGCTCGCTCGCCCAGGAGCTCACGCCCGCCAGTCTCAGCGACCTCCTGGACGATTTCGAGGATCGTGCGTACGACACCATCGCCGAGCACGGCGGCCAGCTCGTCAAGCACATCGGCGACGAGATCATGTTCGTCGTGCTCGAGGCCGCAGCCGGCTGCGAGATCGCACTGTCCCTCGTCGACGCCTTCCGGGAGGAGGACTCGGCGGTCATGCCGCGCGGTGGCCTCGCCTGCGGCGACCTGCTCACACGCGACGGCGACTACTACGGCGTCGAGGTCAACCTCGCCGCCCGCCTGGCCGACATTGCCGTCCCCCAGGAGATCCTCGTCTCGGCGGACACGAAGCGCCTCGCCGAGAAGCACGACGACGACAGCGAGCTCGTGTTCGAACCCGCCGGCCGCCGCGCGCTCAAGGGCTTCGCCGTCCCGGTGGAGGTCTTCTCCCTCAACCGGGCCTGACCGCCCTAGGTGGCGAGGTCGGCATTCTCCGGCACGAACTGGGCGCCGATGAACGTCGCGCCCTGCGGGTCGGCGAGCACGGTGAGGCGCACCCAGGGGGCGTCGAAGGGCGGGACGACGACCTGACCCCCGAGCTTGCGGGCCTTCGCGGCGGTCGCTTCGGCGTCATCGACGCCGAACGTCACGCTCCAGTGCGCCGGCGTGTCAGGCTGATCGTCCGGGATGGGCGTGATCTGCGCGACCACGTCCTCGAAGCCGGGCGGAGCGCCGGCCTCCTGCATGCGCTTGCGCAACCCGGGATCGGTCTTCTCGAGGAAGTCGCCGTAGCCCGGCACCTGCCACATCTGGCCGCCGCCGCCGAGATCGAGCACATCCCAACCGAACACCGAGCCGTAGAACGCCTTGGCGCCATCCAGGTCGCGCGTGTTGAGACCGTTGAAGTTCAACGAGCCCTGCTCGTTGACGATCTGCGCGCCCTTGTGCTGGTTCGCCTGCCAGAGACAGAACACCGCGCCTTCGGGATCGGTAACGACCGCCATGCGGCCGGCGTTCATGACGTCGAAGGGGTCGGTCACGACCTGACCGCCGGCATCCCGGACCTTCCCGGCGGTGTCGTCGGCGCTGTCGACCCAGATGTAGGTGTTCCACATCGCCATCGGGGGAGCACCTTCAGGCGGCGTGCTGACGGCGGCGACGTCACCGCCGCGAAGACGAGCGATGAAGTAGTTGCCGGGCGCGTCCGGCGGCATCTGGTCCTCGAACTCCCAACCGAAGAGTCCGCCGTAGAACGCGACCGCGGCCTGCGGGTCGGGCTGGCTGGTGTCAATCCAGCACGGAACACCGGGCATGTATCCGTCCCGCTCGGGCATGACCGCTCCCTCCTTGCGTCGACGCCGACCACCCAGCCTACGCGTGCTTCGTGAACATCG
>DATFXK010000286.1:0-2345 GCA_035316005.1 Acidimicrobiia bacterium | reverse complement strand
GGCGCGGCGCTCGAGCTCGGCATCGGGACGGGTCGCATCGCGTTGCCGTTGAGCCGCCGGGGCGTTCGCGTGCACGGGATCGAGCTGTCACCGGCCATGGTCGAGCAACTGCGTACGAAGCCGGGCGCCGCCGACATCGGCGTGACGATCGGCGACTTCGCGACCACCGAGGTGGGCGGGACGTTCTCGCTCGCGTACCTGGTGCGCAACACGATCATGAACCTGACCACGCAGGACGAGCAGATCGCATGCTTCCGGAACGCGGCCGAGCATCTCAGCCCCGGCGGTTGCTTCGTGATCGAGTGCATCGTTCCGGCGCTCGGGCGGCTCCCGCGCGGGGAGCGGTTCCGGGCGTTCACGGTGACGCCGACGCACCTCGGCTTCGAGGAGTACGTCGATCTCGCCAAGCAGATCTCTGTCTCCCATCACTACTGGGTCGTCGACGGACGGCTCGAGACCTTCTCGACGCCGTTCCGGTACGCGTGGCCGTCCGAGCTCGACCTCATGGCTCGCCTTGCCGGCTTGACCTTGCGTGAACGGTGGGCCGACTGGAACCGTCAGCCGTTCACGGGCGAGAGCCCGAGCCACGTGTCGGTGTGGGAGAAGGCCGCGTAGCCGAGCGGGCGATACTGCGAAGGTGCGCAAGCAGTACCACTTCTGGCCCGGCGAGGACGGGCTCGACGCCTGGGACGTCGACCGTCTGGTCGAGCTGAGCAAATCGCTTCCGGTGAAGCAGGTTCCTCTGGAGTCCATCGACGAGATCGACTCCGTCTACTGGTTCGACGACCGCCGCGAGCGCCCGACTGTTCGGCGAGTCGTTGACCACGCGCGCCTGATCGAAGACGTGGACCTGTCGTACCCGATCATCCTCGGGAGCGACGGTCGCGTGATGGACGGCATGCACCGGATTGCCAAGGCCCTGCTGGAAGGACGGGCGACGATCGACGCCGTGCAGTTCCAGACCCATCTCGAGCCCGACTACCGGAACTGCCGGCCCGAAGACCTGCCGTACTGACGCCGTACACTGCGGCATCGGCTGGTGGGCGGAACAGGTGGTGCCACGCATCACGGACGTGGCGCTCGGGACCAAGGACGTGCGCGGCCATCGCGAGCGTGTCGTTCCCGGGCTGCACGGCACCGTTGTCGAGATCGGATTCGGCTCGGGCCTCAATGTGCCCCTGTACCCCGAAGGCGTCGACGTCGTGTACGCCGTCGACCCCTCCGCCGTCGGTCGCAAGCTCGCGACGAAGCGAGTGGCCGAGTCATCGGTTCCCATCGAGTTTGTCGGGCTCGACGGCGAGCACCTGCGGCTCGACGACGCATCCGTCGACGACGCACTCAGCACGTTCACCTTGTGCACCATCCCCGACGCCACGCAGGCGTTGCACGAGTTGCTTCGCGTGTTGCGTCCGGGTGGACGGTTCCACTTCCTCGAGCACGGCCTCTGCCCCGAGCCGAACGTGGCGCGCTGGCAACACCGCCTCAACGGCCTGCAACAGCGCATCGCCGGCGGCTGCCACCTCGACCGACCGATAGACCGGCTGGTGCGCGACGCGGGTTTCGACATCCGGGAGTTGCGCAACGACTGGTTCCGCGGCCCGCCGCCTTCCAAGCCGTGGGGCTACCTGTACGAGGGCGTCGCCACGAAGCCGGACAGCTGATGGAGCTCGAGCGGGGAACGGCCGAGCTGTACCTGCGCCACGCGTTCGGGCAGATGCTCGGTGTCGCCGATCGCCTGGGCGACGAGCGTGTGAACGAGCGCCCGCTCGGGCCGGACACGAACGCGGTCGCTGCGCTGATCGTCCATTGCTGTGCGGTCACCGAGTTCTGGATCGGGCACGTCGCGCTCGGTCGTCCGACCAGTCGCAACCGCGAAGCCGAGTTCTCGACCACGGCGACCGTGGCCGAGCTCCACGCCATGGTCGACGCGACGCTCGCCCAAGTGACCGAGGACCTCGCCGCCATCGACGAGGGGCGCGTCCAGCCCGATCGCACGGGGCGGCAGTTCCTGGACCTCGGCGACGAGTCCGACGGCGCGATCGTCGTCCACGTGCTCGAGGAGGCCTACCAGCACCTCGGCCATATGGAGCTCGCCGCCGACGCCCTCGCCGTCCGAGGCTGACCGTGGACTTCGAGGTCGAGCGGGCGGACGTCCGCGAATGTCGCGTGGTCGACACGGATCCGCCGCCGCTCGCACCCGGGCAGGCGCTGCTGCGCATCGACGCGTTCGCACTGACCGCCAACAACATCACCTACGCCGTGACCGGCAGCGCGCTCAGGTACTGGGACTTCTTCCCGTCTTCCGAGCCGGAGGTGTGGGGACGGGTTCCGGTGTGGGGGTTCGC
>DATFXK010000285.1:0-10719 GCA_035316005.1 Acidimicrobiia bacterium | reverse complement strand
GTCGCGACCATGCCGCCGTGGTCCTGGAGGTAGTCGTCCGAGTCGAAGATGTCGTGCTCGCGGTTGTCCTGGTTCTTGACCGCGACGTCGATCGCCGCGAACCGGCGTCGCACGGCATCGCCGGCCGCGACCCCGAACCCGACGCGGCCGTAGGCGTACCCGCCCCAGGAGAGGTAGACGGCGGCGAGGTCGTCGTCGCTCGACCAATCGCCCGACTCGAGCAAGGGCAGGATCCCGGACCCGTAGCCGCCGGGCGCGGGCCCGAAGATGCGCGGGTCGCCGCCGGCGTGGGCGCGCACGGGGTTCGACGCCGGCGGCTCGTCGAGGCCGGCCACGAGGGCGGCGGCGTCGTCGATCAGCTGCACGAGGTTCGGGAACGCGTCCCGGAAGAACCCGGAGATGCGCGCGACGACGTCGACGCGGGGCCGGCCGAGCTCGGCGAGCGGGATCGGCTCGATGCCCGCGACGCGCCCCGACTCCTCGTGCCAGCGGGGGCGCACGCCGAGGAGCGCGAGCAGCTCGGCCACGTCGTCGCCCTGCGTGCGCATCGCCGCCGTGCCCCAGATCACGAGGCCGACCGTGTCGGGCACGGAGCCATCCTCGGCGACGTGCCGGGCGACGAGCTCGTCGGCGAGGCGGCGGCCGACGTCCCACGCCAGCGGCGACGGCAGCGCCTTCGGGTCGACCGAGTAGAAGTTCCGGCCCGTGGGCAGCACGTGCGCCATGCCCCGGCTGGGGGCGCCGCTCGGCCCGGCGGGGAGGTAGCCGCCCTCGAGGCCGTGCAGCAGGTTGGCGATCTCGTCGGGCGTCCGGCGCAGCGCGGGGACGAGCCGCGTGCACACCCAGCGCCGCGTCGGGTCGTCGCCGTCGTATTGCCAGCCGTCGCGTTGCAGGTCGGCGAGTCGATCGCGGCAGGTGGCCTCGATGGCGTCGACGTCGGCGCGCCCGTCGAGGCCGACGCCGAGCTCGCGGGCGACAGTTGCCCGCAGTGAGGGAACTGTCCCGTTGGCGAGGCGCGTCACCGCCAGCACGAGGTCGAGCTCGGCGTCACCGTCCGGCGCGCGGCCCAGGGTGTGCAGGCCGCCGCGGATCTGCGCGTCCTTGAGCTCGCAGAGATAGCCGTCGACGTGCAGGAGGAAGTCGTCGAACTGGTCGTCCGCGGGTGCTTCCAGGCGCCCGAGGTCGCGGTGGATCTCGGCGTCGACGAGCAGGTCCCAGACCTGCGCGCGGACCGCCGGCAGCTTCGATGGGTCGAGCGTCTGCACCTGCGCGTGCTCGTCGAGCAGCTGCTCGAGTCGGGTGAGCTCGTCGTAGGCGTCGGCGCGGGTGAGCGGGGGGACGAGGTGGTCGACGATCACGGCGTGGGCGCGCCGCTTGGCCTGGGCGCCCTCGCCGGGGTCGTTCACGACGAACGGGTAGAAGAGCGGCAGGTCGCCGAGGGCGGCGTCGGGCGCGCAGGCGGCGGAGAGGCCGACGCCCTTGCCGGGGAGCCACTCGAGCGTGCCGTGCTTGCCCGCGTGCACGACCGCGTGCGCGCCGAAGCCCGTCTCGAGCCACCGGTAGAAGGCGAGGTAGTGGTGCGTGGGCGGGATGCGGGGCGAGTGGTACGTAGCGATCGGGTCGGCGCCGAACGCGCGCGGCGGCTGCACGGCGACGAGCACGCCGCCGAGGTCGAGACCGGCGAACGCGAGCGCGTCGGCGTCTCGGAAGACCGATCCCGGCGGCTCGCCCCACACGTCCATCACCTCGGCGCGCAGCGCGGCCGGGAGCCCGTCGAACCACGCCGCGTACTCCCCGCCGCCGAGTTGTCCGGGCGCGCAGGCGACCTGCGCCGGCGTGAGAACTTCGGTGTCGTACGCGAATCCGTCGGCGAGCTCGGCCATGAGCGCGTCACCGTCGGCGGGGATGCGGTCGACGCGGTAGCCGGCTCGGCGCAACGCGTGCAGCAGCTCGATGACGCTCGCCGGTGTGTCGAGCCCGACCGCGTTGCCGAGCCGGCTCCGCTTCGTCGGGTACGCCGATAGCACGATGGCGACCCGCTTCTCTTCGTTGGGGACGTGGCGGAGCCCGGCGAGGCGGACGGCGACGCCCGCCACCCGCTCGACGCGATCGGGAACGGTTCGGTACGCGACCACCGGCGCGCCGAGCTCGTCGCCGTCGTCGACCACCTCCTTGAACGAGAACGGCACGGTGACGACCCGGCCGTCGAACTCGGGGATGGCGACGCTCATCGCGGCGTCCATCGGCGCGAGGCCGGCGTCAGAGGCCTCCCATTCCTCGCTCGGCCGGGTCGACGCGATCGCCTGGATCACGGGCACGTCGAGCGCGGCCAGTTGCGGCGCGGCCCATTCGTCGCCGTCGGCGCCGCCCATCGCCAGCACGGTCGTGATGACGGCGTCCACGCCGTGCTCGGCGAGTGCGGCCAGGGCAGGGACGGCGCCGTGCTCGTCGGGACGCAGCGAGTAGCAGAAGACCGGCACCGTGTTCGCGCCGCGCGCGTGCAGTGCGGCGACGAGGTCGTCGACGAACTGCGTGTTCCCGGACAACACGTGGGCGCGGTAGAAGACGACACCGACGGTGGGCCGGGCCGGATCGAGCGCCGGCGCGCCCCAGACGCCCCAGGCCGGGATGTCCTCGGGCGGCGCGTAGCCGAACGCGGTGCCGAGGACGCGGTCGGCGACGAAGCGCAGCAGGTGCTCGAGGTTGGCGAGGCCGCCGCGGGCGAGATACTCGAACGCGCCGGCCACCACGTACGGCGGCACCGTCGAAACCGCTGCCAGCTCGGCGTCGGGCACGACTTCGCCGCCGAACGCGAGGAGCGGCACTCCGCGAGCCGTGCACTCGCGGCGCAGCGCGGCGAACGGCTGCTCCCACGCCCGCCGGCCGCCGAGCAGGCGGACGAGCACCACCCGCACGTCGTCGAGGTTCGGTGGTGCGTCGAGCGCAGTCGGGTTCGCCGCCCGCACCGCCGGGAACCCGGGGGGGAGCCCCTCCAGTACCGCGCGCAGCCCGAGGATCTCCGTGTCGGCGTTGGTGAGCACGAGGATCACGCCGCCGCCTCCTCGATGAGCGCGTCGAGGGCGCCGACGTCGAGATGCGACTCGATGAGATCGGCCAGCCGCTCGAACTGCGCGTCGCGGGCGGCGGCGAACGAGACGCCGGCGGGCACGAACGTCTTGCCGGCGCGCCGGCCGACCTCGGTGAGGAACGCGGCCCGGAACCCGTCCTGCTCGAACAAGCCGTGCAGGCTCGTGCCGAGGATGCGCGCGTCGGCGTCGACGGCGCCGTCCTCCTCGCGGGCGTAGCAGTCGTCGAGGTGGAGCCAGCCCGGTGCTCCGTTGCGCCGCGCCACGCGCCCGTGGTGAATCTCGTACCCGGTGATCCGCTGGCCCATCGACTCGCCGCGCCGTTGCCTTGTGAGCTTGGTCGGCTCGAACACGGTGTTGACGTCGAGCCGGCCGAGCCCTGCGACCTCGCCCCGTTCCGACTCGACCGGGTCGCAGATCGTGTGGCCCAGCAGCTGGTACCCGCCGCAGATGCCGAGGACGAGCGCGTCGGTCCGCTCGAAGACGGCGCGGTCGAGCCCCGTGCCCCGGAACCACTCCAAGTCGACCACCGTGGCCTTCGTCCCCGGCAGCACTACGAGGTCGGGCCGCCCGAGCGCGGCCGCGGTCTCGATGAAGCGCACGTTGACACCGGGCTCGATCGCGAGCGCGTCGAGGTCCGTGAAGTTCGCCAGGCGCGGGAAGCGCACCACCGCGATGTCCAGCCCGTCGGCGCAGGGCGGCGCGCCGGCGACGGGACGCGGGCCGGCGAGCGCGAGCGAGTCCTCGGCGTCCAGGGCGACGTCGTGCACGAACGGCAGCACGCCGAGCACGGGCACACCGGCGCGCGCTTCGAGCTCGTGGAGGCCGTCGCCGAGCAGCGCGGGGTCACCTCGCAGCTTGTTGATCACGAACGCGCGCACGAGCGCGCGGTAGCGGTCGGGCAGGAGCGCCACCGTGCCGTACAGCGCGGCGAAGACGCCGCCGCGGTCGATGTCGCCGACGACGATGGCGGGCACACCGAGCTCGTCAGCGATGCGCAGGTTCACGATGTCGTGGTCGAGCAGGTTGATCTCGGCCGGGCTGCCGGCCCCCTCGAGGACGACGACGTCGAAGCGCCGGCGCAGGTCGTCGCAGGCGGCCAGTACGGTGCCGAGCAGGTGTGGCTTCTCGGCGTGGTATGCCGCGGCGTCGAGGTGGCCGACGGGCTCGCCCATGACGACGACCTGGCTCGTCCGCTCGCCGGTCGGCTTGAGCAGGATCGGGTTCATCGCCACCTCGGGGAGGGCGCCGGCGGCGAGGGCCTGCACGCCCTGCGCCCGTCCGATCTCGTGGCCCGACGGCGTGACGAACGAGTTGAGCGCCATGTTCTGGGCCTTGAACGGCGCCACGCGCACGCCCCGGCGGTGGAGCAGGCGGCACAGCCCGGTCACGACATGGCTCTTGCCGGTGTCGCTGCCCGTGCCGCACACCATGAGCGCACCGCGCATCAGGCGGGCACCTCCTCGGCGACGACGGCGCGCAACGCAGCGTCGAGGCGCTCGAGGCCGGCGGCGTCGGGCACGGCGACCCGCGCGGAGTCGGGGAGGCCGAACGACCGGCAATCGCGCACGACGATCCCGAACGGGGCGAGACATTCCCGCAGCCCGGCGGCGCCGTCGACGAGCACGAACGGCGCGTCCGACGGGCGCGGCTGCAGCCCGTGGGCGCGCAGCACGGCGACGAGGTCGGCGCGCAGGCGCGCGATGCCCGTCGCCCATGCCGGCAGGTCGGCCCGGTCGAGCAGATCGGGGACGAGCGCGGATGCGACGCCGTTCACCGCCCACCGGGGCTGGCGGGCGCGCAGACGATCGGCGAGGCGGGCGTCGGGTGCGAGCACGTAGCCGAGCCGCAGCCCCGGGCACGCGAACACCTTCGTGAGCGACCCGATGACGACGGCGCCGTCGTCGCCGCGGGTCCACGTACCCGTAGCCGGCGGATAGAACGCCTCGTCCCAGACCGCCGCGGTGGCGTCCGGCGGCGCGAGCTCGCCGGTCGGGTTGCGCGGGTTCGACCGCCACTCGGGCGCGCCCGCGCGCAGCGCCGGGAGGTGACGGCGGTACAACGAGAAATCGGGCTCCTCGACCCAACCTGGCCCGAGCTCGGCGGCGACGAGCGCGATCGCCTCCGAGCCGCCGTTCGTGAGGACGACCCGCTCCGCGTCGACACCGATGGCAGCGGCGAGCGCAGCCGTCGCGCGGTCCGGGTCCGGGTAGCGCGTGAGCGCGTCGAGGTGGCCGAGGGCGAGGGCACGGACGTCGGGCGCGAACGGGTTCAGGCTCACCGACAGATCGAGCACCGACGCCGGGTCGACGCCGAGCGCGGCCGCGACCGCGAGCCCGTCGCCGCCGTGCGGGCCCGGCGGCGGAACGCTCACCGCATCCTCCGGTTCGTCCGGCGGCGACGACGCCACACCCACCGCAGCACCGACGGCGCGACGAGCAGCACCACGAGCGCGCCGGTCACGTCCCGCGACAGGCGGACGGCGGCGCGGATGTCGGTCGCTCGTGGCGGGCGGCCGTCGCCAAGTCGGGGCCGGTGCTCGACGCGATCGCCGTACGTGTTCGTGCCGCCGAGGCGGACGCCGAGCGCTGCTGCGAACGCGGCTTCGGCGATGCCGGCGTTGGGCGACGGGTGCGCGGGCGCGTCGTGACGAACAGCGCGGGCGACGCGTGCGGCCGCGTGCGGCCGGACTGCGGCGACGAGCCCGGCGGTGACCCGGGCCGGGATCAGCCCGGCGACGTCGTCGAGGCGCGCGCTGGCCCAACCGAACTGCTCGTAGCGCGACGATCGATGGCCGACCATCGCGTCGAGCGTGTTGACGGCCCGGTAGGCGAACACGCCGGGCGCGCCGGCGGCGGCGGCCCACAGCGCGGGCGCGACGACGGCGTCGACCGTGTTCTCCGCGACCGACTCGACCGCCGCCCGCGCAATGTCGGGCTCGTCGAGGCGTGACGGGTCGCGCCCGACGAGCGCGGGGAGCTGCGCCCGGGCGGCGGCGAGGTCGCTGCACATGAGCGCGGCCTCGATGTCGAGCGCGGCGCCGGCGAGCGCGCGCCCGGCCACGGCGACGTAGGCCGCGGCCGCCGGCGAGCCCAGTGCGGCGCCGGCGGCAGCCGCGAGCCCGATCCCGACGGCGGCGTGGGCGGCGCCGGCGTCGCGCGCGTCGCGGTACAGCTGCCCTTCGACCCGGCGCATTACCGTGCCGAACCGGGCGACCGGATGGGCGACGGCGGGGGGCTCGCCGAGCAGGCGGTCGGCCATCACGCCCGCGGCGGCGCCGAGTGACCGGCTCACCATCGGGCCGCCGCCACGAGGAGCCCGGTCGTCTCGCCGACGACGCCGGCGGCGCCGAGCACGTCGCCGGTGAACCCGCCGATGCGCCGCCACGCCAGCACGACGACCGCGGCCGCGCCCACCACGACGCCTGCGACGGCGGCGACCCCCGACACGCCCGGCCCCGCGAAGGCGAGCGCGAGCGCGAGCACGGCGCCGACCGCGGCGGTCGTCATCGCCCGACCGCCGAGAAACGCGCTCGCGAGCCCGTCCGTCCGCGCGTACGGGACCGTGCGCGCCGTGACCGCCATCGCCGTGCGCGACGCGCACCACAGCCCGCCGAGCAGCAGCGGCGACGGCGCCGTCACCGCGAGCGCCGTCCACCGCAGGAGCAGCACGCCGGTCACGGTGGCGACACCGAACGCACCGACGTCCGGGGTCGCCATCACCTCGAGCCGGCGCGCCCGGTCGAGGTGCGGGAGCAGCCCGTCGGCGGCGTCTGCCAGCCCGTCCACATGGAGCAGCCCGGTGAGCGCGAGGTCAACGATGACGACGATCGCCGCCGCCACCGCCGCCGGCCACACCCGCTCCGCGCCCCACCACACCGCGCCGACGACGAGCCCGAGCGCGGCGCCCGCGAGCGGGAACCAGCCCAGCGTGTCGGAGCGCGGCTCGGCTGCGCCGAACAACGGAGTCAGGAACGCGAGGGCGCGCCGCATCAGCCGGCGGCCTCGAGGCGCAGCGCGCGGCCGGCCACGACGAGCACGACGTCGTCGGCGATCGCGGCCACCGCCTGGTTGAGCTCGCCGAGCGCGTCCCGGAACCGCCGGCCGGCGGAGGTCGCCGGATGCACGCCCAGGCCGACCTCCTCTGACACGACCACGGTGTCGCCGGCGCGCGTGGTGAGGGCGTCGCACAAGGCGCCGGCGTCGACGGTGAGCTCGGGCGCGGCGGCGAGCCACGGCCCGAGCGCGTCGAGGAGGACCGTCCCGGTGGCCGCGCGCAGCACCGCCGGCAGGTCGGGTCCGCTCTCGATCGTCGTCCAGGTCGCCGGGCGGCGGGCGCGGTGCGCGGCGACCCGCGCCGCGAGGTCGTCGTCGCCGTCGACACATACGGTGGCCACGTAGGTCACCGGCTCGGGGAACGAGGCCGCGACGTGCTCGGCGTGGCCGGACTTGCCCGACCGCGCGCCGCCGAGCACGAGCGCGATCACGCCGGCGCGCCCTGTCGCACCGCGTCGCGGACGGCCCGGGCGAGCCGGGAGCCCCAGCGGGAGCGGGGCCCGCCGAACGGCTCCGCCCGCCCGTCGATCGGAGTGGCGATGCACACGGCGTCGGTGGCGGTCCCGGTGCCCGGGATGCCGAGCTCGAAGAGCGCCTGCGCCTTGGCCTCGGTCGCGGTCGCGATCGCGTTGACGAGGGCGGCGTCCGAGAGCCGGGTCGGCAGCAGGGCGACCACGTTGATCGTCCCCGCCAGACGGACCGGGACCCGCGGCTCGGCGCGGGGCGCGGCCGCCGCCCACTCGGGCTCGCCGAGCCCGACGGTGGCGACGACCTCGACGCCCTCGTCGACCGTCGTGACGAACGAACGCACGTCGGCGGCGGTGAGCATGCCCACACCGTGGCCGGGGAGGCCGAGCGACACGGCGAGCTTCCGGAGGTGGTGATCGGGGTCGCGGCGCGCGTACGACGACGGCACCTGCGCGTTCACGATCCAGCGCCGGGTGGCCAGGCCACCCCCGTGGGGCGCCGACGCCGCCACCCGTAGCGGGCGGTTGAAGCGCCACACCAAAACCGAGAGATTGCGACCCGCTTCAGATCGAGACCGAAGCTGGAGTTCCACGACGTCTCCGCGTCTTCCCGAGGGTTCTCGGGCAGGCAGGTCTCCTGGCTCCGGATCGACGCTCGCCCCGGCCTTCCAACCCCGAAGGGCCGTGGCCGTCGGGTGGGGTTCGCTCCCCGGTCACAGTTGCGGGACAGCCCCGGACTCACACCGGCGTTCCCTGCGCTGCGCCGCTCACAATAGCCAGCGCGGTCGTGTCACGCCCGTGGGCTTGAACTGCCCTCGCAAGCTCGGGCTCCTGCGGCGCGGCGGCAGAGCCGCCGTCGCCGCGGGGCTGGACAGCGGGCGTACCCTCCGGCTCGTGGCGCGCGGCGAGTCGATCGTCCTTCTCAACACCGGGCACGGGAAGGGCAAGTCGTCGGCCGCGTTCGGCGTGATGGCGCGCGGTTGGGCGCGGGGATGGCATGTCGGTGTCGTCCAGTTCGTGAAGGGCGGAAAGTGGAAGACGGGTGAGCGCAAGCTCGCCGATCACCTCGACATCGAGTGGCACACCCTCGGCGACGGGTTCACGTGGGAGTCGACCGATCTCGACGAGACGGCGGCGAAGGGGCGGCACGCGTGGGAGGTCACAGCGGCGAAGTTGTCGTCGGGCGAGTACGACCTCCTGATCCTCGACGAGCTGACCTACGCGGTGAAATACGGGTGGGTGCCGGTCGACGAGGTCGTGGCCGGGATCCGCGGCCGGGCCGAGGGGACGAACGTCGTGATCACCGGGCGCGACGCCGCGGACGAGCTCGTCGATCTCGCCGACACCGTGACCGAGATGCGCAAGGTGAAGCACGCCTACGACCGCGGCATCAAGGGCAAGAAGGGCATCGAGTTCTGATGGGCGGGCTCGGGCCGCGCGTCGTCGTCGCCGGGACGCACTCGGGTGTCGGCAAGACCACGATCGCCACCGGCCTGATGGCGGCGCTGCACCGGCGCGGGATGCGTGTGGCGCCCGCGAAGGTCGGCCCCGACTTCATCGACCCCGGCTACCACGCCCTCGCCACCGGGCGGGCGGCCCGCAACCTGGACGCCTGGATCTGCGGCGAGGACCGGATCGCGCCCCTCGCCGCCCGGGCGGCCCACGGCGCCGACGTGCTGGTGGTCGAGGGCGTGATGGGGCTGTTCGACGGGGCGGCCGAGCCCGGCAATCCGGCGAGCACGGCACACGTCGCTCGCCTGCTCGACGCGCCGGTGGTGCTGGTCGTCGACGCGTCGGCGATGAGCGGCTCGGTCGCCGCGCTCGTGCACGGCTTCGCGACGTTCGACCCGTCGGTGCGCATGGCCGGGGTCGTGCTGAACCGGGTCGGCAGCCCCGCGCACGAGGCGATGCTGCGCGACGCGCTGGCACCGCTCGGCCTCCCCGTGCTGGGCGCGGTCGCTCGCGCCGATGAGCTCGCCTGGCGCGACCGCCACCTCGGGCTGGTGCCGGTCGTCGAGCAGCGCGACACGGTGGAGGCGTCGCTCGACCGCCTAGCCGTCGAGGTGGCGGCGTCGTGCGACCTCGACTCGATCCTCGGCGTCGCCCGGGCCGCGTCCCGACTCGCGCCCGGGGATCCGCCCGCCGCGCACCCGACGGCCGCCGCTCGCGTCGCCGTCGCCGGCGGTCCTGCGTTCAGCTTCACCTACCCGGACAACCTCGAGCTGCTCGAGCAGGCGGGCGCCGAGCTCGTCCCGTTCGACCCGCGCCGCGATCAAGCTCTGCCCGACGGCGTCGACGCCGTGTACGCCGGCGGCGGATTCCCCGAGGTGTTCGTCGAGGAGCTCGCCGCCAACCGACCGTTGCTCTCCGACGTGCGCGAGCGCGTCGCTCGCGGCCTCGTGGTCTGGGCCGAGTGCGGCGGCCTGCTGTGGCTGAGCCGCTCGCTCGACGGGCACCTGCTGTGCGGCGCGCTCGCGGCCGAGGGCCGCATGAGTGATCGCCTCACCCTCGGCTACCGGACGGCGCGCGTCGACAGCGACACCCCTGTCGCGCCCGCCGGCACCGAGCTGCGTGGCCACGAGTTCCACTACTCGGAGCTCGACCCACCCGGTGACGCACTCTCGATGTCCGGCCCCAACGGCGCGACGCGGGCCGGATATGCGTCCCCGCGCCTCCTCGCCAGCTACCTGCACCTGCATCTGGCGTCCGACCCGCGGATGGCCGAGCGCTTCGTCGCGACCGCCGCGACCTGAGCCTCTCGCCGGACCGGCACCCGGCGGTTATGCTCCGCGGGCCGCGGTGTACGGGAAGCCGGTGGGAGTCCGGCGCGGTCCCGCCACTGTGACCGGGGAGCGACCCCTCGAAGCGCCACCGGCGAGTCCGGGAAGGCGAGGGCGAGCGGAGATCCGGGAGCCAGGAGACCGGCTGCGGCGACGGGACAAGCGTCCCACGGGGATGGGATGGCACCGGCGTTGGTCGGGGTGGGTGTGGGCCCCGGCGATCCCGAGCACGTCACGCTCGAGGCGCTGCGCGCCCTGCGCGAAGCAGACCGGGTCTTCGCGCCGTCGCTGGCGCTGGACGTCGTCGGCCGGGCCGAGTCGATCGTGCGCG
>DATFXK010000284.1:0-4416 GCA_035316005.1 Acidimicrobiia bacterium | reverse complement strand
GCCCGGCACGAGCATCGACGCGCTCTGCCCGGGACCCGTGTGATTGAAGGCGCGCACCCGCAGCGTCGGCACTCCGTCCCCGAGAAAGGCCTGCAGCGCGAGAACGTCGGCGGCGGCCTTGCTCGCGCCGTACGGCGTGATTGGCCGGATGGGCGCGCCCTCCGTGAGTGGCAGGTCCTCCTCGGCAACGGCGCCGTAGACGTCGGCGCTGCCGGCGACGAGCACGCGGCCGACGCCGGTGTCGGCGCACGCCCGCAGGACGTTGAGCGCGCCCAGGGCGTTCACCCGGAACACCGTCTCGGGCGCGTCCCACGACCTCCCGACGTGGCTCAGGGCTGCGAGGTGGTACACGGCGTCGGGACGCGCCGCCTGGAGCACGGCCCGGACCTCGGCGGCGTCGGTGACGTCGACGGGCGGGATGCCGCTGTGGTCGATCGTGACGACGTCGTCGCCGCAGGCGCGGAGGTAGGGGACGAGATGGCGGCCGACGAACCCGCTGCTGCCGGTGACGGTCGCCTTCACGTCAACGACCGGTACAGCTCGACGAACCGGGGCGCGATCTGCGGCCAGCTGTACCGCTCGACCCGCCGGCAGCCCTTGGCGACGAGGTCCCGCCGCAGCTCGTCGTCGTGCACCACGCGGTCGAGCGCGTCGGCGAGGGCGTCGACGCCCGCCGGGTCTACCAGCACTGCGGCGTCGCCGAGCGTCTCGGGCAGGGCGCCGGCGCGGGCGGCGACGACCGGCACGCCCGCGCCCATGGCCTCGAGCGGCGACAGCCCGAAGCCCTCGTATATCGAGGGGTACGCGAGCACGCGGGCGCCGGCGAGCAGGTCGCGGCGCTCGGTGTCGCTCACGTAGCCGAGCCGCACGACCCGGTCGGCGTGCCTCGCCGCTTCCCACGTCGCCCGGAACTCCTCCGCGCCCCAGCCGTCGGCGCCGGCGACGACGAGCCGCAGCTCGGGGTCGCGCGCCGCGACCTCGTCGAAGGCGCGGACGAGCACGGGCAGGTTCTTGCGCGGCTCGACCGTGCCCAGCGCGACCACGTAGCGCGCCGCGCCCGCGAGTGCCCGTCCGCGCTGCGGGTCGCCGCCGCTGCTCGGGCGCACGCCGAGTGGGATCTGCGCGATCCGCGCGTCGTCGATCCCGAAGTGCTCGCGCACCTCATCGGCGACGAACTCGCTCGTCGCGTGCACGACGGCCCCGCGGTCGAGCGCGCGCCGGACGAGACGGCCGTACTGCAGCGTGTCGGGCGTGCACAGCTCGGGGAAGCGCACGAACGTCAGGTCGTGGATCGTGACGACGACGGGGCTGCGGGCCGGCGGACCGATGAACGTGGCGTGCACGACGTCGACGGGACCGGTCCAGCGCTCGACGTGCGGCACGTCGGTGCGCAGCCACAGAGCGCGGACGAGACGGGCGGGGATGGGGCGCATCGCGGGACGGACGCCGGCGGGGATCCGATCGGCGAGGCGGTGGCGGCCCCGGAACGTCAGCGCGTACGCGACGAGGTCGACGTCGTCCCGTCCGGCGAGGGTGTCGAGGAGCCCGTAGGCGACTTCGCCGACCCCAGTCGGCTGCCCCAGGAGCGGCGTGCCGTCGACGGCGAGCCGCAGCGACGGCGCCACGGAGTCAGATCTCGAGCGGCTCGTGCTCGATGCCCTCCAAGAGCCGCTCGACGCTCTCGGCCGGGACGCCGGCGCGCATCTGCCGCACGAGCAGCACCGCCATCACCGCCGCACAACCGAGGCAGGCGACGAGGAAGCTGATCTCGACCCGGAGGAACAGCTCCACATCGGCGATGGACAGCGCCACCAGCGAGATCGCCCCGATCGCGATGCCGATCGCCCACGACGCCGTCGCCTTGGCGTGACCCATCAACGCGATCAACGCCTGCGCCAGCGTGAGGGCCAGGATGAACGCTCCGCTCCCGGCTGCGAGCATCGCCAGCTCGCTGCGGCTGATGGGCTTGTCGAAGAAGAGCTGCACGGCCCACGGGCCGAGCACGAGAGCGCCGATCACGCCGATCACGCCGACGCCGACGACGATCAGCACCAGCTTGCGCAAGCCGTTGCGGAAGTCCTCGTGCTCGCCGGCGCCCGCCAGGCGCGCCAGCTTGGGGAGCAGCGCCGCCTGCACCGCCTGGAACAGGATGATCGGCACGCGAGCCAGGAAGAATCCCGACACGAACGCGGCCACCTCGGCGTGCTGGGCGTCGGTGGCGAGGACGGTGGCGACCAGGATCGGCGCGTAGCTCAGACCCTGGGCCAGGACGGATCCGCTCAGCAGGTAGCCGAGGTTGGTCGAGACCTCCGACCACGGTGCCTGGGGCCCGGGCTGGACGAGCCCGTGCTGGCCGCGCAGCGCGAGCGCACTCGCGAGCGCGGGCGGGATCGCCAGGCACAGCCCGTAGGCGACGGGATTGGTGACGCCGGCGACCCAGAGGATCGCGGCCGGGAGGAGTCGGATGCAGCCCTCGGCGCCGAGGATGACGCCGTACGGGCCGAAGCGCCCGTTCCCCGACAGCGTCCCGCGCGTGAGGTGCTGGATGGCGTACGTGACGAGCGCGATCGCGAAGCAGAGGACGAGCCCGCTGACGCCCTTGAACAGGTTCTCGCGGAGCACGCCGCTGAAGATCGCCGTGATCACGAGGAGGCCGAGGGTGCCCCACAGCGCGGCGATCGCGGCCCGGCGCACGACGGGGCCACCGCCGATGCCGATCGCGCGGCGGTGCGCGAGCGCGCGTCCCACTTCTTGCTCGAGCGGCAGGAAGCAACCCGGCGCGACGACGAACACGAGCGGCCACAGCCCGCCGATGACGGCCGCGTAGTCCTTCTCGCTGAGGCCGCGGGCGCACGCAACGAAGAACCCGTACGTGGCGATCCCGGTGACGGCGAGACCGAGCCCGACCGCGAACGTGCCCTCCGGGACGGCCTTCTTGGCCGCTTCGAACGACCGCTGTGCGCGTTGTGCCATCGATTCCTGCGATTGCCTGGAACGACCCGACGGGCGGAGCGGTCCCGGGATCGACGGGACAGCGTAACCGCTCGGTCCCGGGGGAGCCGGTTCGGCGCCGCCCACCGACGGGCGCGAGGATCGCTGCTCGTGCGCCGACCGCGGACGTCGTAGCCATGAGCACCCGTACCCTGATCCTCCTGGCCGCCATCACCGGCCTCGCCATCCTCGCCGCGGGCGCGATCCAGATCCTCCTCGCCCGCTGAGGCACCCGTCGCGACGAGCGCCGAGAACGGGACCCGAACCTGGAAGAATGACCTCTACACCTCAAATCGGTGAGCGAAGGGGGTGGCCATCCTGGCCGAGCAGTTCGACGTCGTCGTCCTCGGAGGAGGACCGGGCGGATACGCCGCCGCGCTGTACGGCGCGTCGGCGGACCTGCGCGTCGCGCTGATCGAGAACCAACGGGTCGGCGGCACCTGCCTGCACCGGGGCTGCATCCCGGCCAAGGAGCTCCTCCAGACCGCCGAAGTGCTGCGGACGGTGTCGGGCGCCAAGGAGTTCGGTGTCGACGCCGGCCAGCAGCCGACGCTCGACCTCCGCACCAGCCAGACGCGCAAGCAGCAGGTCGTCGACCGGCTCACCCGCGGCCTCGAAGGGCTGCTGCGGAACCGGAACGTGACCGTCGTGCCGGGGACGGGCTCGATCATCGACGCCGGCGCGCGTCACGTGCGCGTATCGGACGGCTCGGAGCTGCAGGGCGCGGGGCTGATCCTCGCGACGGGCTCCCTGCCGCGGCCGCTCCCCGGGCTCGACTTCGACGGCGACCGCATCCTCAACTCCGACCACGTGTTGATGCTCGACGAGGTGCCGGGCCGAGTGCTGATCATCGGCGCCGGCGCGATCGGCTGCGAGTTCGCGTCGCTGTTGAGCGACATCGGCAGCGACGTCACCCTGGTCGAGGCGTTGCCCCGCATCCTTCCCGGCGTCGACGGCGAGGCCGCCGACGTGGTGGCCCGGTCCTTCCGGAAGCGGGGAGTGAGCCTGCACACGAACGTCCGAGTGACCGGCATCGACGGCGCGCGCGAGCTGACGGTCAGCTACGACACGCCCGAAGGCTCCCAGCAGGTCGTCGTCGACAAGGTCGTCGTGAGCATCGGTCGCCAGCCCCGCTCGGACGGCATCAACCTCGAGCGTTCAGGTGTCGAGATCGACGAGCGGGGCTTCATCCGCGTCGACAACCTCATGCGGACGTCCGTGCCGGGCGTCTACGCCGTCGGCGACGTCGTCGACGCGCCCCAGCTCGCGCACGTCGGGTTCGCGGAGGCGATCGTCGCCATCAAGACGATCCTCGGCGAGGAGGCGACGCCGGTCGACTACGAGAAGGTCCCGTGGGGGATCTACTGCCATCCCGAGGTCGCGTTCGCCGGGTACACCGAGGAGCGCGCACGCGAGCTGGGCTAC
>DATFXK010000283.1:0-12818 GCA_035316005.1 Acidimicrobiia bacterium | reverse complement strand
GCGTGCGGGGCGCGTTCGTCGTGGCCGACACGGTGAAGCCGGCGTCGAGGGAGGCGGTCGCGGAGCTGCACGACCTCGGCCTCGAGACGGTCATGGTCACCGGCGACCGTCAGGAGGCAGCCGGGGCCGTGGCGCAAACGGTCGGCATCGATCGGGTGATCGCGGGCGTGCTGCCCGGTCAGAAGGTGGACGTCGTGCGCGACCTCCAGGTGCACGGACGCCGGGTCGCGGTGGTCGGCGACGGCGTGAACGACGCCCCGGCTCTCGCGCAGTCCGATCTCGGCATCGCCATCGGCACCGGCACCGACGTCGCCATCGAGGCCAGCGACCTCACGCTCGTCTCGGGCGACCTGCGCGCGGCCGCCGACGCGATCGCTCTCTCCCGCCGGACCCTCAAGACGATCAAGGGCAATCTCTTCTGGGCGTTCGCGTACAACGTCGCCGCCATCCCGCTCGCGGCCGTCGGGCTCCTGAACCCGGTCATCGCGGCGGCGGCGATGGGCTTCTCGAGCGTGTTCGTCGTGACGAACTCGCTCCGCCTGCGCGCCTTCCGAGGGTTTCGCCGCTAGCTGCGTCCGGCGATCCACTGCCCGAGGAGCTCGGCCTCGGCGTTGGCGTGCTCCTCGAGGCCGTCGACGATGGCGCGCTCGACCCGTCCGCCGACGAGCGGGACGTGCACGGTGAGCTCGCCGGTGACGAGCCGGCGCGTGCTGTCGCCCAACGGCTCGAGCGTCACGTCGTAGGACGCCTGGAGGCGGTCGGCGTAGTTGTCGGGCAGGATGCGATGCCGGCTCGTGTGCGTCGTCAGGTCGTAGCCGGCGTCGTCGACCCAGGTGAGCTTGCCGGGGTCGACGACGCGCGTCACCGCACCCGACAGCTGAGCTGTGAACCGGTAGCGGACGCGCTGGTGGGCGCGGTCGCCGTCGCGGGAGCTCTCGAGCACCTCGGGCGCGCCGAGCTTCGGGAGATTTGCCGTGGCGGCGATGAAGTCGCGATCGAGCAGGGCGGCCTCGACGGCCGCCAGCGGCGCCGGGATGTGTTGATCGATGCGGAACTTCACGACAGCCCCATCTCGTTCGCCTGCACTACACCAGCCCCCTACGCTCTGGCGCCAATGGCCAAGATCAGTGACATCCTGCGGCGGGGCCTCAGCTTCTCGTTCGAGTTCTTCCCCCCTCGCACGCCCGAGATGGAAGAGACGCTGCGCACCACGCTCGTCGAGCTCGAGAGCCTCGCGCCTTCCTACGTGTCGGTCACCTACGGCGCCGGCGGCACCACGCGCGAGCGGACGCACGACATCGTGGTCGACATCCTGCGCACGACCACGATGACGGCGATGGCGCACCTCACGTGTGCGGCCCACACGAGGGCTGAGCTCGTCGACATCGTCACCCGCTACCGCGACGCCGGGATCGAGAACGTCCTGTGCCTCGGTGGCGACCCGCCCGCCGACCTCGACCTGCCGCCCGGCGAGCTGCAGTACGCGGTCGAGCTCGTCGAGCTGGTGCGCGAGATCGGGGACTTCGCGGTCGGCGTCGCCGCCCACCCCGAGCCGCACCCGAAGTCGCCCACCCGCGAGAGCGACAGGTACTGGACGGCGCGCAAGCTGGAGAAGGCCGACTTCGCGATCACACAGTTCTTCTTCGAGGCCGAGCACTACTTCGACCTCGTCGCGGGGCTGCGCGCCAACGGTGTCGACAAACCCGTGCTGCCCGGCATCATGCCGGCCACGAACCTGCGGTCGATCACGCGCATGGCGCAACTCCAAGGCTCCGAGTTCCCCCAGTGGCTCGCCGACAAGCTCTACGCCGTCGGCGACGACAAGGAGGCGGTGCGGGAGGTAGGCATCGCCGAGGCCACGAAGCTGTGCCAGGCGCTGCTCGACAGGGGCGCGCCCGGCCTGCACTTCTACACGCTCAACCGGTCGACGGCGACGCGCGAGATCTTCGCTCGCCTCGGCCTGCGCGAAGGCGTCGGCTGACCCCGGCGTGACCGACGCGATCACTTCAAGGCGACGAACACGCCGGCGGAGCGGGACCTCGTCGCCGAGTGGGTCGACGCCTTCCGGTCCGTCGGCCTGCGAGTCGGGCTGTACTTACGACGGGTTCTGGCCGCACTCGGGCGAGGCGTGGGGCTCCCTCGAGCTCGAGGCCATGGCGCGGAGCTCCAGCCCGGCATCTTGATCAACGACCGCTCGGGGATCCCGGGCGACTTCTCGACACCGGAGCGGTCGATCAGAGTCCTGCCACCGTTCGGTCGGTGGGAAGCCTGCATGACGATGAACGACACCTGCGCAGCTGCGCGAGCTGCTCACGAGATACGGCGACGTCGCGACCCTCTGGTAGATCGAGGCCCCGTTCACGGCCAACCAGTCGCCGACGGCATCGAGCAGCCTCACGGCCGGCTCCGGGAGCGAGCCGTCCCCCTTCGGCCCGACGTTGAGCAACAGGTTGCCGGCGCCGGCGGCGCACACGACCAGGGCGCGGACGATCTGCTCCGAGCTCTTCCATCGGTGATCGGTCGCGTGCCATCCCCTACCGCACGACGGGCAGCCCGTGGCTGGCGCACGCCTACGGGGTGATCACCTGTACACCGAGTCGGTTGTACCTGCACTGCTTCTCGTGGCCCGCCGACGGTGAGATCCGGCTCGGGTTCCTCGACAGTCGCGCCACCGGCGGGCGCCTGCTCGCGGGCGGCGAACCGGTGGACGTCAGTCAGCGCGACGACGTGCTGACGGTCCGGGGGCTACTCGACGACGCGCTCGACCAACTCGACACGGTGATCGCGATCGACCTCGACCGCGGTCCGGACGCGCTCCCGGGGTCGTCCGTGTTCTGGGCCGGCGAGGCGCGCTACTGACCGGGCGTCAGCGCGCCCGCCAGGAGATGTGCCCCGGCCCGCCGGGCCGCGAGGGCCGGTTCCGCCTCGGCGCCCATCGGTCCGTCGGCCCGTTCGACGACCGCCGCTCGTGCCCGTGGACGTCGATGGACGACGACCGGCGAGCGCCGTCGCCGTTCTGGTACCGGCCACGAACCTGCGCGTACGCCTCGTCGAACCGCTCCCATGCCTCTTGCGTCACGGTCGCGGCCGCGGCGTCCGCCAAGGCGCGCAGCGAGACGGCGAGGATGATCACCTGCGACTGCGCCGGCGCGCGCCACACGACCGGCTGGTCTTCGCGCACGGGCGCCGGCGCGGCGCGCGCCGATACCGGCTCGGGCACCGCGACCGGCTCGGCGATCGTGACCGGCTCGGCGATCGTGACCGGCTCCGCCACCGCGACCGGCTCCGCCACGGTGAGCGGTTCGGCGATCTCCTCGGCGGGCTCGGCGAACATCACCGACTCGGGAACCACGTCCGCCAGCGGTGCGTGTTCGTCCGCCAGCAGTGCGTGTTCGTCCTCCAGCGGCGCGTGTCCGTCCGCCAGCGTCGACTCGCTCCAGCTGATCTCCCCGGTCAGGGTGGCGTACGGGTCGGACCGGTCGACGTCGTAGCCCACCTCCCGAAGCGATTCCATGTCGATCGACGACCAGGACGGTGAGTCGTTCGCAGGATCGTGGGCCGCGCCGCGTACCTCGGCGAAGGCCCGGTTCATCTCGTCCTCTTCTCGCCGAGCGTGCCTGATCGTGCCCGCGACCAGAACCCCCCCGGCGACGAGTAGCCCGATGAAGCCTCCCAGCAGGATCGCGAGAGCCATGAGTACCCCTCCTCCGCCGCTCTCGTGGCGCACATCTTTACTGGTTCTTCCGCTCCCGTCGAAAGGAGGGCCCGGAAAATCCCGGAAGATGGCGGAGGGAGTGGGATTTGAACCCACGGTGCCCGGAGGCACAATGGTTTTCGAGACCATCCGATTCGGCCGCTCTCGCATCCCTCCGGCGGGGCAGTGTACGAGATGCCCCCCAGCGGCCAGCCCGAAAGGAGACACCCATGGCGGCATCGGAGACCCCACGATGGCGAGGGGTCAACCATCTGGCGCTCGTCACCCCCGACATGGACGCCACCGTCCGCTTCTATGCCGGGGTGCTCGGAATGCGGGTCGTGGCGACCACGAGGGCCGGGCCCATGCGCCACTACTTCTTCGAGATCGGGCCCCAGAACACGGTGGCGTTCTTCGAGATCGACGGGATCGGCACCTTCGCCAAGCCGGCGGGGGCGCCGCCGTCGCAGACCATCCAGTTCGACCACCTGTCGTTCAACCTGCCCGACGAGCGGGCGCTCCTCGACCTGCGTGAGCGGCTGCTCGACGCCGGGTGCGAGTGCACCGAGGTGGTCGACCACGGGTTCGTGCGCTCGGTGTACTTCACCGACCCGAACGGCATCGCGCTCGAGGCGTCCTGGTGGGCCATCGACGCCACCGGCCGTCCGGCCGACTATTCGGACGAGCGCGTGTTCGCCGATCCCGAGCCCGTCCCGGCCGTCGACGAGCTGCGCCGGCACGGCCAGGTGCTCGAGGCGCCCGTGACCCGGCTGGTGGGCGAGGAGATCGTCGACCCGGTCTGACTGTCAGCGGCCGTCCGGGAGCGGGCCGTACCCGAGCACCTTGAGAGGCTCGGCGTTGCCGAACAACACGTCGGGCTCTACCAGGGGGCGGAGCGCCTCCTTGTAGCGGCGGAACTCGTCGCCGCTCTCGTGCGCTGCGACTGCATCCTCGCTCTCCCACGTCTCGTAGAGCCAGAACTCGTTCGGGTTGTCCATGGACCGATGCACGCCGAAGGCGAGGTTGCCGGGTTCCCCCGCCTCGATCCGTCGCGGGTTCACCAACAGGAGCTCCAGCACCTCGTCGGCCTTGCCTTCCTTGGCGACCATCCTCACGAAGTACGTCACCGGCGGCATGTCACCGCCCCCTTCTCCGCCCTGTCTGCGATGACCCGTCACAGTGGAGGCGCGCCGGTGTGACGGTCAACCGCGCCGGGCTTCGAAGAACGCGGTGAGGAGGTCGCCGCATTCGTCGGCGCGCACACCGTCGACGACCGTCGCTTCGTGGTTGAGGCGAGGGTCCGCCGCCATGTTGTAGAGGCTGCCGAGCGCGCCCGCCTTCGGGTCCCGGGCCCCGAACGCAACCATGGCAATGCGCCCCGCGATGGCCGCGCCCGCGCACATGGGGCACGGCTCAAGCGTGACCACGAGCACGTGCCCGTCGAGCCGCCACGAGCCGGTCGCCTTGGCCGCGTCGCGCAGGGCGAGGACCTCGGCGTGCGCGGTCGGGTCGCCGTCGAGCTCGCGTTCGTTGTGCCGGCGGGCGACGACCTCGCCTCCGTCGACCCGCGCGACCACGGCGCCGATCGGGACGTCTCCGTGCTCGGCGGCGGCGCGCGCCTCGTCGAGCGCGACGCCCATGAGCTCGTCGAGCCGTTCGTGATCCACGGCGCGCAGCGTACGGGTCGTCTCGGCGGAGGGAGTGGGATTCGAACCCACGGTGAGTTGCCCCACACACGCTTTCCAAGCGTGCCGATTCGGCCGCTCTCGCATCCCTCCGGATATGGAGAGCGGACCGTGCACCCGCCGTCGACCCCGACGCCGCCCGGTGCACTTGCTCGCGGTGGCTCGGGCCAGGTGTGCCTGCGGCACACGGGAGGGCTCGCTGAGAGCTGCTTCCTTCCGGACCTGACTCGGTTCGCGAGATCCCGTTGCGCAGGACCCGACCCTCAACGTCACGCGCGGGCCGCTGCCGTGCGGCGGCCGGGCCTCGGGCGGGGATTCAGCCCCCCGTACGTGGATTGGGGGTACAGGGCACCACGGGCTCCCCGCCTAGCACGGTCCGCGGCGCGAGGGTAGCAACCGCTTGCGCGATCAGCGGCGGCCGCGGTGCAGTTGCAGGGAGAGGCGCTGCATGAGGTCGCCGTAGTGCGTGAGCTCCGTGACCGTGCCGGGACGCCCGCCCGGCGCGTTGCGGTACTCGGGGATGCCCACCGACGTCACGAGCATGCACGACGCCCGGGTGACGAAGAACCGCCGCACCGGCTCGTCGAAGAACGTGAGCCCGGTCGCGCCGGCGCCGAGCGTGAACGCCGCCAGCGAGAGCCGTCCCGACGCGATCCCCGCCTCGAGCTGCGCCACCCGGTAGCCGCGGGCGCCGATGGCGCCGAGCACCGTGTCGAGGCGCACGCAGTGAAACGCCGTGTACGCCGAGTCGCCGCCGAGTGGCTGGTCGAGGCACAGCTGCTGCGTGATCTCCCGGAACTGACCCGGCCGCACTAGATCGAGATCGCCGTCACGCCAGCGGTACGCGCCGGGGTCGACGCCCTCGATGCCGTGCACCGAGAGGTTGTGCTCGAGCAGCGTGGCGCCGGGTGTGACGAAGTCGGCCGGCACCGGCCGGCCCGCGTAGGCCATTCCCCACTGCAGGAGCGCCGCCGGCGCCGTCTCCGGCCGCATGATGCGCGTCGAGCCGCGCTGCAGGATCACCTCCTCGATCGCGCCGACGGCGCTCGCCGGCGGCGGACCGATCACATCGCGGGCCGGGCTCCCTTCGACGCCGTGGGCCCGCCATTCCTCCACCCCGGCCGCACCGGCCAGGGAGCCGGCGCGCTGGGCGTCGACGAGCAGCGGGAACGCGATCGGGTGCGGCGAGATGGGCTCGACCTCGTCGTGGAGGGACGGCAGATCGCCGGGCACGGTCGGCGGCTCCGACGCGCCGACGGAGACGAGCGTGAGCGGGAACTCGGTGATCCCGTCGACGCCGACCAGGCGCGCCACGTCATCGTCGACGAAACCGGTCCACATCCGGACGTCGAGCCCGTCGGCGCCGGCGACGGCGAGCAGGTTCGCCAGCATGGTGCCCGCGTCCCAGTAGAGGTGCCGGAAGCCGCGCTCGCCGTACTTCCACGCCGTCCGCCACGGGATCCCGGTGAACACCAGCGTGCACTGCGCGTCGCCGGCGAGACTGCCCTCGCGCAGCGTCGTGAGCCCGAACTCGAGCGGCGCGAAATGGTGCACGCCATCGGCGATTCCCTCGACGCCGGCGCACACGACGTACACCTCGACCGGGTGCAGGTTCCCGGCCGACATCGCGGTTCGGAAGTACGTGCGCTCCTCGAACGCCCGCGACGAGCTTGCCCGGGTCACACCGGCGGTGAAGAACAGCAGACGCGCGATCGTGTTGACGTCGAGCTCCGCTGCCCCGCCCGAGTCGCCGAGGTCGGTCGGCAGCGGCGTCGTCTCGAGACCGACGTACCTCTTGAAGGGCGCGGGTCGATTGCTCGGGTCGAGCGGTTGGAAGTCGACGAGGAGCGACCGGTCGGTGGGCGAGCCGTGCCGGGTCACGTCGTGTAGGAGCGCGGCGGGGTCGGTCGCGGTCACTGCTCCCCGCGCCGGATCGTGCGAGGCAGCTCGGAGAACGGCACGTCGACGTCGGCGCGCGGCTCGGCCGGGAGCCCCAGCACGCGCTCGCCCACGATGTTGCGCTGGATCTCGTCGGTGCCGCCCCGGATCGAGATCGATGGGCTCGTCAGGAACAGCGTCCGCCACTCGTCGTCGCCGTCGACGCCGGCGATCCCGTCGGGGCCGAGGACGTCGAGGGCGAGCGTCGCCGCGACCTTGAGCCCGGCGCTGCCCCGCAGCTTCGACCCCGAGCCCTCCGGTCCCGGCGCCCGGCCGGCACGGGCGGTATCGCGGGCCCGGCGCGCCGTCAGGCGCGCCACCTCCAATTCGATGACCGCCGCCGCCAACCGCTGGCGCACGAGCGGGTCGGCGGCCGCGCCCCGCCGCCGGACCAGGTCGACGAGCCGGTCCTTCAGATCGGCGCCCCAGCCCCCGCCCCCGACGGCGCCGGCGCCCCGCTCGTGGGCGAGCGCGGTGCGGGCGACGCGCCATCCGTTCCCCGGCGCGTCGATGCGGTCGACGTCGGAGACGGCTGCACGGTCGAAGTGGACCTCGCTGAAGTGCGTGTCGCCGTTCATCTGGCGCAGCGGGCTGACCGTGACGCCGGGCGCCTGCATGTCGAGCGCGAAGGCGGTGATGCCGGCGTGCTTCGGCGCGTCCGGGTCGGTCCGGGCGAGGAGCAGGCCGCGCTGTGAGTAGTGCGCCCGGCTGCTCCACACCTTGGCGCCGGTGACGCGCCACTGGTCGCCGTCGCGTTCGGCCCGGGTGGCGAGCGAGGCGAGGTCCGATCCCGCGTCGGGCTCCGAGAACAGCTGGCACCAGATCTCGTCGCCGGTCCGGATGGCCGGGAGCCAGCGCGCGCACTGCTCCGCTGTCGCGTGCGTGACGAGCGTCGGTCCCGCGATCGCCAGGCCGATGACGTACGGGTACAGGTCGGGGACATCGAAGCGCGCCAGCTCCTGGGCGACGATCGCCGCCTCCGCCGGCGTCGCGCCGAGGCCGCCGTACTCCTTCGGCCACGTCGGCACCGCCCACCCGCCGTCGGCGAGCGCACGCAGGTACGCCCGACCCGCCTCGAGGTCGTCGCTGCCCGCGCCGAGCACCGTGAACGCGTCTCCGGCATGACGGGGCGTGAGGCGCGCCGCGAGGGCGGCGCGCACCTTGTGGCGGAACCCGTCGTCGGCGCTCACGGCGCGCCCAGGCCTTCGTGCAGGCGGCGGACGAGCGCGTCGAGCTCCGGTGACGTGCGGACCTCGTAGGGAGGCGGATCGGGCGTGAGGGAGCGAAGACGCTCGGGGAGCGCGGCGACGGCGGCGCGGCAGCGGTCGCGCAGCGCGTCGAGCGGCTCGGCTGGCTCGAGGCGCCGCCCGTTGCGCATCACGGGCCGGAGGACCGGGCGTCCGTCGGCGATGGTCTCGCCCTCGAGCGCGAGCACGTCGGAGTGCAGGGCCCCGCCGTCGCCGGTCAACCGGAACACCTGCTTGCGGCCCGGGAGCGTCACCTTGTCGGTCGACAGCTTCACCTTCGGGCCGCTCGCGTCCTCGACGAGCTTGTACACGACTGGTACGTGCGGCGCGTCGCCGCTCGTCCCCAGTTGTGTCCCGACGCCGAAGGCGTCGATCGGCGCGCCCGCGGACGTCAGCTCCGCGATTCGGTACTCGTCGAGGTCGCCAGATGCGAAGATCAGCACGTCCTCCAGGCCTCCCTCGTCGAGGATGGCGCGCACCGAACGCGACAGCCGGTCGATGTCGCCGGAGTCGAGTCGGACCCCGCGCGGCCGCAGCTCGGGCTCGAGCTTCGCGGCGACCTCGACGACGGTGCGGGCGCCCTGCTCCGTGTCGTACGTGTCGATCAGGAAGATGGCCCGGCCGGGGAAGTCGCGCGCGTACGTGAGGAAGGCGTCGGCCTGGTTGTCGAAGCGCATCACGTACGAGTGGGCCATCGTGCCACTCAGCTCGAGGCCGTACTCCTGGCCGGCGAGCACGAGCGACGTCCCCGCCGCGCCTCCCACGTGCGACGCGCGCGCCGTCTTGATCGCTGCGTCGGTGCCGTGGTCGCGCCGGGGCGAGAAGTCCACGAACGTGCGCCCCCCGCTCGCGGTCGCGACGCGCGCCGCCTTCGTCGCGATCATCGTCTGGTAGCCGATGCAGTTGAGCAGGAACGTCTCGACCAACTGCGCCTCGACGAGCGGCGCCGTCACCTGGAGGATCGGCTCGTTGGGGAACACCAGCTCGCCTTCCGGGACCGCGCGCACCTCGCCGGTGAACCGCAACGTCGAGAGCAGCGAGAGGAACGACTCGTCGAACAGGTCGAGTGATCGCAGATAGTCGAGCGCGGCGGCGTCGAAGCGGAGCCGCTCGAGGTAGTCGAGCGCGGGATCCAGTCCGCACGAGACGAGATAGCCGCGCCCGGGCGGGAGATGCCGTGCGAACAGGTCGAAGGTGGCCGGCTGGTCGAGGTCGTGCGCGGCGTAGCTCGCCGACATCGTCAGCTCGTAGAGGTCGACGAACAGGGCGGCGTGCGGGTCGTCCACCTGGCTCATGGGCGAGTCGCCGTCTCAGACGAGCCTGACGCCGGCCTGCTCGAGGTCGTCGAGGGCGCGCTCGCCGTCGCCCGGCTCGACTTCGACGGGCCGGGTCGCGTCGGTGATCACCTCGGTGTCGAACCCCATCTCCACCGCGTCGAGGCCGGTCTCCTTCACGCAGTAGTCGGTGGCGAGGCCGGCGATTACGACGTGTCCGACGCCGCGGTCGCGCAGGTACTGCTCGAGCCCCGTCTCGCGCCGCTCGCCCGTCGGCAGGTGCGTCATGCTGAATCCCGAGTAGCCGTCCTCGGGGCCGGTCGCCTTGCGGATGGTCTCGCCGGCGACCTTCAGGTCGGGGTGGAACTCGGCGCCCCAGGTGTCACGGACGCAGTGGACCGGCCACTTGCCGCCGAACTTCGCGAAGTGCGGAGTGTCGGGCGGGTGCCAGTCCTTCGTGTAGACGACGGGGACACCGGCCGCCTGCGCCCGGTCGATCTCGCGGTTGACGAGGGGGACGACGTCCTCGCCGCCCTCGACGTAGAGGTTGCCGTTGGGGTCGGCGAAGTCGTTCTGGACGTCGACGACGATGAGCGCCGTGCCCGGGAGGTATTCGATGTCGCTCACGCCGAACCTCCCGCGTTGGAAGGCTTCTCACGTCGCAGGGTACTGCGCTCGGTAGAGTCCCAATCGATGGCGTACCAGTCCCTCTACCGGAAGCACCGCCCCCAGACCTTCGGCGGGCTGGTCGGCCAGGAGCACGTGACGGCGGCGCTGCGGAACGCCGTGCGGGAGGGCCGGGTCGGCCACGCCTACCTGTTCTCCGGGCCTCGCGGCACGGGGAAGACGACCACCGCCCGCATCCTGGCCAAGGCGCTGAACTGCCTGAACCTGGGTGCCGACGGCGAGCCGTGCGGCGTCTGCGAGAACTGCGTCGCCATCGCCGAGGGTCGGTTCCTCGACCTGTTCGAGCTCGACGCCGCCTCCAACAACAGCGTGGACAACATCCGCGACCTCACCGACTCCGTGCACCTCGGGCTGGGCGCGACCTCGAAGCGCAAGGTGTACCTCGTCGACGAGGTGCAGATGCTGAGCGCGGCCGCGTCGAACGCGCTGCTCAAGACGCTGGAGGAGCCGCCCGAGCACGTCGTGTTCGTGCTGGCCACCACCAACCCGGAGAAGGTCTTGCCGACCATCCGGTCCCGGACCCAGCACCTCGAGTTCACGTTGTTCTCGGCGGACGAGCTCGAGACGCTCCTGGCCGACGTGCTCGCCCAGGAGGGCATCGACACCGATTCCGCCGCGCTGGCGGTGATCGCCCGCGCGGCCGGCGGCTCGGCGCGCGACGCACTGTCGTTGCTCGACCAGGCGCTCGCCCACGGCACCGGCCGCCTCGACGCCGACGCCGTCTCCGACCTGTTCGGAGGCACGCCCTTCGATCTGCGGGCCGCGGTGCTCGATGCCGTGGCCGCCCAGGACTCGGCCGGCGTCCTGATCGCGGTCGGCGCGCTGCTCGACGCCGGCCATGAGCCGCGCCGCATCGCCGAGGACGTGCTGCGCTCGGTGCGGGACGCCTTCCTTCTGAACGCCAGCGGCGGTCAGGTGCGCGTCGACGCGCCCGAGGACGAGCAGCGCCGGCTCGACGAGCTGGGCCAGACGCTCGGCAACACCACGCTCGTACGCGTGCTCGAGACGCTTGGCCAGGCGGTGGTCGACATGCGCGGCACCGACGCCGCCGATCCGCGCCTGGTGCTCGAGATCGCGCTGATCCGGCTCACGCGCCGGGAGGTCGGGCCGCCCATCCAGACCGTGATGGAGCGCATCGAGAAGCTGGAGCAGACCGTGGCCGGAGGGAGCGACGCGGGCGGTGCCAGCGCCCGCTCCGAGTCCGCCAGGGAGCCGGCATCGCGCGCGCCGGGCGTCACCGTCGGCGCGCTCCGCAAGCGCCGGCCGGAAGCCGCGTCTGCGCCCGCCGACACCGCGGAGGATGCGCCAGTCGACGCGTCGGAGCCCGCACCGGCCGCCACGAGCGACACCAAGTCGGTCGAGCCCCGGGACGCGGACGCGGCCGCGGCCGCGACGTCCGTCGCCGTCGACGATGTCATCCTGGCGTGGGCGACCGTGCTCCCCGAGTTGCCGGTCGCGACGCGCAGCGCCGTCCAAGAGGCGCAGCCCCTGTCCGTCGATGGGGACGTCGTGACCTTCGGCGTGTCGCCCCGCCTGATCGAAGCGGCGCGTCCGCGGTTCCGGCGGGAAGCCGACACGATCCGGGAGGCGCTGTCGCGCCACGTCGGAGCGAGCTTGCGGTTCAACCTCGTCGAGCACGAGGGGTTCAGCGGCGAGCCATCGTCGTCCCCCTCGGCGCCGGCCCCGCCCGAGGAGGAGCACGACGACGTCGTCATGGAGCCGGACGAGGCTGCGACCCCGCCGGGAGTAGAGTCGACGAGCCCGACGAGCATGCTCACCGAGTCGTTGGGCGCCACCGTCGTCGAAGAACGCCAGCACGAGTGACGCTCGGCGGCGCCGGCGGGTGGCAGCTGCCGGGCACGCAGGAGCGACACGCAGGAGCAAGGCGAACGTGGCGAACCAGAAGCAGCTCAACCAGATGATGCGCCAGGTGCAGAAGATGCAGGCCGACATGGCCGCGGCGCAGGACGAGCTGGCCACCGCCCTCGTCGAAGGGTCCGCCGGCGGCGGGAAGGTGACCGCCGTCGTCACCGGCGCCGGCGACGTCCAGGCGGTGCGGATCTCGCCCGACGTCGTCGACCCGGACGACGTCGAGATGCTCGAGGACCTCGTCGTCGCCGCCGTCGGCGAGGCGATGCGACGGGCGCAGGAGCTGCAAGCCGAGCGGATGGGCTCGGTCACGGGGGGCCTGGACCTCGGCAGCCTCGGCGGCGCGCTCGGCTGACCGGAGGTGGCGTCCCCCTTCGAAGGGCCGGTCCAGAGCCTGGTCGACGAGCTGGGGCGGCTTCCCGGC
>DATFXK010000282.1:0-15849 GCA_035316005.1 Acidimicrobiia bacterium | reverse complement strand
CCGAACGCCCGGGAAGTGTGGTGGGTGCAGGAGGAGCCGGCCAACATGGGCGGCTGGAACTTCGTGCACGCCCGGCTCGCCCGTGCGCTGCGCGACCGGGCCGAGCTTCGCCACGTCGCCCGCGAGGCGAGCGCCAGCCCTGCCACCGGGAGTCAGACGATCCACGAGCGCGAGCAGCAGCAGCTGCTCGCCGCCGCCTTCGACGGCCTGGGCGAGCAGGCCGCCGACGCCGCCAGCTAGACCTCGGCGCCGAACCCGCGCAGCAACGCATCGACGAGCGCGTCGACGAACGCGTCGTTCAACGGCTCCTGCGTGATCATGGCACGGTGGAAGATGGGCCCGACGAGCATGCTGCTCATCAGCGCGAGATCCGTACCGGGCGGAAGCTCGCCACGATCGATGGCCCGTTGCAGCAGCTTCCGCGTCCGCGCCTTGCGGTCGGCGACGTACCGCCGGAAGCCGGCATCCAGCTCGGGGTACCGGTTCCGCTCGAACGTCATCACCGGCATCACCCGTCCGGCAGGGCTGGTCTTGTGCTCCACCAGCGAGCGCGCCAGGCCGCGCAGGTCGTCGCGCAGCTTGCCGGAGTCGGGGAACGTGATCTCGTCGGCAACAAGGCAGCCGGCGGCCTCGACGATGAGATCGACCTTCGACGGGTAGCGCCGGTAAACGGTCGCCTTGCTCACGCCGGCGCGATCGGCGACGTCCTCGACGCTGAAGCCCTCGAACCCGCGCTCGGCGAACAGGTCGACGGCCGCCTCACGGATCGCCTCGTCGGCGATCGCCGAACGGGGCCGGCCCCGCGGGCGCTCGGGCGCGCCCGCCTCGTCGACGGCGGTGTCGCTCACGTCCGCTCCGGTGGTTCGACGGGCACGTAGGCGGGCTCGACACCGGCGGGCGCGTCCACCGGCACCGGCTGCCCATCCGCGGACACCGAAGCGGGCGCGGGGTGCTCGGCCTCGTACTGGGCCTCGAGAGCCTCGACCGGACGGCGGGCCCGGGCCGGGAGCCAGATCAGCGCCGCGATGGCGCCGAGGAACAGCACTGCCGCGCCGACCAGGTAGCCCTGGTGCATGCCGTCGACGAAGGCCGTGCGGGCCGTATCCGCCAGCGCCTGGCCCGCCGGGCCGCCCAAACGGCTTGCCGCGCCGAGCGCGAAGCCCAGCGAGTTCTTGGCATCGTTCGCCACGCCCCTCGGGAGCGGCTGCCCGGCGACGGCGTCACCGACCTTGGAGCCGTACGTGGATGCGAGCACGCTGCCGATGATCGCGACGCCCAAGGCGCCGCCGACCTGACGCGTCGTGTCGTTCACGGCCGAGCCCACCCCCGCCTTCGCCAGCGGCAACGAGCCCATGATCGATTCCGTCGCCGGTGCCATCGTGAGGCCCAAGCCGATCGCCATCAGGATCAGACGCCAGAAGATGTTTTCGTACCCCGTCGACACGTCGAACTGCACGAAGGACAGGACGCCCAGCGAAGCGAGGAACAACCCGGTCCCGACGACGATCTTGGTCCCGATCCGCTCGACGACCCGGGCGCTGAGGGGGGCGACGACCATCATCGTCACCGCCAGCGGGAGCAGACGCACGCCGGCTTGGAGCGGCGAGTAACCCAGCACGAACTGGAAGTACTGCGTCAGCAGGAAGATCGTGCCGAACATCGCGAAGAAGAGGATCGAGATGCTCGCGCTCGCGCTCGTGAACCGCGGGTTCTTGAAGAAGTTCAAATCCAGCATCGGGTGTGTGCTGCGGCGCTCCCAAACGAAGAACGTCACCAGCAGCACCGCGGCGATGCCCAGCGCGCCCACGATCTTCGTGTCGCTCCAACCCTCCGTCGGCGCCTCGATGAACGCGTAGACGAGCGAGACGAGACCGGCGATCGAGAGCGCGGCACCGACGAGGTCGAGCTTCGGCGCCGTCGGGTCCTTGGACGTCGGCATGATCAGCACGCCGGCCCCGAGCGCGACGGCGACGATCGGCAGGTTCACGAGGAAGATCGATCCCCAGTAGAAGTGCTCGAGCAGGAAGCCGCCCGTCACCGGACCGATCGCGACAGCGAGCCCGGCCACACCGGCCCAGATGGCGATGGCGCGGCCGCGCTCCTTCCCCTCGAAGACGTTGGTGATCAGAGAGAGCGTGCCCGGCATGATGAACGCCCCACCGACCCCCATGAGGGCTCGGGCGGCGATGAGCTGACCGGGCGAGGACGACATCGCCGACAGCAGCGATCCGAGCCCGAACACGGACAGCCCGACCTGCAGCGCGCCCCGCCGGCCGAAACGGTCACCGAGGCTGCCGGCCGTCAGCAGCAGCCCCGCGAACACGAGCGTGTACGCGTCGACCATCCACTGCAGCTGGCTCGTAGTGGCGTCGAGCCCGCCCTGGCTCTCGGGCCTCGCGAGGGTTGGCAGCGCAACGTTCAGGATCGAGTTGTCGACAACGATGATGAGGAGGCTGAGGCAGAGGACCGCCAGGATCCACCACCGCTGCTGATGCACCTTGTCGCCCATGCGCCGGCCTTTCGAGACGAGGGGTGGCGTACTCCGGGTACCAACGCGGCCCGATACGAAACGCATCCGTCTCGTATCGAATGTGACCAAGGTCTCAGCCGGAGCGGGCCCGCAGGGCCTTCCACCCGACGACGCCGAGGGCGAGGCCGAAGGCGATGGAGATGATGGCCAGGAGCCCGTGCACGACGAAGAAGCCTGCTGAGCGGTCCTCGCCCGCCATGTTGAAGAGGCGGGTGACCCAGACGAAGAGCGTCCACCCGCCCGCGGCGAGCAGGAGGATCGAGACGCGGCGGGTCACGACGCGGCGGCGATCGCGTCCAGAGCCCGCCGGACAGAGTCGGGGGCCGCGTTCAGCAGCGGCAGCCGGACGTCGGCGGTGGGGATGCGACCCTGGGCGTGCAGCACTCCCTTGAACACCGCCGGGTTCGGCTCGGCGAACAGCGCCCAGGTGACCGGGAGCAGCGCCTCGGCATGGCCACGCCCCTCGTCGACCTTGCCCGCCAGTCCGCACTCGATCATGGCAACGAACCGCTCCGTGCAGACGTGGGCGCTGGCGCAGATCGTGCCGGCGCCGCCCATCAGCACGAGCGGGAACAGGAACGTGTCGGTACCGCCGAGCACCGCGAACCCGTCGACGTCGTTCGTCCTGCGCAGGAGCTCCAGCGTGTCGTCGTCGAGGGAGGCGGGGGCGTGCTTCACACCGGCGAAGTTCGGTGTGCGCGCCAGATCGTGCACGTTCTGCGCGCTCAGGTTCCGCCCGGTGCGGGCGGGGATGTTGTAGACGACGAGCGGGACCGGACTGACCTCGGCCGCCGACCGGAGGTGCCCGACGATGCCGGCCTCCGAGGGGCGCACGTAGTACGGGACGACGATCAATGTCGCCACGAGCGCCGGCGTGCCCGCGAGCTCCTTCACCGCCTGGCGTGTCGTGCGCGTGTTGTTGGTGCCGGCGCCGACGATCAGCTGCGCCGAGCGCTTGGCGCACACGCGCGAGCAGGCGTCAATGACCGCATGCTTCTCGTCGGCGTCGAGCGCGGTCGATTCGCCCGTCGTACCGAGGGCGACGATGCCGGCGGCGCCCGCATCGAGGTACCCATGGCACAGGCGCTCGAGCGCGTCGACCGCCACGGATCCGTCCTCGGCGAACGGCGTGATGATCGGGACGTAGACGCCGCGGAGGTTCGCGTCGGTCGCCATCGCGCGGAAGGCTAGTCGTCGGGGGTACCGAAGTACCCTTCGTCAGTGTCCGAACCGTGGAGCACGATCCTGACGCTGGTCGCCGGCTTCGCGACCGGCGTCCTGTCGGGCATGTTCGGGGTCGGCGGCGCGGTGGTGTCCACGCCGGCGATTCGGGCCTTGGGTGCGACGCCGCTGGAGGCCGTCGGGTCGACTCTCCCGTCGATCATTCCGTCCGCCGTCAGCGGCTCACTCCGCTACCGCCGCGAGGGCCTGATCGTGCGGCGGGTGGCGGCGTGGACGCTCGCTGCCGGCCTCCTCGCAACCGTGGGCGGCGCACTCCTCGCCGGCGCCGTCCCCGGCAACGGGCATCTCCTCATGATCGCCACCGCGGGTTTGCTGGCGTTCACCGCCCTTCGCATGGGCCGGGCGCCGAGTGCGGTTCCGGCCCGCGCACAGAACCCGATCGAGGTCGAGGATCCGGTCGGTGACCTCACGGCCCCGGCGTCAGACCTCCTGTACGCCCACGAGCGCGACCCGGACCGGTCGTGGCCCCCGCACCGCCGGGTCGAGGCGTGGCGGCTCGGGTTGATCGGAGTGGCGGCCGGAGGCTTGAGCGGCCTCCTGGGCATCGGCGGCGGCGTCCTCATGGTCCCGGCCTTCGCGACCTGGGTCCGACTCAGCGTGAAGGAGGCGGTGGCTACGTCACTCGTCTGCGTCGGTGCACTCGCCGTGCCGGGCACGATCACCCACGCCCTGCTCGGCAACATCGACTGGGCGTTCGCGATCCCGCTGGCGATCGCAGTGATTCCCGGCGCGCAGTTGGGGGCGCACCTCGCGATCCGATCCTCGGAGCGCGGCCTACGGCTCGCGGTTGCAGTCGTACTCGGCTCGATCGCGATCGCCTACGCGACGGGCGAGTTGATCGCACTCCTCGCTTAACAGCCCGAGATCGCGCGAGCCCGGGCGAACACGGCGTCGAGCATGGACTCGGTGAGCTTGCCCGTGAACGTGTTCTGCTGACTCGGGTGGTAGCAGCAGAGCACGACCGCCCGCTCCGACTCGGCCTCGACCCCGTGACCGAAGCGCGGGCGGGGTGACGGGAGCGGCGATCCGCGCGTGGCGAGGACCCGCGCGGTGGCGTCGTATGCGAACTGCCCGAGCACGACGACGACCCGCACCCGATCGAGCAACTCCAGCTCACGCACCAGGTACGGCAGACACCGATCGCGTTCGGCGGGCGTCGGCTTGTTCGCGGGCGGGGCACAGCGAACGGCGGCGGCGACGTACGCGTCGTGCAGTTCGAGCCCGTCGTCGGCGGTGACGGACGTCGGCTGGTTGGCGTAGCCCGTCCGGTGGAGCGCCCCGAACAGCCAGTCACCCGAGCGGTCGCCGGTGAAGATGCGGCCCGTGCGGTTCCCCCCATGGGCGGCCGGCGCCAGCCCGACGACGAGCAGCCGAGCCCGCGGATCGCCGAAGCCGGGAACGGGACGGCCCCAGTACGGCTCGTCACGAAACGCGGCGCGCTTCTCGCGCGCGACGCGCTCACGCCACTCGACGAGACGCGGGCACGCACGACAGGCGACGACCTCTTCCGTGAGCGCGGCCAGCGCGCGGGGCTGACGAGGCGCGGCTCGTGCCACGGCCGGATCGTACGCGCGGGTACGGTGCCACGCCGTGCGCCTCCTGCTGATCGTCAACGAGACCGCGACGGCGGTGACGGCGCGCCGGCGTGTCCTCGTCCAACGCGCGCTGGGCGCGGACCACAAGCTCGAGGTAGCGGAGACGTCACGCCGCGGGCACGCCGCCCGCATCGCCCGCGGCGCCGCCCTCGACCGCATGGACGTCGTCGTCGTGCTCGGCGGCGACGGGACGCTCAGCGAGGCCGCCGACGGGCTCGCGGGCACCGCCACCGCGCTCGCGCCCCTGCCGGGCGGATCCACCAACGTGTTCGCCCGCAGCATCGACGTCGCGTACGACCCGGTCCGGGCCGCCGAGCGACTGGTCGACTCGCTGGCCCGGCGCAGCTTCAAGCGCATCGGGCTCGGCGTCGCCGAGGGGCGGCGCTTCCTCTTCCATGCCGGCCTCGGCTTGGACGCCGCCGTCATCGCCCGGGTCGAGCGGCGCTCGTTCCTGAAGCGGTACGGCACCCATCCACTCTTCGTCGCCGCCACGATCGACACCTGGTTGCGCCGCTACGACCACCGCCGGCCCCGGTTCCGAGTGGAGTTAGAGGACGGAGAGCGGCTGGGCGACTCCGCCTTCACGATCGTCTCGAACCAACGACCGTGGGCCTACCTCGGCAAGCGGCCGCTGATGCTCGCTCCCCACGCCGGTCTCGACGTGCCGCTCACCGTGACCTTCTTCCGCTCGATCGACGTGTCGACGATCGTCGGCGGCGCCGCCGCCGCGCTGAACGGCGGGGAGCGCCTGATGCACCATCCGAACGTGGTCCAACGGGGCGACGTCCGGTCGCTCTCCGTCGTCGGATACGGCCCGTTCCCGTGGCAGGTCGACGGCGACTACCTCGGCGACACCGAGCACCTGTCGATCTCGTGGATGCCCGACGCGCTCACCATCGTCATGCCGTGACACTCACCCGGCGAGCACCCGCCGGGCGACGTCGGGCACGTCAGTGATGACGGAGTCGACGCCGGCGGCGGCGAGGCGTCGTAACTCGTCCTCGTCGTTCACCGTCCACACGTTCACCGTCATGCCGACCTCGTGCGCGCGGGTGATCGTTGCGGTAGCGGCGTCGCCGACGAGCGCGCGCACGTCGGGATGGACGGCGCCGTGCCCGTGCGCGTACGCGACGTCGACCGCGTCGACGGGGTCCATGCCGACGAGCATGAGGAACCCGGTCGGGATCGAGGCGTCGATCTCGCGAACGCGGTCGACGGACTCGAGGTTGAACGACGACACGAGCACGTCGTCCTGCCGGCCCCGCCGGTCCAGGAGCTCGACCACGCCCGCGGCGACGCTCTCGGCGGGGTCGTAGTCGGCATCGCCGGGCAGGTTCTTCACCTCGACGTTCACGAGCAGGCCGGCGCACGCCTCGAACGCCTCGTCGAGCGTGGGAATCTCCGGACGGGCGGCGCGGATCTCGGCCTCCGTGCGCTCCGCGAGCACGCCCACGCCCCGGGCGTCGGCGTCGTGGTGGACGACCAGTCCGCCGTCGGCCGTCCGGTGCACGTCGAGCTCGACGCCGTCGGCGCCGAGCGCGCCGGCGGCCACGAAGGCCTCGACGGTGTTCTCGGGCGCCACCGCCGTGGCACCCCGGTGCGCGAGGACGCGCGGCACCGTCACGGTCGTCCTTCGCGGAAGCGCAGGTCAGGCCTCCAGGCAATCGGAGATTGCCCCTTGCGCGCTCGTGCAGCGGTCAATACCCTGCGGGACTACCTCGAGGTGGGCAGCCCGAGGATGCTTGTGAACGTGCGCACGAGCGCATGTGGTGCCACTCTCGCACGAGGACGCATGACGACCACGAGTACCGGAGGCTTCGTGGCGCTCACTTGGATCAGGACCCACGACTGGGACGTGGACGCGTGGCGCGGTCGCTCCGCGTGCCGCGATTCCGACCCCGACATCTTCTTCCCGATCGGCAGCACCGGCCCCGCCCTCGAGCAGATCGAGACGGCCAGGCGAATCTGCACCGCCTGCGACGTGAACGACGAGTGTCTCGAGTTCGCGCTCGCCACCAACCAGGAGGCGGGCGTCTGGGGCGGCACGACCGAAGAGGAACGCCGCAAGCTGCGCAAGGCCTGGCTCGCGAAGCAGCGTCGCGCCGCCAGCTAGCTCCACCTCGGCCACCACCGCGCTGCTCACAGCTCGACGGGCGCGCTCTGCGCCAGCGGCACCCGTAGGCGGACGTGCGTTCCGCTCGCCCCGCGCGTCGACGGCCCCAGCTCCATCGAACCGCCGAGTTCACCGTTCACGAGCGCCTGCACGATCGACAGCCCGAGACCCTTCGACGACTCGATCGTGAACCCGGCCGGGAGCCCGATGCCGTCGTCGATCACTTCGACCACCAGCTCGTGGTCGAGGCGCGTGAGCCGCACGAGCACGCTCCCCTCGCTCGGGTCGGCGCCGTCGCGGGGGAAGGCATGATCGACGGCGTTCTGCATGAGCTCGTTGAGCACGACGGCCAGTGCCGTGGCAACGTCGCCGCGCAGGGTGCCGGCGTCTCCCTCGACCTCGAAGCGCAGCTTCACGTCCGGCGTCGAGACGCTGTCCTCGACCGATCGCACGAGCGGCTTGACGACGTCCCGGAACGGCACGACGTCACCGGCGTCGCGCGACAACGTCTCGTGCACGATGGCAATCGACCGGATGCGACGCTCCGACTCCTCGATCGCATCCTGCGCCTCCTCCGAGTCGAGGCGGCGCCCCTGCAGGCGGAGCAGCGCCGCGATCGTCTGCAGGTTGTTCTTCACCCGGTGGTGGATCTCGCGAATCGTGGCGTCCTTCGAGAGCAGCATGCGGTCGCGTCGCCGGAGGTCCGTCACGTCCCGCATCAGCAGCACCGCGCCGACCGCCTCGCCCGACTCGAGCAGCGGGATGGCTCGAATCAGGATCGACACGTCGCCCCGCTCGACCTCCTCGGTGACCGGAAGGCGAGCCCGCAGGGCGGCGTCGACCGCGTCCTGGTCGAACCCGATCTCGGCCAGCCGCTGCCCCGACGCGTACGCGTGGATGCCCATCCGGTGCAACGAGCTGATCGCGTTGGGGCTCGCGAAGCTGATCTGCGCGTCGCCGTCCAGGATGATGACCCCGTCGGCGACGCGCGGCGCGTCCTCGAACTCGACCTCGTCGCGGGGGAAGGGAAAGCTGCCTTCGGCGATCATGCGCGCGAAGCGCTCGAAAACCTCGGAATACTGGCGTTCGAGTGAGCCCGGACGCCGGCCGAACGTGAGCGGGGTCTCGCGCGTGACCAGCCCGATCAAGGTGCCTTCGCAGCGCACGGGGATGCACTTGATCCGTGCCCGCTCCGTCGAGGCCAGCGCCTTGGTCTCCCCCTCGACGATCTCCCCGTCCCGCCACGCCCGGCTGATGAGCGGCCGTTCGATCTCCCCGACCACGGTGCCGACCATGTCGTTCGTGTACAAGGTCTGGTCGGTGGTGGGACGCACCTGGCCGAGCACCACGAACCGGTGACCCTCCTCCCCGTGGACCGGGGCGAGGAAGAGGAGGTCGGCGAAGCACAGGTCCGCCAGCACCTGCCACGACGCCATGAGCCGGCGGGCGTGCGCGAGGGTCGCACCCCCGATCGCAGTGTTCGTACGCGCCAGCTCGAACCCGAGCGCCATCTGAATATCTCCTGTCGCCGTCGCCGCGATGCTATGGCGTGGGTCAGCCCGCGAAGAGGGCGTCGCCGATGCGCGCCAGGCCGGCGACGTCGTAGATGTCGACCTCGAAGTTCGGCACGTTGGCCACCACCTCGGGTACCCGGCCGAGCTCGGTCTTGAGCTCCGCCTCCCGTGTCGCGACGACGGCAAAGTTCTTGAACGACTCGCCGATCGTGCGGAGCACGCGCGCAGTCCGCGGCGCATCGGCCAGGTCGGCGACGCCGGTGGCGGCGAGCTCCTCGGCGATCGGTCCCGCTTCGGCCGACAGGACGTCGGCCGCGCGGAGGCCGTCGGGCGACAGGAGGTAGTCAGGCAGCGTCTTGTTGAGGACGAGGGCGCCGAGCTGGAAGTCGTGCTTCGTGAGCTGCTCACAGAAGAACTGAGCTTCTCGTAAGGGCGCGCCCTCGAGCGTGGTCACGACCGCGAACGTCGTGCGCCGGTCGTGCAGGAGGCGCTCGACGGCCGCCGCCCGTTGCGCGAACCCGTCGTACATCGACTGGAAGCTGAGGAAGAACTCGGCGATGTCCTGGAGGAACTGGCTGCCGAGGATCCGGTCCGCCAGCTGGTAGAAGGGCCGGCTGGCGACGTTGAGCACGCGTGCGCCGCGCCGCCCGCCCATCCGGTACGGCATCGTGAGCCACCGCAGGAGCCGCCCGCCGAAGAAGTCGGCCATGCGGCTCGGCGCTTCGAGGAAGTCGATGGCGTTCCGGGTCGGCGGCGTGTCGATGACGATGAGGTCGTACCGCCCGGTGGCGTGCACGTCGAAGAGCCGCTCCATCGCGATGTAGTCGTGGCTCTGGACGAACCGGCCCGTGATGTTCGTGTAGAGGCGGTTCTCGAGGATCCGGTACGCGGTCTCCTCGTCGGGCGCGTGACGGAGGACGAGCTCGTCCCACGAGCGCTTCGTGTCGAGCTGCGCCGCCCAGAGCTGGCCCCGGGGCTCGACCCCCGCGGCCTTGAACGCCTCCACCGGCACCTGCTTCTCGACGTTGCCGAACCCCTCGAGCCCGAGCGCGTTCGCCAGCCGGCGCGCAGGGTCGATCGTCAGGACGAGCACCTTGCCGCCGAGGCGCGTCGCGGCGGCGACACCGGCCGCGGCCGCGACCGAGGTCTTGCCGACGCCGCCCGACCCGCAGAAGACGACGATCTCCTTCGTGGCGAGCAGCGACTCGATGCTGGTGGTGCGGGGTTGGGCGTCGGTCACAGCCCGAGCTCCTGCGCGAGGGAATCGGCGACCATCTTCGTGACCCGGAGGCCCTGGTCGCGCACGAACAGGTACGGCAGGTACAGCATCGGGAGCTCGACCGACTGGCGCAGCTCGGCCAGGTGCGCGACCCGGGTTCGCCGCAGCGACACCGCGAGGCGGGCGGCGTCGAGGACCGCGGTCGAGCCCGGTCCGACCCGCGCCGTCAGCACCGCGCCGGCGTCGTCGCCGCGCAACGCCTCGAACGTCTCCTCGTCGGCGTGTGTGAACAGCTCAGGGAGGACCCGGTTGACGACCACGGCGCCGAGGGGCACCGACAACTCGACGCGCGCGCGTTGCACGAGCTCGATCGTCTCGTTTACCGGCATTTCTTCGGGCGTGGCGACGATGTTGAGCCCGGTCACGGACGCGTCCGACAGCAGCTCGACCATCCAGTCCGTCTGCTCGCGCACCATGCCCACCGACACGAGATCCTGGATGGCTCGGGGCGCGTCGAGCTGGCCGATGATGTGGCCGGTGGCGGCGGCGTCGACGACGACAAGATCCCAGTCCGCCCTGCCCTCGATCGACTCGCGCACCTCCCAGCACACTTTTCCGACGGTCAGGATCTCCTTCACGCCCGGTGCGGCCGTGGCGACGAAATCCAGCACCCGAGCCAGCGGACCGAGGCGGCCGAGGACGGGGACGCGCAGGTTGAGCTTCAGATACTCCTTGAGCGAGTCCTCGGTGCGCATCGCCATCGCGCACACACCCGGATACACCTCGCGCGGCTCGAAGCCGACGGTCGGCTGCTCGAGGTGCCCGGGGATGGCGCCCTTAGCGTCGGCCTCGACGACGAGCACCCGCTGACCTCGGTCGGCGGCGAGCAGGGCCGTCGCCGCCGTGACCGTGCTTTTGCCGACCCCGCCCTTACCGGTGAAGAACAGCAGGCGCCGCCCCAGGAGGTCGGGCGCGGGTCGCACGGGTCAGATGCTTCCGAAGCCGACCCGCTTCGATCCCTCTTCCGAGTCGACCTCGACGTAGGCCAGCTTGTCGAGGGCGACACCGACGCGTCGGCCCTTCGAGTCGGTGAGCCAGACCATCGTGTCCCCGCCCTTGATCGCTTTGTCGATGGTCTTGAAGGCCTCATCGACGCCGCCGTCGAGCTCGAGCGTCAGCTCCTTCGGCGTGTGCACGACACCGATGCGGACTTCCATGGAGACGATCCCTTCGCGGTCGCGGGCCCAGCTCCGGCGATGCTACCGATCCCTTTGCGAGGCGGCCGCCTCGAGGGCATCGAGGCGGCGGTCGTGGCGAGCGGCCTCCCGCTCCTCCGCGCTCATCCACTGGTACACGACGATCCCGATGCAGAGCAGCCCGAAGAGCTCACCCGAGATCCAGAGCAGACCGGCGCCGGTGCGCTGGTCGGCCAGCGGGCTGGCGCCCCACCGGCGCTCGACGTGCGAGTACCAGCCCGAAGCGATGACGCTGTTCATCGTGAGCAGCGCGACCCCCACGAACGTGTGGAACGGAAGCAGCACGACGACGTAGAGGAGCCGGGCGCCGTACCCCAGCGCGTGCGGGATCGGATCGAGCCCGACGACGTGGGCCAGGAAGAGGCACCCCGCCAGCACGAAGTACGCGTGCGTCGTGACGTGGAACCACCCGTTGCGCAACGACAGCTCGTACAGCGACGTGAAGTACAGCGTCACGATGCTGGTACCGAACAGCAACCACGCGACCAACGGGTGCGTGAGGACTCGCACCGGCACGCTGTGCAGGAGGCGCAGGATGCGACGCTGCGAAGACCGCGCGCTCGCCTGGAGCGCCAGCGTCACCGGCGCGCCGAGCACGAGGAGCAGCGGCGCCACCATGCCGAGCAGGATGTGCTGCACGATGTGGAGGCTGAACAGGATCCGGTCGTAGGCGGCCACCCCCGACTCGGTGGCGACGAGGACCACCGCCAGGCCGCTGAGGAAGGCGGCGGTCCGGCCCCCGGGCCAGGGCCGGCCGCGCGCGTGGAGCCGCCGCACCCCGATCACGTACAGCGCCGCCGCCGCGACGACGAACGGGAAGGCCACGTCGAGCGACCAGTCGGTGACGAGCACGTTCCACGACGGCGCCGAGGGCGCGGCGACGGCGACCATCAGCCCGACCAGCGCGATCACGCCGGTCACCGTAACGGGAAACCTTCACCGGCGGTCTTGCGTGTGCCAACCTGTCGCCCGTGGCGGCGGAGGGCATAGCGGCGGAGGCGCAGCCCCGGCAGCAGCCCTCCATGCTGGCGGTCGGCGCCGTCGTCTGGCTGGCGTCGGAGCTGATGTTCTTCGGGGGCCTTTTCGCCGCCTACTTCACATTGAAGGCGGAGGCCCGGCAGTGGCCGCCGCCCGGCGTGGAGCTCGAGACGCTCCTGTCGGCGATCTTCACGGTGTTCCTCATCGCGTCCAGCGGCACGATGATCCTCGCCGTGCGGGCCCTCGAGCGCGGCGACCGCGCCCGCATGATCCGATGGATCCTGCTCACGTTCGGGCTCGGTCTGCTGTTCCTCGCCAACCAGATCCGGGAGTTCCTGACCCTGAACTTCCAGATCTCGTCGAACTCGTACGGCTCGATCTACTACCTGATGACGGGCTTCCACGCGCTGCACGTCGCGGCGGGGCTCCTCCTCATGTTCGTCGCGTTGGCGATCGCGACCGGTCCCGGACCACTCGCGCGCCGAAGCCCGGCGGTCGACTCGATCGGGTACTACTGGCACTTCGTCGACGTCGTGTGGATCGGGCTCTTCACCACGATCTTCATCATTCGGTGACGAGGGAGCCACGCGGATGTCTCGCCGGGTCCTCGTGCTCCTGCTCACCGGTCTGCTCGCGGCGGGATTGCTCGCCGTCGGTCTGCACACGGCGGGCGCGACGGAGCCCCAACGCCGCCAGGGCGAGGGCAACGCGGAACGGGGCCGGCGCCTCTTCCTCACCGGTTGCGCATCGTGTCACGGCCAGAACGGCGAGGGCACGTCGCAGGGCCCCGACCTGAAGGGCGTGGGCGCCGCCTCCGCCGACTTCCAGCTCTCGACCGGGCGCATGCCGAACACGGCGCCCGACCGGCAGTCGGTCACCAAGCGCTCGCCGTACACGCGCCGCGAGATCGACGACCTCGTCGCCTTCGTGGCGTCGCTCGGGCCCGGTCCACCCATCCCCGACGTGCACGATCCGCCCGGTGACCTGCAGGAGGGTGGCCAGCTGTTCCTCGACAACTGCGCCGCCTGCCACAGCGCCGCGGGCAACGGCGGCGCCCTCAGCGTCGGGCGGGACGCGCCGACGCTCCACGGCGCGACGCCCGTGGAGGTGGCGGAGGCGGTGCGCACCGGTCCGGGGAACATGCCTGTGTTCGGGCCGGGGACGTTCACGCGCCAGCAGGTGAACTCCATCGTGCGCTATGTCGAGTACCTCAAGAAGCCCAAGGACCCGGGCGGCCTGTCGCTGGGTCTGGTCGGACCGATCACCGAGGGCCTCGTCGCGATCCTGGTCGGCCTGGGCGCGCTGATGCTCATCGCCCGTTGGATCGAACCGCGCGCGATGCGTGAGGCGCCGCCGGAGGACGAGACGTGAACGAGAACGACGACGTCCAAGAGCGGAAGGTCACGAACCGCATCGCGATCGCCTTTGCGATCACCACCGCGGCGTCGCTCGGCCTCGCCGTCGTGTACTTCGCGCTCGGAGGTCAGGAGCAGCTCGAGGGCTCGCTGCTCGCGGTCGCGCTCGGTGGCCTCGGCTACGGGTTCGTCCAGGTCGCCAAGTACCTGCTCCCGCAGGGCCCGTACGTCGAGGAGCGGGAGGTGCTTCCTTCGAGCGAGGAGGACACCGCCGCGTTCGCCGCCGACTTCGAGCGCGGGGAGGGCTGGCTCTCGCGCCGGGGGTTCCTGCTGAAGATGCTCGGGCTCGCCGCCGGCGCGATCGGCATCGCGGCGCTGTTCCCGATCCGCTCCCTCGGCCCGAACCCGGGGAAGTCGCTGTTCCGCACGAAGTGGCGGCGGGGGTCGCTCGTCGTCGACGAGCAGGGCGAGCCCGTCGGAGTCGACACGCTCTCCGTCGGGGGCGCGCTCACCGTATTCCCTGAGGGGCACGTCGACGTCGAGGACTCGCAGACGATCCTCATCCGGCTGTCGCACCACGACGTGGTGACGAAGCCAGGACGGGAGCTCTGGGGGCCCGAGGGGTACGTCGGGTACTCCAAGGTGTGCACGCACGCCGGCTGTCCGGTCGGCCTGTACCAGCAAAGGTTCAGGAAGCTGCTGTGTCCCTGCCACCAGTCGACGTTCTCGGTCCCCGACGGCGCCGAGCCGGTCTTCGGGCCGGCGACGCGTTCGCTCCCCCAGCTCCCGCTGATGGTCGACGACGAGGGCCTGCTGCGCGCCCGCAGCGACTACACCGAGCCCATCGGCCCCGGCTTCTGGGATCGCGGCACGTGATCGTCAAGCGCCTCGTCCGGTGGTTCGACGAGCGGCTCGGCGCCGCCCGCTTCGTCCGCACCGCGCTGAACAAGGTGTTCCCCGACCACTGGTCGTTCATGCTGGGCGAGCTCGCGCTCTACTGCTTCGTGATCCTGATCCTGACCGGTGTCTACCTCACGTTCTTCTTCACGCCGGGGACGAAGGAGGTCGTCTACCACGGGAGCTACGCGCCGCTGCGGGGCGTCTCGATGTCCCAGGCGTACGAGTCCGTGCTGCGCATCAGCTTCGACGTGCGCGCCGGGCTCGTCATGCGACAGATCCACCACTGGGCGGCGCTGATCTTCGTCGGCGCCATCATCGCCCACCTGATGCGCATCTTCTTCACCGGCGCGTTCCGGCGCCCGCGCGAGCTGAACTGGATGATCGGCGTGACGCTGCTCATCCTCGCGATCGCTAACGGCTTCACCGGGTACTCGCTCCCCGACGACCAGCTCTCGGGTACCGGCCTCCGCATCGCGTACTCGGTCGTGATCTCCGTGCCCGTCGTCGGAGTGTGGACCGCCTTCCTCATCTTCGGAGGCGAGTTCCCCGGCGACGAGGTGCTCACGCGGTTCTTCGTGATCCACATCCTGATCGTCCCGGTTGCGATCGCGGTGCTGCTCGGGGCGCACCTGGCGATCCTCGTCCGCCAGAAGCACACGCAGTTCCAAGGTCGGGCCCGCAAGGAGAGGAACGTCGTCGGCGCGCGGCTGTGGCCGACGTTCACGGCCAAGACCATTGGACTGTTCTTCTTCGTGTTCGCCGCCTGCGCGGCGCTGGGCGGCCTCGCCCAGATCAACCCCGTCTGGATCTGGGGCCCGTTCCAGCCCGCGGCGGTGAGTGCCGGGTCGCAGCCCGACTGGTACGTCGGCTGGCTCGAGGGGTCCCTGCGGTTGTTCCCGGCATGGGAGATACGCGCGTTCGGTCACGAGATCCCGAACCCGTTCTTCTCCGGCGTGCTCCTGCCCGGGATCACGTTCATGCTGCTGTACGCGTGGCCGTTCCTCGAAGGTCGGTTCACGAAGGAGAACCGCGAGGAGCATCACCTGCTCGACCGACCCCGTGACCGGCCCGTCCGGACCGCCATCGGCGTGGCCGCACTGGCGTTCTACGCAGTGCTGTTCATCGCGGGCGGCAACGACGTGCTCGC
>DATFXK010000281.1:0-3479 GCA_035316005.1 Acidimicrobiia bacterium | reverse complement strand
TCATCCGCGATCCGATAGGTCGGCAGCGGTGTCCGGCCGGCGCTTCCTGCTCCTGTTCCTGCTGCTGGCGGCGTTGCGCATCGCCGTCGTGCCGATCGCGCTCTCGTCCGACGCCACGGCCCCGAGCAAGTACCGCATCCTTCCCGGTGACGCCCGCCGCTTCCACAAGATCGCGAGTCACGAGGGCCAGCCCTACCGCGACTTCGCCGTCGAGTACCCGCCCGTGATGGTGGGCGCGATCGACGCCATCGACGGGGGCAGCTTCCGGTCGACGACCGTGCGACTCATGTGGTCGCAGCTCGTCGTCGACCTCGCGATCGCCGCCGTCGTCGCCTGGGGATGGGGTCGCCGGGCCGCGATCGCGTATCTCGTCCTCGGACTGCCGTTCCTCCTGTATCCGTTCCTGTACCTCCGGCTCGATCTCTTGTCGGTGTTCCTCGCCATTCTCGGGATCGCGCTGGTGCGCCGTCGACATCAGTACGCCGGTGGGGCGACGCTCGCCGTCGCCTGCTTCGCGAAGCTCTGGCCGGTCGTGCTTGTGCCCGTGCTCATCGTACGGCGCGCCTGGCGCGCGCTCGGCGCGTTCATCGCCGTCGGCGTCGCCGGCACCGTGGTGTGGGTGGCGTGGGGAGGCGTCGATGGTCCGGTGGACGTACTGACGTTCCGAGGCGCGAAGGGCTGGGAGTTCGAGAGCACGGTCGGCGCACTGGTGCGGACCGTCGGAGGAGTGAGCCCGCGCATCGAAGAGGGCGCGTTTCGTGTCGGTGACATGACGGCCATGGTCAGCGGCGCGCTCATGCTCGCGTTGGTCGCGGGGGTTGCGGCAGCATGGATCCTCGCCGCGCGCGCCAAGCCGCGCGGCACGAATGTGCTCGACGGGCTTGCGCCCATGGCCGCCATCACCACGTTCCTCGTGTTCTCGCCTTTGCTCTCACCGCAGTTCCTGCTCTGGCTGTTGCCGTTCGCGGCGATCGCGGCCGTGCACGGCGAGCGCCTCGTGACGCGTCTTGCCTTCGTGGTGTTCGGCCTGAGTGTCGCGTTGCTCGCGCTCCTGCCCGAGCTCATCCACGGCGGGACGCTCGCCCTCCTCGTGCTCGCCGCCCGCAACGCCGTCCTCATCGCGTTGCTGGTCGCCCTGGCGGTTCGTCTCGTGCGGTCGACCGGGGGGCGCCAGGCGCCCGCCCGGCTCGAGCCGGCGCGAGAGCTCGCCGCCTGACGACCCTTCCGCGGAGCTAGCTCGAGCGAGCCAGCTTCGCCTCGGCCTCGGCCATTACCGACGACACGAGCTCGCGGATCTCGGCCGGCGCCTTCGACGGCGCGCCGGCGTCGTGCGGGGGCTGGGGGTCGTACTCGATCCCGAGCTGGACGGCCTGCGCGACCTCGGCCCCGTAGAGCTTGTCGACGAGCGTCAGCGCGAGGTCGATCCCGGCCGAGACGCCGGCAGCGGTGACGACCTTGCCTTCGAACACGACTCGTTCCTCGGTGGGCTCGGCGTCGTAACGGCGGAGGTGGTCGTAGGCGAGCCAGTGGGTGGTGGCGCGCAGGCCTTGCAGCACGCCCGCCGCGCCGAGCAGCAGCGCGCCGGTGCACACGGACGTCGTGTACGTGGTGGTCTCGTGCGCGGCACGGATCCACTCGACGATCGGGCCGCCTTCGGCGGCGACGACCCGCGTGACCAGCCCACCGGGCACGAGCAGGATGTCCGGCTCGGGCACGTCGTCGAACGTGTGCGCCATCTCGACGCGGAGGAGGCCGCTGTCGTCGGGGAGCACGCCCTTCTTCTCGGCGCACAGGACCACGTCTGCGCCGGGCACATTCGTGAACACGTTGTACGGGCCGATGGCGTCGAGAGCCGTGAACCCGGGATAGAGGCCGATGGCGATCTGCACGTTGCTCCTCCTTCAGGAAGCCCGCCGGCCGAAGTGCTGGCGGTAGCGATCGGGTGTCGTGCCGAGACGTCGGTGAAAAGCCCGATGCAGCGTCTCGGCGTGCTTCACGCCGACGCGACGGGCGACGGCGGCGACGGTCAGGTCCGTGGTCTCCAACAGGCGGCGCGCCGCCTCGACGCGGAGCTCTTCGATGAACACGGCCGGTGTCGTGCCCGTCTCGCGACGAAACACGCGCGCGAACGTGCGTGAGCTCATGCCCACGCGTGTCGCCAGCACTTCGACGGTGAGGTCCTCGTCGAGATGGTCGCCGAGCCAGGCCTGGAGGTCAGCGATCGACGTGGTCGTCGCGCGCTGGGCGCGGAGCTGCGCACTGAACTGCGCCTGGCCGCCGGGCCGCTGGACGAACACGACGAGCCATGCCGCGGCCTGATGGGCGAGGTCGGCCCCATGATCCGCTTCCACGAGGGCGAGGAAGAGGTCGATGCCGGCGGTCACGCCCGCCGAGGTCCAGCGGTCACGGTCGCGGACATAGATGCGGTCGGGGCGCACCTGCACGCCGGCGTGGCGGTCGGCAAGCGTGTCGCACCACGCCCAGTGCGTCGTCGCCTCGTAGCCGTCGAGCAGGCCGGCGGCGGCGAGCACCCACGAGCCGGTGCACACCGAGGTGATCCGCGCCGCCCGCCCGGCGACGGCGACGAGATCGGCGAGGAAGGGTCGGTCGCCCACCACGGTCCGGGTGCCCTCGCCGCCCACGACGACGAGCGTGTCGAACCGGTCGCAGGACCGGGAGAGGTCCGCCAGCGACACGTCGGCGCCGACGGACACGCCACTCTCGGAGCGGACCGGCCGGCCGTCGGGCGTCGCGATCACCGTGCGGTACGGCGGCGACGCCCCGAGACGGGTGGCGGTACGGAGCACCTCCACCGGGCCTGCGAGATCGAGGAGCTGGAGGCCGTCAAAGGCCACGACGACGACCTCGTGGTGCTCGGATGCCATGGCGGACATCATCCGCCCGTGCCGCCATGGCAGCAATGTCAATTGCCTGATTCTTTCTGCCAGCACTCCGGAAGGGGGAGAATGGAGGAGTGATCGACCGTCCGGAGCCCGGCACCGTCCCCAGCGGGCCCGGGGCCTACTTGTTCAAAGATGCCCAGGGCCGGGTCATCTACGCGGGGAAGGCCAAGGGCCTGCGCAGCCGGCTGTCGAACTACTTCGGCCCGCCGGCCTCGATGCCGGAGCGGACTCGCCAGATGGTGGCGGTGGCCGAGTCGGTCGAGTGGATCGAGGTCCGGAACGAGGTCGAGGCGTTCTTCCTCGAGTTCAACCTCATCAAGCGGCACAAGCCGCGGTTCAACGTCCGCCTCAAGGACGACAAGTCGTACCCGTTCCTTGCCGTGACGCTCGACGAGGAGTGGCCCCGGGCCATGGTCATGCGAGGCGCGAAGCGCAAGGGCGTCCGGTACTACGGGCCGTTCGCGCATGCGTACGCCATCCGGGAGACGCTCGACCTCCTCCTGCGCACGTTCCCGATCCGGACGTGCACACAGCCGAAGTTCGACCGGCATCACCGCCTCGGTCGTCCGTGCCTGT
>DATFXK010000280.1:0-4282 GCA_035316005.1 Acidimicrobiia bacterium | reverse complement strand
CTGTTCCTGGGCTTCCAGCACCCCGAGGAGATCCCCGGGGTCAGCGTGCTCAACTTCCTCCGGCAGGCGATGTCGGCCCGCAAGGGCATCGAGGACTTCTCGGTGCTCGAGGTGCGGATGGCCGTGATCGACTGGGCGAAGCGGCTGGGCATGGACAACCGGTTCATCGAGCGGTACCTCAACGAGGGGTTCTCCGGCGGGGAGAAGAAGCGCAACGAGATCCTGCAGATGGCCCTGATGGAGCCCGACTTCGCCGTGCTCGACGAGACGGACTCCGGCCTCGACATCGACGCCCTGGGCGTCGTCGCCCGCGGCATCGAGGAGGTGCGCTCGGCGCGGGCCGAGCTCGGAATCCTGCTCATCACCCACTACCGGCGAATCCTCGAGCACCTCACGCCCGACGCCGTGCACATCCTGCTCGGCGGGCGCATCGTCGCCTCGGGCGGCCGCGAGCTCGCCGACCGCCTCGAACGCGAGGGGTTCGACGCCTTCCGCACCGCGGAGGTCTCCTGATGACCGACGTCCTCGACGTCGCGCGCATCAAGACCGACTTCCCGATCTTCGAGCGCGAGGTCAGCGGCAAGCCCCTCGTGTACCTCGACTCGGCGTCGTCGTCGCAGAAGCCGCGCGCGGTGCTCGACGCGATGGAGTACCACCACCGGCACCACTACGCGAACGTCCACCGCGGGATCTACACGATCGCCGAGGAGTCGACGGCGGCGTACGAGGGTGCCCGGGCGAAGATCGCCCGGCTGCTCAACGCCCGCTCGACCAACGAGATCGTGTTCACGAAGAACATCACCGAGGCCATGAACCTCGTCGCCCACTCGTGGGCCAGGAAGAACCTCGGTTCCGGCGACGCCGTCGTCATCACCGCCATGGAGCACCACGCCAACGTCGTGCCGTGGCACATCCTCGCCGAAGAGCGTGGGATCGAGCTGCGGTGGATCCCGATCACCGAGGACTTCCGCCTCGACCTCACCGACCTCGACCGGCTCCTCGACGGCGCCAAGCTGCTGTCGGTCACGGCCATGTCGAACGTGCTCGGCACGCTCAACGACATCCGGCTCCTGTCCGACGCCGCCCACGCCGCCGGCGTCCTCGTCAACGTCGACGCCGCCCAGGCCGTCCCCCACCTGCCCGTCGACGTCCAGGCGTGGGACGCCGACTTCGTCGGCTTCACCGCCCACAAGATGCTCGGCCCGACCGGCATCGGCGGCCTGTGGGCCCGGGCCGAGCTGCTCGAGGCGATGCCGCCGTTCCTCGGCGGCGGCGAGATGATCACCGACGTCCGCTTCGACGGCTTCGAGCCCAACGAGGTGCCGTGGAAGTTCGAGGCGGGCACGATGCCGTTCGTGGAGGCCAGCGGGTTGACGGCCGCGGTCGACTATCTCGGCGCGCTGGGGATGGACGCCGTGCGTGCCCACGAGAAGTCGCTCACCGAGTACGCGCTGCGGGCGCTCGACGAGCGCTTCGAGGGCCGCCTCCACATCCACGGCCCGCGCGACGTCGAGCTGCGTGGCGGCGCGATCTCGTTCGCGTTCGACCGCATCCACGCCCACGACATCGCCCAGGTGCTGGACGAGGACGCGGTGTGCGTACGGGCCTCGCACCACTGCGCGAAGCCGCTGATGCGCGTGCTCGGCGTCCCCGCGACCACCCGCGCGTCGCTGTACGTGTACAACGACGAAAGCGATGTCGATACCCTCGTCGAGTCGCTGGCCAAGGCCGAGAAGTTCTTCGCCATCTGATCCTGGAGCCCCATGCCCGGCCTCGAAGACCTCTACCGAGAGATCATCCTCGACCACTACCGCGCGCCCCGGAACCGCGGCGAGCTGCCGGTGCCGCCGGCCGCCAAGGCCGAGGGCTTCAATCCGCTGTGCGGCGACGAGGTCGTCGTGTACCTCGACATCGATCCCGGGACCGACTTCGTGCGCGACGTCAAGATCGGCGGTCAGGGCTGCTCGATCAGCCAGGCCTCGACGTCGATGATGAGCGCGGCCGTCAAGGGCAGGCCGGTCGACGAGGCGCGCAAGCTCATCCGCGCGTTCAAGGCGCTGATGTCGATCCACGAGTCCAAGCTCGAGGGCGAGAGCGACGGCTCCGACCTGTCGGCAGAGCTCGAAGGCGTCCGGCTCGGCGACCTCGAGGCCCTGCAGGGCGTCGTCAAGTTCCCGGTCCGCATCAAGTGCGCGACGCTCGCCTGGAACACCCTCCAGCAAGGCCTCGACGAGCTCGAGCCCGCCGGCACCTGAGCCTCAACTGTTGTCGAAGAGCACTTTCGGCTTGCCGGGCAGCGCGCTCATTGCCTTGAGGACGGCCTCCACGACGTCCGGGTACCCCGCGTTGAGGCCCACGACGACGGGTTTCCAGGACCACCCGACGATCGCCCAGCGCAATAGCTGTGGCTTCCACCTCTTGACGCCCCGGTCGAAGGCCTTCTGCGACGTGTAGAAGTCGAGGTTGAGAAACGCCTCGAATTGGTGCGTCGCGCGCTCCTCGTCGACGTTGTACGCCGGGTCGTCGGCAGCCCGGTGCTGCGGGCACGAGGGCCAGCGCGTCGTGGCGAACAGCACGATGGCCTGCTGAGCCGAGCTCCGGGTGATCTCCCCTGGGCCGCGGATCTCGTCGGGGCACACCGTGAGGCCGTGCGTGGCGAAGACGTCGACGATCTGCTGCAGACGGCGCTGGTCGAACGTCGGCCATCTCGGCGCCGGTGAGGCGTGGGCCATCCCGGGCCCGAGGGCCAGCGCAGCCGTCATCACCACGATGGCGCACCGCCGCTTCATCATCCGCGCCTGAGGATGAACCCATCTTCTGGGAGCTACAAGGGCCACGCCGGGAGACGTCCGGCGCCCTCCTCGCTTGCGTTCAGCCGACCCGACCGGGTCAGGCGTTGCGGCTGTTTCAGCCGGGGCGGAAGGGCGGGAGGCCGTCGCCCTCCTCGGACACGGCGGTGCCGCCGGCAGCGACGGCGAACCGGTTCCAGGCGTCGCGATCCCAGGACACGACCGCGTCGCGAACGGTGCCCTCCTCGTCGACGAGGAACAGCGTGGGCACGGTGTCGATCCCGAAGGCGTCGGATACCGGGTACGGAGCCGGCTCGCTCACGGTCGTCACCCTCTGCCCGTGGCGCTCGGCGTACGACCGGATCTCGGGCGGTGGGTCCTCGCCGACGGCCACGACGCGCACACCGCTCTCGGCGATCGCCTGCAGCTTGGGCGCGGCCATCTGGCAGACGGGGCACGTGGTCTTGAAGAAGGCGAGCACGACCGGGCCCTCCCGCCACGGATCCGTGACCGGTTCACCGGTCGCTGCGTCCGGTAGGCGGAGCGTGGCAGCGCGATCCCCGGGGGCGAGCATCGCCTTCACAGTATTCGGGCCGAGCCGCGGCCCGAGACCAGGGGTGGTGACTCCGTTCACACCCCGGCCACAAACGTGACACGGGCATGGAACGGCGACCGACTACGTTGAACACTCAGACGCCGACAGAGAAGGGGCTGAGATGAGCCAGGCGCTGGTGACGATGATCGACTCGGCACTCGAGCAGTACCGGAGCCGCGACCTCGTCTCGGCGGCCGAGGTGGTCGACTTCCTCCTCGATCTGCGCCTGGCGGCGATCAACCCCGACGCCGACCCCCTCGAGCAGCTGCTCGAGCAGGAGTCCACGCACGCCGGCTAACTGAGCCCCGGGCGGTGCCCGCCGCCTCGCGGGCCTTCGGTAATGTGCGCACCTCATGTCCGGTTTGCCCCCGGTTTCCCGTTCCGAGCGTGCAGCGCGCCGCACCCACCGCACCCGTGTGCGGGCGTTGATCGCGGCCGCAGTCGTTGCCGTCCTCGCCGTCGGTGGCGTCGCGGGATGGATGCTCCTGCGTGACGACGCCAAGGCCGTCCCCAAGAGGCGGGCGGCGGCGCCGACCACCACGACGACCTCGAAGCCGCAGCCGTTCGTCACGGCGACACAGAAGGTCCCCGAGCTGACGGCCTACCAGGACGCGGTCGAAACGTCGCCGGCTGTCACGAAGCTGTCGGACAAGACCGAGTACAACATCCCGCGCACGTACCTCGTCACCGACCAGAGGTCCCGTCCCGGGTGGCTGAAAGTGTTGCTCCCGATCCGCCCCAACGGCACCAGCGGTTGGATCAAGGCGAGCGACGTGACCCTCGGGACCACCGACTACGAGATACGCATCGAGGTCGGCGCGCACAAGCTCACGCTGCTGAAGCTCGGCCAGCCGGTCCTCCAGTCCGGTGTCGTGGTGGGCGCGGACAAGACACCGAC
>DATFXK010000279.1:0-2766 GCA_035316005.1 Acidimicrobiia bacterium | reverse complement strand
CAGCTCGGCGAGATCGCCGCCGGCGTGCGCGAGTTCGCCGGGCTCAACCCGAACGCGATGTACCGCGACCCGATCACCGCCGACGACGTCGTGAGCTCCCGCATGATCGCCGACCCGCTGCACAAGCTCGACTGCTGTGTGATCTCCGACGGCGGCGGCGCGCTGATCCTGACGACGGCCGAGCGGGCGAAGGACCTGAAGCAGCCGCCCGCCTATGTGCTGGGCGCAGCCGGCGCCCAGACGCACTGGAACATCAGCCAGATGCCGGACTACACAGTGACGGCGGCTGCGAAGGCGGGGCCGATCGCGTTCGAGCAGGCCGGCCTGACGCCCGCCGACATCGACACGATCAACTTCTACGACAGCTTCACGATCACGGCGTTGTTGCTGCTCGAGGACCTCGGGTTCTCGCCCAAGGGCGAGGGCGGCAAGTTCGTGCAGGAGGGTCACCTGCGCCGGGGCGGCGACCTGCCCCTCAACACCGACGGCGGCGGCCTGTCGTCGTGCCATCCGGGGATGCGCGGGATCTTCCTGCTGATCGAGTCGGTGCGGCAGCTGCGCGGCCAGGCCGGCGAGGCGCAGGTGCCCGACTGCAACCTGGCGCTGGCGTGCGGCTCGGGCGGCTGGCTGTCGGCCATCGGAACCGTGATCCTCGGGAAGGAGCACCCGTGAGCCCCGACGTGGTGACCGACACGGAATGGACGCGCCCGATCCCGCGGCCCGACGCGGTGTCAGCGCCGTACTGGGAGGCGGCGGCGCGCGGCGAGCTGGTCATCCAGGAGTGCACGAGCTGCGGCCACCGGCAGTTCTATCCGCGGGCGGTGTGCGAGGACTGCGGCGGCGACGTCGACTGGCTGACCTGCTCGGGCCGGGGGACCGTGCACACTTTCACCGTGATCCGCCAGAACCACGCCAGGCCCTTCAGGGACGAGCTGCCCTACGTTGTTGCCATCGTCGAGCTCGAAGAAGGCCCCCGCATGATGGGCAACGTCACCGGCGTCGACCCCGACGACATGGAGATCGGGACACCAGTCGAGGTGTTCTTCGTCCAGGCCGACGAAGGCGTCGCCGTGCCGTTCTGGTGCTTGCGCGGTGCGTGACACCTTTCACCCTGGACCGTGCAGTGCTCACCGCGGCAGCCCATCCTTTGGCGCGATAAACACGATCTGCGCCTCGGCTAGGAGCGTGTCGGCGTCGCGGGAGCGGGCCCAGACGTAGATCTTCCGGCCGTCCACGCGTTCGACGCCGGCCTCGTAGTCGATCCGCTTGCCGAGCGGCGTCGGGCGGAGCATCTTCACCGTCAGTGTGCCCGTGTAGCCCGCGCTCCCGGACGCCATCTGCGCCATCCCCATCAGGTCGTCGAACGCGGCGGCCACGAACCCTCCGTGCACGTGGCCGATCGGGCCTTCGTACGCCGGCGAGTACGTCGCCCAGCCGCGCAGTATCTCCCCGTCGGGGTGCCACTGCATGGGCGGGGCCAGCGGGTTCGCCCGGCCGCTGATCCCGCTGCGCTCGAGGAGCGCGCCCTGTGGGCCGTTCGACGCCGCCATCCCGCCCCGCTCGAGCAGGCTCGGCAACGGCTCGAGCCGGTCGGCCAGCTCGGCGGCGTCGTCCGCCAGATGCCCGAGCTCGTCGCGGTCGGCGCGCTCCACGTCGATGTGCGCGGTCAGGTCGACAAGGCGCTTCACCTCGCGTACGAGCTCGTGCTTGCGGGCGCGGGCCAGGTCCTCGGCCGGGTCCATGAAGGCGTACACCTCGCGGGGATCGGGCTGCAGCGTCATGGATTCTCCTCGTCGCCGTCGCAAGCTCCGGCTCTGCGGCGACGGTCGGCAAAGCCGCCGTCGCCGCGGCACGGGAATCTACGGCCGTTTGCGACCCTCCGCGAGAACGTGTTCTCATTTGGCCGATGGCGGAGCCGGACGTCCTCGAAGCCCCCAACATCCTCGAGTACCCGTACGCGCGCTCCGTCGGCCCGATCATCGGCCGGTTCATGGCCGGCCTGCGCGACCGCCGGTTCCTCGGCATCCGCGCCAAGGACGGTCACGTGATCTGCCCGCCGACCGAGTACGACCCTGCGACGGGCGAGGAGCTCACCGCCGACGACCTCGTCGAGGTCGGCCCCGACGGCGAGGTCACCACGTGGGCGTGGGTGCCGCACCCGCACGAGAAGCACCCGCTCGACCGACCGTTCGCCTGGGCGCTCATCGGCCTCGACGGCGCCGACACGGCGCTCCTGCACGTCGTCGACGCCGGCGACGAGTCGCGCATGCGCACCGGCATGCGCGTTACGCCCCGCTGGCGTGAGGAGCGCGTCGGCGACATCCACGACGTCGAGGCGTTCGTGCCCGAGGAGCAGTAGGTGGCCGAGAGCGAGACTGCCGCAGACGACGTCGTGGAGAAGATCGACACGCCGATCGAGCTGCGCTACCGCTTCGTCGCGGGGCACGCGCAGACGATGTTCCTGCGGGGCATCGAGCAGGGGAAGATCCTCGGCCAGCGCTGCCCCGTGTGCCACAAGGTGTACTGCCCGCCCCGGGGCGCCTGCGCGTCGGACGGCGTGGCGCTCGGCGAAGAGCCGGTCGAGGTCAGCGACAAGGGGACCGTCACCACCTTCTGCGTCGTCAACGTGCCGTTCTACGACCAGAGGATGGAGATCCCCTACGTGTCGGCGACGATCCTGCTCGACGGGGCCGACATCGGGATGATGCACCTCATCCAGGAGGCCAAGGCCGAGGACGTCCACATGGGCATGCGGGTCGAGGCGGT
>DATFXK010000278.1:0-3377 GCA_035316005.1 Acidimicrobiia bacterium | reverse complement strand
CCGACGAGGTGCAGAAGGTGTACCGGGAGCAGGGCGTGTCGATCCACGACAAGCACGTCGAGGTCATCGTGCGCCAGATGCTGCGCCGGGTCGCCGTGTCCGAGCCGGGCGACTCCCCGTTCCTGCCCGGCGAGAAGGTGGACGCGCGTCTGTACGCCGACACCAACCGGCATCTGGTCGAGGAGGGCAAGCAGCCGGCCGAGGGCCGTCCCGAGCTGATGGGGATCACGAAGGCGTCGCTCGCCACCGACTCGTGGCTGTCGGCGGCGTCGTTCCAGGAGACGACCCGTGTGCTCACCGAGGCCGCGATCGAGGGCCGCGAGGACGGGCTGGTCGGGCTCAAGGAGAACGTGATCATCGGCAAGCTCATCCCGGCGGGGACGGGCATGCCGCGGTACCGCGAGATCGAGCCCGACGCGCCCGACTACGAGCCGCTGCCCTTCTACTCGTCCGATGCCGACCTGGCCGACTGGCTGCGCGACACCAGCTCGGGCGGCGACGGCGAGGGAGAGGGCGCAGGCGGCGCGGGTGGGGGCGAGGTGCTCGGCGCGTCGTTCGGCGGCGAGACGGGGGCCGAGAACGAAGGCGAGCAACTCGGGGGCGGCGCGACGGGCGAGTAACATCGTCCCGTTTCGCGTCTTGAACGCACACACGACGGAGCATCAGCGTGCCCACCATCCAGCAGCTCGTCCGCAAAGGACGCCGGACGAAGAAGGAGCCGGGCAAGTCGCCCGCGCTCAAGGGGTCGCCGCAGCGGCGGGGCGTGTGCACGCGTGTCCTCACCCACACGCCGAAGAAGCCCAACTCGGCGCTGCGCAAGGTGGCCCGCGTGCGGCTGACCACGGGGATGGAGGTCACGGCCTACATCCCGGGCGTCGGGCACAACCTGCAGGAACACTCGATCGTGCTCGTGCGGGGCGGCCGGGTGCGGGACCTGCCGGGTGTCCGTTACAAGATCGTGCGCGGCGCGCTCGACGCCGGCGGCGTCGGCGGTCGCCGCCAGGCCCGCAGCCGCTACGGCGCCAAGCGGGAAGGCTGACCAATGCCACGGAAGGGCTCCGCGCCCCGTCGTGACCTGATGCCCGACCCGGTCCACCGGTCGGTCGTCGTCACCCAGCTCGTCAACAAGCTCCTGCAGCGGGGGAAGCGGTCGCTGTCCGAGCGGATCGTGTACGACGCGCTGGCGGAGATCGAGCGCAAGACGGGCACCGAGCCGGTGGCGACGGTCAAGCGGGCGGTCGAGAACGTGCGGCCCGTGCTCGAGGTGAAGAGCCGCCGGGTGGGTGGGGCGACGTACCAGGTGCCGGTCGAGGTGCGCCCCCGGAGGGCGACGACGCTCGCGATCCGCTGGATCGTCGGGTACGCCCGCCAGCGGCGCGAGAAGACGATGTCCGAGCGGCTGGCCGCCGAGCTGATGGACGCCGGCAACGGGCTCGGCGCCGCGATCAAGCGCAAGGACGACCTGCAGAAGATGGCCGAGTCCAACCGAGCGTTCGCGCACTACCGGTGGTGACACCCGCCTAGCGGCGGGCCGGGCACCGGCGGCACACCGGCGCCGGGGCCCACCCGACCCACCTCCGGACGCCTTGCTTCGCTCGGCGTCCGAACTCCGGCGCCGGCGACCACCGGTGCCCGGCCCCAGAAGGCGTGGCTCGACCCGCTTCTGACAGTGAGAAGTAAAGAGAGAGAGAGAAGAGAAGGAAATGGCAGCGGAACCGAAGGAGATTCGGGGCAAGGGAGGCCCGGTCATCCGGGAGGTTCCCCTCGCGCGCATTCGCAACATCGGGATCATGGCGCACATCGACGCCGGGAAGACGACGACGACGGAGCGGATCCTCTACTACACGGGTCGCACCTACAAGATCGGCGAGGTGCACGAGGGCTCGGCGGTCATGGACTGGATGGCCCAGGAGCAGGAGCGGGGCATCACGATCACGAGCGCTGCCACTACCGCCAAGTGGCACGACACGTGGATCAACATCCTCGACACGCCCGGGCACGTCGACTTCACCGTCGAGGTGGAGCGGTCGCTGCGCGTCCTCGACGGGGCCGTGGCGGTGTTCGATGCCGTCGCGGGCGTCGAGCCGCAGACCGAGACCGTCTGGCGCCAGGCGAACAAGTACAACGTCCCCCGCATCTGCTTCGTCAACAAGATGGACCGCGTCGGCGCCGACTACTTCCGCACCGTCGACATGATCCGCGATCGCCTCGAGGCGACCGTGGCGCTGACCCAGCTGCCCGTCGGCACGGAGAACGACTTCCGCGGCGTCGTCGACCTCCTCTCGATGAAGGCACACGTGTGGGAGGACGGGATGGGCGACCGGTACGAGACGGTCGACATCCCCGAGGAGCTCAAGGCCGACGCCGAGCACTGGCGCCACGAACTGGTGGACGTCGTGTCGCACCACGACGACACCGTCCTCGAGAAGTACGTCGGTGACGAGGAGATCACGGCCGAGGACCTCAAGCGCGGACTGCGCGCCGCGACCACCTCGAGCGCGGTGGTGCCCGTCCTCTGCGGCAGCGCGTTCAAGAACAAGGGCGTGCAGCCACTGCTCGACGCGATCATCGACTACCTCCCGAGCCCGCTCGAGGTGCCGCCGGTCAGCGGCCACGACCCGAAGTCCGACGACCCGTTGGAGCGGCACGCGGACGACTCCGAGCCGTTCTCGGCGCTCGCGTTCAAGATCATGAGCGACCCGTACGTCGGCAAGCTCACGTACTTCCGCGTCTACAGCGGCAAGATGCCCGCCGGTGGTCAGGTCCTCAACGTCACCAAAGACCGCAAGGAACGCATCGGCCGCATCCTCCAGATGCACGCCAACCACCGGGAGGACAAGCCGGCGGTGTTCGCCGGCGACATCGTGGCTGCCGTCGGCCTGAAGCACACGACCACCGGCGACACGCTGAGCGACTCGACGCACCCGGTGCTGCTGGAGCGGATGGAGTTCCCCGAGCCGGTGATCGCGGTGGCGATCGAGCCGAAGACGAAGGCCGACCAGGACAAGCTCGGCAAGGCTCTGGGCGCGCTGTCCGAGGAGGACCCGACGTTCCAGGTCAAGACGGACGACGACACCGGCCAGACGATCATCTCCGGTATGGGCGAGCTGCACCTCGAGGTGCTCGTCGACCGGATGATGCGCGAGTTCAGCGTCTCGGCGAACGTCGGCAAGCCGCAGGTCGCCTATCGCGAGACCATCACGGTGCCGGTCCAGAAGGTCGAGGAGCGGTACGTACGCCAGACCGGAGGCCGGGGCCAGTACGGCCACGTGATCATCGACCTCGAGCCCACCGGGCCCGGCGGCGGCTACGAGTTCGTCGACAAGGTCACCGGCGGAGACATCCCGCGCGAGTACATCCCGGCCGTCGACGCCGGC
>DATFXK010000277.1:0-4087 GCA_035316005.1 Acidimicrobiia bacterium | reverse complement strand
CGCATCCGACGCGCGCATTTCGAGCAACGACCCGGGCGGCATCTGACGGGCCGACCGGAAGATCGTGCGCGGATGCGGTACGAACGTGTGGCGCAGGTACAGGGCCAGGGCCTCGTCGTCGATCGCGGTGTCGAACGAGGGGACCGCCCGGAGCGCCTTCAGCTCGGAGCCGAAGACCAAGAGCCCGTCGGTCCATCCGTAGTAGAGCGGCTTCTCGCCGAGGCGGTCACGGGCGAGGGTGAGGGTCCGCGTGCTCGAGTCCCAGACGGCGAGGGCGAGCATCGCGTTGCTCCGGGTGAGCGCGCCGCGCACGCCCCACCGATCGATGGCCGCGAGGAGAACCTCCGTGTCGGAGTGTCCCTGCCAACGGACCCGATCGAACGTGTCGAGCTGCTCGCGCTGTCGTTGGTAGCCGTACATCTCGCCGTTGAAGACCGCCACATAGCGTCCGTTCGGCGAGCGCATCGGTTGGGAGCCCGCGGCCCCCGTATCGACCACCGCCAGCCGGCGGAAGCCAAAGGCGATGCGACCCGACGGGTCTGCCCACACGCCGTCGTCGTCGGGGCCGCGACGCCGGAGCGTGGCGGCCATTCGGTAGGCGATGTCGGCGAGCGCGTCGGGCGACCGTGTGCCGGCCTGATCGATGACGCCCGCGATGCCGCACATGGGTCTCTCGTCGCCTCCGTCTGACTGCGCGGCGAACGCTCAGCGTACCGACACGGGATCGTCCCGCTCCCCGGGCGCGGTGGCGATCAGGCCGGTGACGGCAGTGACCGCCGCATCGAGGTTCCCGTTCGTCAGCCGGTAACACTCGGCGGGTCGAACCACCTCGGCGAGCACGTCCAGCGCGGCGCGCTCTTGCTGGTCGAACTTGTAGGTGTTCTTCGCCAGCTCGATCAGCGCCTCGGCCCGGCCGAGCGGCTCGAGCGCCGTCTTGCCCCCGGGCACGTGCTTCGGGAACACGATCACGTCGACCGGACACGGCTGTCCCAGCGCGTCGGTGCGGATGTCCGTCGGGGGGACCTGCCACTGGTCCTCCTTGTACGCGTCGGTCGCGAGATCCGCGTCCGGCTCGAGCTCGGGGAACAGCCGCCACGCGCCGCGGTCGATGGAGAGCGGCTTGGGGTACGGATGGATCCGGAGCGTCTCGCGGTCGACGGCGACGCCCTCGTCGGTGAGGTAGCCGAGCCCGGCCCGCACGAGGCCGGCGGCGAGCGTCGTTTTGCCCGCGTCCATCGCGCCGGGGAACACGACGCCGACGCCGCCGCCCACGACACCGCCTGCGTGGAGGATCAGGTGCTCGGAGCTGTCGAGCGCACGGCGGTTCAGGTCGTGGACGAGCGGGCCCACGAGCGCCTCGGCAACTCCCGCCTGGAACACCCGATCTTCGTCGAGATGCAGCTCACAGTCCTGGCCGGCCCTCGTCTGCGCGGGGAGGGCGTAGCAGTGGACGGCCTGTCCCGGGTTCGACAACGCCTCGTATAACCGCTCGAGGTAAGGGATCAACCGGGGGTCGTCGGCTCGGACGGCGAAGCTGAATCCGAGAGCGTCGAAGGGTCGGGTACAGATCACGACATTTGTCCGGTTTCCCACTTCCCGTGCCACCCGGGCAGACTGATGCTTGATGCGGGGAGCACTCGTCGCTAGTCTGCCCCCGACCGTTGGGTGGCCGAAGGGCTTGGGGAGACAGGGTACGGGATGAGCGACATCGCGGAGCACGAAGTCGAACGACCTGGTATCGATCGGCGGACCCTCATCAAGCGCACCGCCGCGGCGGGAGCAGTGGCCTGGGCGGCGCCGACGATCATCGGCTCGCTGGCGAGCCCGGCCGGCGCGGTCACGGGCGGCTTCCCCGCCTCGTGCTCGTACATGATTCTCGTGATATCGACTCAGACAGAGGGCCCGTGCGCGATCAAGGTCGTCATGGGCGCGACGGCGTGCGACAACACGAACAACACGAGCGCCGACAACACGTTCTCCGCCTCGTGTGGGGGGCACACCTACACGAACAACTGCAGCGGCACCGCCATCTGCCGTGAAGATTTCGCACCCAACCCTGGGCCGGTACCGGCGTGCAGCAGCGCCTGCCCCGGTGCCGTGACGATCAACGGTGGAGTGGTTACCGCTGCCGCCGGAACTACGATTCACTTCGCTGTCGCTCACGCCGGGTCGTGCTCGGGTGGTCCGGGCACACACTTCTGCCCGGCGTGCTGCGAGACCACGACTTGCACCGCAGGCTGCTAAGCGCGACAGACTTCTCGCACGATCGATAGCTGGATCGTCGGCTTCGTGGTGCGCCTCGGTGCGCGACTGGTCCGCGAATAAGCCCACCCATCCGTGCACAGGCTCGAAGGCACGTTCGGGATCGCCTGAGGCGCCCTTGGGGTGCAGCCGCACCTGCGGGAGCGCGTGAGACTGCACACATCATGCGGAGACTCCGGCACGGAGTACGGCGGCTGCGCGGGCCCGACGGCATCAACCGGATCCGACGCCAGGTCGAGCAGCGAGTGGACCAGGCGTGGGCGCTGACGGGATCGAAGCTCGAGCGCGGCGCGTCCGTCGCCCCGTTCGACGGTGAGCCTCGCTTCGCGCTGCTGACCGTCAACTTCTCGACGACGCGCTACCTGAAGCTGATGCTCCTGACGTTGAGGGATCAGGACGCCCTGAGCCGCGTCAATCGCATCGTCGTCGTCGACAACGGATCACGTGACGGTGGGCTGCCGTTCCTCCTGGCGCTGGCCCGCCGGGTCGACCGTGTCCATCTGACCGAGCACCGGCACTTCCTCAACCACGCCCGCGGCATGCGCAGCTGCGTGCGGGCGCTCGACCGCATCGAGGGGGCAGCGCCCGCGGTTCCGCCCGCGAACCTCCTGCTGTTCTGCGATCCCGATGTCGTCCTCGTGAACCCGGCTACCCTCCGGGATCTCGGCAATGCCGTCGCCGAGGAGAACGCCGCCTTCGCGGGCGAGCTCCGCCGGCCGCCTCCCGATCTCGACGTCCAGGCGTCGTTCTTCGTCGTCCGGCGCGACATTTACCAACGTCGCGACATCGCGCCGCTCGTCAACCACGGGTCGCCGTCGTTGTGGCTGCAACGCAGCATCTGGCGCGCCGGCCTGCCGGTCGTCGACTTCCCCAGCAACCACGGCGGTTACATCCTCCACCGGGGGAGGAGCGCGGTGGAGGCTGCCCACGAGCTCTTCCCACGGCATTCCTATGCGACGGCGGACGCCCGCCAGCCGCACTTCATGAGCGTGCCGGACGGGCCCCGCACCTGGGCCCGGATCGAGGAGCGGTTCACCGAGCTCCTCCGACCTGAGCGCGAGGAGCAGCTCGTCGACTTGCTCGCCGAACGGCTCTGAACGCACGACCCCACGGCGAGCCCGCGACCGGACGTCACGGACTCGCCGCGCGGTCGATGGTCAAGGAGTGGTCAGACGGTGTCCGGCTCCCCGTACACCACGAGTCCGTAGACGACGAGCGAGGCCAGGAACATGAGGATCAGCGACTGCACCGGGAACGTGAAGAACCACAGTGCGTTCGAGACGATCGAGATCGACGCGACGATGATGCCGAGCCAGCGTGCCCACTGAGCGGCGTAGAAGACGCCGATCCCGGTGAGCACGAGGACGATCCCCAGGATCAGGTAGAACCAGCCCCACCCGCCGAGCTTGTCGGCGTACAGCAGCGTGTTCACCCGGGTGTCGGCCCGGTCCAGGGCCCAGAGCCCGTCGATCACGTCGAGAAAACCGACCACGATCAGGATGATCCCGGAGAATGTGAGCCAGCCGGAACCCGTGCGTTCCCTCGGAGTTGTTGCCATGTTCGTCCTCCGTGTCAGAGGCCGCGCCGTCGCAAGCCCGATGCCGCGATCCGACGCACAGCAATTTCGGTCCTAAAGCATCCGATTCCGGCTTACAAGCACCGCCTGTGGATAAGTCGCGGGGTCCTGCGGCGGGAGCAAGGGCCTAACCTGTGGAGAAAGAACGCGAAGGAGGATGTCCTCGGTGTTCATCGACGGGTTCGTGCACCAGATCCCGGACATCGATCCCGCCGAGACGGGCGAGTGGCTCGACTCGCTCGACTCGGT
>DATFXK010000276.1:0-2379 GCA_035316005.1 Acidimicrobiia bacterium | reverse complement strand
CGCCAGAAGCGACGACCAGACCGACGAGCAGGCCGACGGCGCCGGCGAGTCGGGCGTTCACTCCGACGCCAGGGCGAAGCCCTTCGCCCCCGCCTCCTTGGCGAGGCCGAGGACGCGCACGACCTCGCCGAGCACGACCTGACGGTCGCCGGCCAGGATCACGACCTTCTCGTTGGTGCGCCCCAGGGCGTCCTTGAGCACGCTCGCGAGCGAGCCGTCGTCGGCCGGGACCGGACGATCGTTCACGAAGATCTCGTGCGACGGCGTCATCGTGACCATGACACCCTTCTGCTCCTGCTCCTCGGCGTTCGACTGCGGAAGGTCGACGCCCTCCGGCTTCATCATCGCCGACGTCGTGATCATGAAGATGATCAGCAGGACGAGGAAGACGTCGGTGAGCGGCGTGACGTTGATCTCCGCCACGATGCCGCGCCGGCGCGTTCCGTTACTAAACGCCATGCGCCCTCCGGCCGGCGGAGACGGCCTCGAGCACGCGCCCGCTGCCGATGCGCAGGGCCGCGTCGATGCGGTCCACGCGCGCCTGGAAGTAGGTGTAGCAGATGACGGCGACGATGCCGACGGCGAGGCCGAGCGCCGTGGCGATGAGCGCCTCCGAGATGCCCGCCGCGACCACCGAGAAGCCGCCTGTGCCGGCGAGCGCAATGGCGTGAAAGGCGCGGATGATGCCGAGGACCGTGCCGAAGAGTCCGATGAACGGCGCCGAGGAGCCGATGGTGCCGAGCACCCACAGGTTCGAGCCAGCTCCCTGGACCTCGGCGAAATTGCGCTCGGTGGCGACTCGCTCGAGCTCGGGCAGCGGGACGTTCGGTTCCCCTTCGATCAGGTCGCTGTACACGCGCCGTGCCGGACAAGCGCGGTGTTTGCGTACCAGCTCGAGCGCACCCTGCCAGTCGCCGCGGGCCAGCGCGGGGACCACGTCACCCGTGAGCTGCGCCGTCGACCCGATGATCCCGCGCAGGCTCCACGCCCGCTCCAGGACGACACCCAGCAGGACCACCGAGCAGAACAGCAGGGGGTAGGTGGAGATCGCGCCCTGCTGGATCAGTGTCCACAGGTCGAGGTTCAGCGCGGTGTTGTTGTCCATTCGTTGCTCCTTGCGTTGCTTCTCGAAGTTGCTAGCGATTGCGTGCGACGCGCGACACGTCCTTCTCCCATTGCTGCCCGAAAGTCAGCACCAGGAGATAGCGCACGAGCGCTTGGTCCTGTCCGAGGGCGATCGATTCCCCACCGCCCCGGCGCGAGATGTCCTCGAAGCTCTCCTGCACCTGCTTGTAGAAGTCGGGCAACGGCGAGACGGTCTTCAGCTCGTCCCCGTAGAGCCAGCGATGGAGCTTGCGCTCGTGCTCCTCGTGGAGCCGCAGACTCACGTCGATGGTGCTGACGACGCCGCCCTCCGCCTGCCACTGCGCCACCAGGTTGCGCAGCGCCGGCACGTCCTGGTCGTGGGGTGGCGAGCTGCCCACCAGGATGATCACCTTCTTGGCGTCCGGGCGCCACTTGAGCTGCTTCATGGCGCACTCGAAGCCGTCCTTCACCGCCTCCTCCCAGTCGCCGCCGCCTTCGGCGACGATGCCGTCGAGGAAATCCTTCACCTTGCTTCCCTTGAAGGACAGGTCGGTCCACTTGACGAGGAAGTCCTCGCTCTGACGCGGGGCGGTCGCCGTCCCGTCGTCGCGGTCGCGGTAGGCGACGGCGCCGATCCGCGCCGTCGGGACGAGTCGCTGCATGGTGAAGACCAGGTCGTCGAGCCGATGCTTGATCTCGTCGATGACGTTCTGCATGCTCCCCGTCGCGTCGACGACGATGGCGACGTCGAGGCCGACCTTGCGGAGGCTGCCGACGTACTTCCCGAAGGCGCTGTCGAGCGAGATGCCGAGGCTGCCGAGGCTGAAGCCGCCGCCTCCGCCGCCGCCCACGCCGAATCCGCCGGTGCCCGCACCGGTCGAGGCGAAGCGCGCGCCCAGGTCGGTGCCGGCGCCGAGCGGCGTCACCGGGCGCGCGAACTGAACCACGGGGCTCGTGCTCACGGTCTTCGGCTTCACCGGCTGCGGGATGACGATGGCGTCGGGCGATCGGGCGATCACCAGATCCTTCACTTCCTGATCGTGCTTCGCGTCCTGGGGGCGGACCAGCTGGGGGATGTCCTCTAGCGAGTAGATCTGGCGTCGCTTCTTCTCTCCCAGGCCCGCGCCGCCGCCGGAGCCGATGCCGAACCCGGGCCCGATGCCGAGCCCGAAGCCGCCGCCGATTCCCACCACGTCGAACAGGATCATCAACAGCAGTACGGCGTGGACGATCGCGGAGATGCCCACGAAGGCGAGAGTGCGGCCCGCGTGCGGGCGCGTCGTGGAATCGAGA
>DATFXK010000275.1:0-6358 GCA_035316005.1 Acidimicrobiia bacterium | reverse complement strand
GCACGGCTTCGCCGCCCACACCGAGGCACGCGACGGCCGGTTGGCCATCGTCTCCGAGTGCTGCCCGTTCGGCGACACCGCCCAGCAGTACCCGCACGTCGTGTGCGCCCTCGACCGGGGCATGATCCGCGGGATGCTCGCCGGCCTCTACGGCGAGACGCGCCCGCTGTTCACCGAGAGCCGCCCCGCCGGCGACGACCACTGCGTCGCCCGCGTCTGACGCGGCTCCGTGCGACGCGCGTACCTCGATCACGCGTCGACGTCACCGCTGCGTCCGGCCGCGTTCGAGGCGATGCTGCCGTTCCTCCGCGACCACCACGCCGACCCCGGTCGGCTGCACGCAGAAGGACGGGTAACGCGCGTCGCGCTCGAGGACGCCCGCGAGCAGGTCGCGGCGCTGCTCGGCGCCCGCCCGCGCGAAGTCGTCTTCACCGCCGGCGGCACGGAAGCCGTCAACGCTGCCGTGTGGGGCGCCGTCGCACGGGCCGGCACGCCCCGGCACATCGTGACGACGGCGGTCGAGCACTCGGCTGTGCTCGACGCGTGCGACCGCAGCGGCGCCGACGTCACCGTCATCGGCGTCGACCGCCAGGGGCGCTACGACCCGGCCGAGGTGCTCGACGCCATTCGGCCCGAGACCGCGCTCGTCACCGTGCAACTCGCCAACCACGAGGTCGGCACCGTGCAGCCCGGGGGCGAGGTCGCGGCGGCGGGCAGGGAGCGCGGCGTGCTCGTCCATGTCGACGCCTGCATGGCCGCCGGGCACGTCCCCGTCGACTTCGGCGCGCTCGGCGCCGACCTCTGCTCGGTGAGCGCGCACAAGTTCGGCGGGCCGAAGGGCGCCGGCGCGTTGCTCGTGCGCCGCGGCCTGCGCCTGCCGCCGTTCGTCGTCGGCGGGGCGCAGGAACGCGCCCGGCGCGGCGGCCTCGAGGATGTGCCGGCCATGGTGGGCTTCGGCGCCACCGCCGCCGAGCTGGCCTCCGACGGCCGCCTCGCCGCCGAAGCGCGCGCCCAGCGCGAGCTCACCGACCGGGTGGCGCAGGAGGGGCCGGCGCGCGTCGGCGGCGTCGAGCGGTACGGCGACCCGGTCGACCGGGTTCCGCACCTCGTCTGCCTGGGCGTCGAGGGCGTCGAGGCGGAGCCGATCCTCCTCGGCCTCGACCAGCGGGGCGTGGCGGTCCACTCGGGGTCGGCGTGCTCGAGCGAGGCGCTCGAGCCGTCGCCGATCCTCGCCGCCATGGGCGTCGACGCCGACCACTCGCTGCGCGTCAGCGTCGGCTGGAGCTCGACCCCCGAGGACGTCGACGCCCTCCTCGACGCCTTCCCCGCCGTCGTCGACCGCCTGCGCGCGCTGCGGGCCGGCTGACGAACTAGCCCCGCGGCGCGACGAGGCCGTGGTCGAAGGCGAAGACGATGGCGGCGGCGCGGTCGCGCAGGTCGAGCTTCGTGAAGATGTGGCCGATGTGGCTCTTCACCGTCGCCTCGCTGACGAACAGGGACCCGGCGATCTCGGCGTTGCTCGCGCCCCGGCCGATGAGGCGCAGCACGTCGCGCTCGCGTGGGGTGAGCTCGGCGATGCGGTCGGCGGCGCCGTCGTCTCGATCCGGCGCCGCCGCCCGGTACGCCACCAGGACGCGCTCGGTCACCGCGGGGTCGAGCCAGGCGTCGCCGGCCGCAACCGTACGGGCCGACCGGATCAGCTCCTCGCCCGGCGCGTCCTTCAGCACGAACCCGGCGGCGCCCGCACGGAGCGCGCCCGACAGCACCTCGTCGTCGTCGAAGGTCGTGAGGACGAGCACGGGCGGAGCATCTGGTCGCTCGCGCAAACGCCGCGTCGCCTCGACACCGTCGACGTCCTTCATCCGCACATCCATGACGACGACGTCCGGGCTCAGGCGCGTCACCGCGGCGCCGACGTCGGAGCCGTCGGCGCACTCCCCCACGACCTCGAACCCTTCGTCCGGGTGCAGGATCCGGCGCAGGCCCTCGCGCACGAGTTGCTGGTCGTCGACCAGCAAGACGCGAATCATGCGGTCTCGAGCATGCGCGGGAGCTCGACGTCGACGCACCACGAGTCGCCATCGGGACCGGCTCGCAGCACTCCGCCGAGAAGCGTGACCCGTTCCTGCATGCCGCGCACGCCCAAGCCGCCGTCGTTATTCGGTGACGGGATCGTGCTCGCGAGGCGGTTGCGCACGCGCAGCGAGACCACGTCATCGCCGACGCGGAGTGACATCGTCGTGTGGGTGCCCGGGGCATGCCGCACGACGTTCGAGAGCGACTCCTGGGCGACGCGGTACAGCCCGAGCCCGGTCGCCGGCGGGAGGGCGCACGGGTCGCCACTCAGCTCGAAGTCGACGGCGAGACCGGCCGCTTCGAATTCGCTCACCAAATTGGGAATGTCGCCGGCCGACGGCATGGGCGCGGCCGTTCCGGTCCCCTCGGGAGCCAGCAAGCCGACCGTGCGCCGGATCTCAGCAAGGCTCTCCCGCCCGAGGCGTTCGGCTTGGAGCAGCGCCTCTTCCGCCTCGGCGGGATCACGCCGGAGCGCGAGGCGGGCGCCGGTGAGATGGAGCATCGTGACGGCGAGCGAGTGCGCGATCACGTCGTGGATCTCGCGGGCGATGCGCTGTCGCTCCTCGGCCGCCGCCCGCTCGGCGAGCCCTGCCTGCGCGGCGCGCTCCTGTTCGAACAGGCGGAACTGCGTCTGGAACGCGAAGCAGCTCGCGCCGATCAGGCCGAACGCGAGCACCCAGACGAACGCCCCCGTGTAGCGGCCCGCCAACTCGACGCTCACCATCACAGCAGACGATGCAAGCGTGACCGCAACGACCTCGGCCCGAGGGCGGATGATGCCGACGCGAGCGATGAGGAAGATCAGGAAGAACGGTGCCGCATCCCCGTTGACTGGGTTCGATACCAGAGCGAGCACGGCGCCGAACACGATCGCGCTGAACACGGGAACAGGCAGTTCGACGCCGACGAGCTCGAGAAGCCACGGGAGTGCCGCCGCAGCCGCGAGAGCAAGGCCCCAGCTCGGGGGCACGACCGCGCCCCTCTGCAGCACCACGATGACCGCCGTGCTCAGGGGCACGACGTAGTTCGCGAGGTTCATCCACCCCGGGTACGGCAGTTCGGTCTCTTCCTTCAAGCCCACCGAATCAGCCTACGGGTGGCCCCGATTTCGGGCATCCGACCGGGGTCTGGTTCAGCGCTCTCACCGCAGTCGGAGCCAGAAACTCCCCGGGCGTCCGATGCCGAGCGGACTCGGGCTCCGTACCGTCCACGGCATGACACGCAATCGATACCTCCGGCGGCTCCGGGAAGTCCCCGCCTTCCAGCACTGCACGCACGGCCAGCTCCAGCGGCTCGCGCGGCTCGTCGACGACGCGGAGCTGCCCGCGGGCACGCAGCTCACCGGCGACGCCGGTGAGCTCGTGCTGACACTGGCACCGGTGCGAGCGCTCGTGATCGACCGGCGGTCGCTGCCCGCAGTCCTCGACGAGGCACCCGCGCTCGGAACACCAACACCAGAGGTACCGTTGCATCTGGCATGATCCCGGTGCGACGCCTGAACCACGCCGTCCTCTATGTGCGCGACGCCGACCGCGCCGCCGCCTTCTATCAGGAGGCGTTCGGCTTCGAGGTGGTGCAGCGCATCCCGGGCATGGCCGCGTTCCTCAAGGCGGCGGGCACGGAGAACCACCACGACCTCGGGCTGTTCTCACTGGGGCCGGACGCGCCCGGTCCGGAGCGCGGCCGGGTCGGCCTGTACCACCTGGCGTGGGAGGTGCCGTCCATCCACGACCTCGCCGCCGGCCGCGAGACCCTCGCGCGCCTCGGCGCGCTCGTGGGCCAGAGCGACCACGGCGCGACGAAATCGCTCTACGGCAAGGACCCTGACGGCAACGAGTTCGAGATCATGTGGCTCGTCCCGCGTGACCGGTGGGGAAAGCACGAGCACGAGGCGACGACGGACGTGCTCGACCTCGACGCCGAGCTCGCTCGCTGGGGCTGACGCCCCCCGTCAGGCGGCGGGCTTGACCACCAGCCGCACGATGAGGCGCTGGCTGAGCGTGCCGCTGTTGTTGCCGGCTTGGATGCGGAACGTCTGGTCGCCCTTCGACCGGACCTGACCGGCCGTCGGGAGCAGGTTCGTCAGCTCGACGGTGTTCTCGCCGCTGAACGTCGTCTTGAACTTCTGGACCTCGAGCCGCGCGCCCGACGCGACGTTCGGCAGCTCGACCGTCTGCCGGCCCGCGGTCTGCGTGCCGGTGACGCCGATCACGAGCTTGCTCCCCGTGCGCTTCCGCAGCGTGTACTCGTAGACCTGCTGCGCCTGGATGCCGTTCAGGCTCAGCTCGGTCGTGGCCCGCCAGCGTGCGCCGACGCCCACCGCGTCCGCCGGGAACGGGATCGACAGCGTGCGCAGCTGGTCGCCGAGCTGGGTCACGAGACTCGACACCGACGGGTCGAGGTCGGGCGGAACGTTGAGCGAGCTGTCGACGAGCACGCCCTGCGGGGTCAGCGTCAGCTGGCCGGACAGGCCGGCGAGCCCGGTGAACGCCTGCTTGATCCGACGGCGCTGCGACGCGCTGGCGTCGCCTCCGCGCAGGACGTCGAAGGACGGATAGGAGAACGCGACCTGCAGGTTCCCGTCCGCGGTCGTGCCCTGCAGCGTGGTCTCGACCGTGGCCCGGACCGGCGGCGGGTTGACGCTGGTCGAGGACACGCCCGACTGCTGGATCGCGAAGTCCACCGTCATCGTCGACCGCTGGGTCGCGCCGGCAGGTGGCACGAGCCGGAGGGGCTCGCGTGGCGCCTTGCCCGCGGCGAGGACCTCGACGGTCGGGGTGGGCGGGCCGGACTGGGCGGCGGCAACCTCGCCGGCGAGGACGGGCGTCGACCCGAGAACGGCCGCGACCACCAGCACCCGGAGCGCCACCCGCATCACTCGTCCCCCGATCAGGTCTGCTGCCGCAAGACGTTCAGCGCCGACCCGGCCCGGAACCACTCGATGTGCTCGTCCGACATCGTGTGCGTCGTGGGGACCTCCTGGGTCGACCCGTCCGAGTGGCGCACGACGACGGTCACAGGCTTCCCCGGCGCGAGGTCGGCCAGCCCCACGATGTCGATCTCGTCGTCGACGTGGATCGCGTCGTAGTCGGCCGGATCGGCGAAGGTCAGCGCGAGCACCGCCTGCTTCTTGAGGTTCGCCTCGTGGATGCGCGCGAACGAGCGGGCGATGATCGCCCGAGCACCCATGTAGCGAGGCTCCATCGCCGCGTGCTCACGCGAGGATCCTTCCCCGTAGTTCTCGTCGCCGACTGCGACCCACTCGAGCTTCGCTTCCTTGTACTCCCGCGCCAGATCGGGCAGCGGCGTCACGGATCCGTCGCGCACGTCGACGCCGTTGCCGTGGCCGTCGGCGAACGCGTTGTCGACGCCAGTGAACAGGTTCTGCGAGATGTTCGTGAGGTGGCCGCGGTAGCGCAGCCACGGGCCGGCGGGCGAGATGTGGTCGGTGGTGCACTTGCCGACCGCCTTGAGCAGCACCCGCAGGCCGGTGAGATCCCGGCCGTCCCACGCCGCGAACGGCTCGAGCAGCTCCAGCCGCTCGCTGTCCGGCTTCACCACGACCTCGACCGTCGTCGGGTCGACCGCCGGGGGCTGGAAGCCGGACTCGCCGGGGTCGAAGCCCTTGTCGGGCAGCTCGTCGGCCGCCGGCGGCTCGAGGTGCACGGCGTCGCCGTCGGGACCGGGGACGCCGTCGCGCACGAAGTCGACGTCGAGCCGGCCTGTGAGCGCCATGCCCACGACGGTCTCGGGCGAGCCGATGAACGCGAGCGTGTCGGCGTTGCCGTCGTTCCGGCGGGGGAAGTTGCGGTTGTACGACGTCACGATCGTGTTGCGGTCGCCCATCTCGATGTCGTCGCGCTTCCATTGCCCGATGCACGGACCACATGCGTTGGCGAGCACGCTGGCGCCGATCGCCTCGAGGTCGTCGAGCAGGCCGTCGCGCTCGATCGTGGCGCGCACCTGCTCCGACCCGGGTGTGATGAGCAGCGGCGAGCGGACCTTCAGCCCTGCCGCCTTCGCCTGCCGGGCGACGTGCGCGGCCCGTCCGATGTCCTCGTACGACGAGTTCGTGCACGACCCGACGAGCGCGTACGAGATCCTCGGCGGGTAGCTCTCCTTCTCGACCGCGTCGCGGACCTCCGACACGGGACGGTCGAGGTCGGGCGTGTGGGGGCCGACGAGGTGCGGCTCGAGCTCGTCGAGGTCGATCTCGACGACGCGGTCGTAGAAGCGCTCGGGCTCCTCCTCGACCTCCGGATCGATGCGCAGATGATGGGCG
>DATFXK010000274.1:0-9594 GCA_035316005.1 Acidimicrobiia bacterium | reverse complement strand
CAACATCCGGGCGGTGGTCTCCTGCCCGGCCGCGAAGAGGTTGGCCGAGATCCGCATGACGTCGTCGACCGGCGGCAGCGAACCGTCCGGGAACGTCGCGTGCGCGAGCTCGGTCATCACATCTGCACGCGGCGTACGGCGACGATCCTCGATGTACTTGGTGAAGCGGTCGTACAGGAACTCCAACGGCTTGTGGGCCACCATGCCGTCGTCGGCGGAACCGAATTGCCGGTCGCGGTCGCCCTGGAGCTCCTGCCGGAAGGTCTCGTGATCCTCGTCGGGTACGCCGAGCAGGTCGGCGACCACCAACAGCGTGAACGGGCTCGCGTACTCGTGGACGAACTCGCACTCGCCGCGCGCGACGAACTCGTCGATCTGCCGATCGGCGAGACGCCACATGAACTCCTCGTTCTCCTTGAGGCGCTTGGGCGTGATCAGCCGCATCAGCAGCCCCCGCTGGGCGGTGTGCGTCGGAGGGTCGAACGACGGCAGCTGATCGCTGAACGGGAGCGTGTCGCGGTACTCCTCGATGATCTCGCTGACGTTGTCGCCTTCGAGCGGCACCGGAAACGGCGTGAAGGGCCCGGCCACGGTGTTGCACGAGGAGAACGTGGCCGGGTCGTTGTAGACCGCCATCGCCTCCTCGTGCCCGGTGACCATGACCACACCGTGATGCGGTTCGCGCCACGCGGGCCCGTGCGCCCGGAGGTACTCGTGGTACGGATAGGGGTCCTGGTAGAGGCGCCGGGAGCGGAAGAAGTCCACCGAGTCGAACTCGTTCTCGCTCACGGGTCCTCCCATGCTGCAGTCCTCAACGGCCGAGGAACCCGCGCTCGATGGTGTGAGCGGCGGCTTCGATCTCGGCTCCTGATCGTTGACGGGCGCCGAACACACCGAGCAGGGCCACCATGACCACGGCCTCCATGTCGACGTCGCCGAATCCACGGGGGTGCAGGTAGCGGCCCATGCGCCTCCGGCCCCAGTCCAGCGGCGGCGCCGATTCGGCCCGGAGACCAGGGTCTTCGAGCGCGGCATCGACCCAGACGCGCATCATCGCGGCCTCGGGCGCCTGGACGGCGTTGTAACGACGCAACCACCGGCGGAGAACTCCCCGGACTGCCGACGGGTCGCTCGAGAAGACGTCGGGGATCTCCATGACCGTCGTTCGGACCGAGCGCATGGCGCGCGCGATGAGAATGCGGGCGAGCTCGTCCTTGTTGCGGAAGTATCGATAGAACGCACCGTGGGAGACGCCCGCGGCGGCGACGAGGTCGTCGACGCGGGTGTTGTGATAGCCGCGCTCGACGAAGACGTCGTGGGCGGATGTCAACAACGCGTCGAGGGCCCGGTTCGCGGAGTCATCGGCTTCGAGGGAGTCGTCGTCGCGCGCGATCCATTCCAGCATCGCCGGGTTGAACTGGAGCGGCGGAGGTGACGAACCGCCAGGCTCGTGAACGTTCACGTCCGGGCGCAGGCTGAACAACGTGCGATGCAGCACGTCCGTGAGCGCTTCCTCGAATCGCTCACCCGGATAGGCGGTCGGCTCGACGGAGTGCAGGATGTCCGCGACCTCGAGCGAGTGGTTCAGGCACTGCAGGAGCAGCCGGATGACGGGATCCAGCTGTCGTGGCGCCAGCGTCGTGGTCACCAACTTGGCGCGGAGCCGAGCGACCGCCTCGTCACCGGTGCGCGCCGCCACCGCCGCCAGCGCTTCGTCGGTCTCGTATGCGTGGAACACCGGTTCGTAGCGGCCGTAGATGTCCACGTACCGGCCGACCCACGCCCGCATCGCCGCCCACCCGTCGACGTCGGCGGTGAGCGGGGCCAGCGCCTCCGTCGACGCCAGCAGCTGGCGGGCGACCTGGCCGGCGAGATGCTGGAACACATCCTCCTTGCTCGCGAAGTACTGGTAGAAGGACACTCGCGAGCAACGAGCAAGCTTCGTGATTCGGTCGATGCTGCAGCCGTGGTACCCCTTCTCGCCGAAAGCCCGCAGGGCGGCGTCGAGGATGCGCTGCTGGGTCCGCTGCCCCCGCGCCCCGACCCGCGGGTTGTCGGAGAACGGGGCCCGGCGAACGGCGGCGGGGCCTCCGCCGAGGCGCTCGGGTGTGGTTCGGGGCGTGGCCATCGCAAGAGTGACACTACCGTTAGTTTCACCCGGGCGTGAACCACGCCCGGAGCCCGGCGGAACGCCCGGTGCTACGGTCTGGTGACACAACCGTTAGTTTTCTGGCGCGGGGGCCGAGCCGCCGGAGGGGGAGTCGACGATGGAACACCGAGCGTTCGGCCGGACCGGGCTCCAGGTCTCGGCCATCGGGTTCGGCTGCTGGGAGGTCGCGGGCGGCTACGGCCACGTCGAAGAAGCCGAGTTCACGCGCGCCGTCGACCGCGCCCTCGACCTCGGCATCAACTGCTTCGATACCGCCGAGGGATACGGCATGGGGGCTTCGGAGCGGGCGCTCGGGCAGGCCCTCGGCCGCCGGCGCGATGAGGCGGTCGTCGTCACGAAGTTCGGCATGAACTACCGGGACAAGCCGAACCTGCGCGACAGCAGTCGCGAACGCGTCTTCGCCTCGATCGACAAGAGCCTCAAGAACCTCGGCACCGATTGGGTCGACGTCTATCTGGTGCACTGGCCCGACCGGCTCACACCGTTCGAGGAGACCATGGACGCGCTCGACGAGATCGTGCGCGACGGCAAGGTCCGCTTCGTCGGTGTCTCGAACTTCACGCCCGAGGAGATCGAGGCTTGCATGCGTGTCCGGCGCATCGACGTGGTCCAGTACGGGTGGAACATGTTCGATCGGCGGATGCAGCGCGAGATCCTCCCCTACTGCGAGGAGCACGGCATCGGGTTCATGGCCTACGGATCGCTGTGCTTCGGGCTGCTCACCGGCACCTTCACCGAGGACATGGACTTCGGCGACCAGGATTGGCGCGCCCGCCAGGGCCGGATGGGCTCGATCAAGATGTTCGAGGCGCTGTTCGGCCCGGACACGTTCCCGCGCAACGTCCGCGCCGTCGAAGAGCTGAAGAGCATCGCGGCGAAGTACGGCAAGAGCCTCCCTCAGGTTGCGCTCCGTTGGGCCATCTCGCATCCCGCTGTCAGCACCGCGCTCGTCGGCTGTCGCACGGTCGCCGAGGTCGAGGACAACGTCGGCGCCGTCGGCTGGTCGATCAGCGACGAGGACCTTGCCGAGATCGACGCCCTCTTCGAACGCCATGGCATCGACACGACGCCGGAGTTCTGGATCGAGGAAGTGTGACGCAGGAGCTCGCGGGGAAGGTCGCGATTGTCACCGGTGGCGCCGGTGGGCTCGGCAGCGGGATCGCCGAGCTCGCTGTCCGAGAGGGCGCGAAGGTCGTCATCGCCGACGTCGACGCCGACCAGGGTAAGGAGGTCACCGCCGGGCTCGGTGCCGACGCCGCCTTCAAGCAGACCGACGTCGCCGACGCCGACGACGTCCAGGACGCGGTCGACTTCGCCGTCGGGGAGTTCGGCGGCCTGGACATCATGGTCAACAACGCCGGGATCGGCGGCACCCACCGCCGCTTCCTGAAGGACGACCTCCGCGACTTCGAGCGGGGCATGGCCGTGAACCTGCTCGGCGTGATGGCAGGAAGTCAGCGTGCCGGTCGACACATGGCCGAGCACGGCGGGGGTGTGATCGTCAACATCACCTCGATCGGTGGGATCAACGCCGGCGCGGGGATGGTCGTCTACCGCGCTGCCAAGGCGGCGGTGATCCACTTCACGAAATGCATCGCGATCGACCTCGCGGAGTACGGCATCCGCGTGAACTGCGTCGCTCCCGCCCACATCCCCACCGCGATCAATACGACGTACGACCAATCCGCGATCGTCCGCCGGATGCAACCGCTGCAACGGATCGCGTCACCGAACGATGTGGCCAACGCCGTGGTGTTCCTGGCGAGCGACCGCGCCGCGCAGATCACCGGCATCGTGATGCCGGTCGACGGCGGCACAACCGCCGGTCCACCCGCCGGAGATGTGCGCGAGCTCTTGGCGAAGCAAGGTGACGCGGAATGACGGCCGTCGGCGCGCAGACGGCTGTCTACTCCTGCGACGACCATCTGGACCTCTACGCGGTACCGCCCGACGTGTGGGAGTCCCGACTGCCTCGGGCCCAGGCTGCACGCGGCCCGCGGGTCGTCGACCGCGACGGCAAGTCGGTCTGGGTCTGCGAAGACCGCGTCATCGGCCGTAGCGGGATGTCGATGACGAGCGAAGCGGCGAAGAGCCTGAGCGCCATCGGTCGCGCCGGCATCGAGGACGACGGCTTCCGCGCCGGCACCCCGAAGCTCCGCCTCGAGGACATGGACCGCGACGGGCTCGCGGCCTCGGTGATCTACGGACCGCTCGCACTCGGCTTTCCGATCGAGGATCCCGACCTCCAGAACGCGGCCTACGCGGCCTGGAACGACTGGGCGGTCGAGGTCTTCAACGCCGTCGCCACCGACCGGTTGTGCGTGCTCGCGTTCCTGCCCGGTCACTCCCCCGAGGCCGCCGCGGCCGAGCTCGAGCGCTGTGCCGGCATCGGCCACCGCGGGGCCATCATCGACGTCTTCGCGATCGACCTCGGCGATCCCGGCTGGGATCGGCTCTGGGCGACCGCCGAGCAGACCGGCCTGCCGATCAGCTTCCACCTGAAGAGCGGGAGCTGGTCGGGTCTCAGCTACCGGTTCGGCAAGTGGCAGTCGGCCGCCTTCGCGACCGTGCTTCCGTTGCAGCTCGACGAGCCGCTGGCGAGCATGGTGTTCTCCGGCGCCCTCGAGCGGCATCCCGGCCTGACCCTGGTGCTGGCGGAGTCGGGCGTCGGCTGGCTGCCCTACTTCCTGGCCCGCATGGACCTGGAATGGGAGAACCTCCGCGACAAGATCGAGGGCGCGCCGCAGACCGCTCCGAGCGAGCTGTTCCGGCGCCAGGTGATGGCGACCTTCGAGGAGGACGCACTGGGCGCGCAGCTGATCCCGCTCCTCGGTGCCGACTCGTGCATGTGGGCGTCGGACTATCCCCACACCGACAGCACGTTCCCGAACTCGCGGGCGGCGATCGACGACACGCTCGGCACACTGCCCGAGGCCGACCGCCGGAAGATCACTGCGACCAACTGCGCCCGGCTGTACGGGTTCGCGGATGCCTCCTGAAGACGATGGATCGATTCGCGGCTTCGACCATGTCTCACTGCCGATGCAGCGCACCGAAGCGATGGTCGCCTTCTACCGCTCCCTGGGTTTCGAAGTCGCGGAGCATCCCCACGTCGTGTCCGTTTACGTCGGCGACCAGATGATCAACCTGCACCGCCCGGAAACGTGGCAGGGCGAGGGCTTCAGCCTGCGCGCACCCGCGGCGACGCCACCGTGCGGTGATCTCTGCTTCGTGTGGGACGGAACGCCTGCAGCGCTGCACGGGCTCTTCGGCCGGGCGGGCGCCGAGATCGAGGAGGGCCCGGTGGAACGCCACGGTGGCCGTCGTGCCAAGGGAACGAGCGTGTACGTGCGGGACCCGGACGGGAACCTGCTCGAGTTCATGATCTATCCGCCCGAGGATCAGGAGAGCGGGTCGGGTGCCGGCTGACATCGTCATCCGCGGCGGCATCGTCGTCGACGGGAGCGGCGCGCCCGGCCGCGCCGCCGACGTCGCGATCGCCGGTGGGGTAGTCACGGAGATCCGACCCGACCTCCGCGGCGACCGCGAGCTCGACGCCTCGGACTGCGTCGTCGCACCGGGCTTCATCGACATCCACACGCACTACGACGCGCAGGTCTTCTGGGATCCCGGGCTACGGCCGTCGTCGTACCACGGCGTGACCACGGTGGTCGCAGGGAACTGCGGCTTCGCGATCGCGCCGGCCCGACCGGAGCACCACAACGTGATCGTGCACACGCTCGAGAACGTCGAGGACATGAACCCGGCAACCCTGTCGGACGGTATCGTGTGGGATTTCGAGACGTTCCCCGAGTACCTCGAGTCCGTCCGACGGCGTGGGACGCTCCTCAACTTCACGGCGTACATCGGCCATTCGGCGCTACGGCTCTACGTCATGGGCGACGCCGCCTACGAGCGCGCCGCGACGACCGACGAGATCGAGCGCATGTGCGTGCTCGTGCGCGAAGGGATCGAGGCCGGTGCCGCCGGATTCTCGACCAGCTACTCGTTCGCGCACCGCGGCATCGACGGGAAGCCGGTGCCGAGCCGCTACGCCGAGAACGACGAGAACCGGGCGCTGTTCCGGGCCGCGGGTGAGACCGGCAAGGGCGTCGTCCTCATGACGCCGGGCCAGGTGAGCTACGCCGACATGTACGAGTGGCAGCCGAGTGTGGGGCGCCCGTTCATGTATCCGCTGTTCGCCGCGCCGGGAGGCAGACACCTGGAGCCACTCGAGCTGCACGAGCGAGGCCTCGCGCGCGGCGTGAACGTGTGGCCCCAGGTCACGCCGCGCCCGCTCACGATGCAGTTCACGATGGCCGACGCGTACAGCCTGAACACGGGCGACGTGTTCGGCGAGCTGCTGAAGGTGAGCCGCTCGGTGCGCCTGGCGGCGTATCGCGACCCGGCCTGGCGGGCGCTCGCGGCAGCGGACCTCGAGCACTCCCACATGAAGCCGCGCTGGGAGAGCTTCGAGGTGTCGGAGTCGGAGCGGTATCCGGATCTGGTGGGGCGGCGGGTGACCGATCTCGCCCAGGAGCGTGGCTGTGCCCCGCTCGACGTGATGTGTGAGTTGGCCGTCGGCGAGGACCTCGCGACCCGCTTCCGCGCTTACATCGCCAACGACGACGTCGCGGAGGTCGGCAAGCTCCTCACGCACGAGCACGTGGTCCTCGGCCTGTCCGACGCCGGCGCCCACGTCGACCAACTCTGCGACGCGCCCCTCCCGACTGACCTGCTTGGCACGTGGGTACGCGAGCGACGGGTGATGCCGCTCGAGCAGGCGGTGCGCAAGCTGACCGGGGAGCCGGCCGACATCTTCGGCTTCGTGGGCCGCGGATACCTGCGTGAGGGGAACTGGGCCGACGTGTGCGTGTTCGACCCCGGCACCGTGGGAACCGGACCGCTGCGGCGCGTACGCGACTTCCCGGCCGACGGGGAGCGGTTGACGGCCGAGGAGCCGAGCGGCGTACGCCACGTGCTCGTGAACGGCACGACGATCCGACTCGACGGTGAGCAGTTGGACTCCACCGCCGTCCGACCCGGCACCCGGCCCGAAACCGGCTGACGAGCGATACCGAGGTCTGCCATGGAGACGAAAACCGAGACCGGCGTCTACTACGACCCGTACGACGTCCGGATCAACGCCGATCCGTACCCGGTGTTCCGGCGGCTCCGTGAGGAGGCGCCGCTGTACCGCAACGACGAGCACGACTTCTACGCCCTCAGCCGGTTCGACGACGTCGAGCGTGGTCTCGTCGACCGGGAGACCTACATCTCCGGACGAGGCGCCGTGCTCGAGCTGATCAACTCCGGCATCGAGATGCCGCCGGGCGTGCTCATCTTCGAGGACCCGCCGGTCCACACCGTGCACCGCAGCCTGCTCGCGAGGGTGTTCACCCCGAAGAAGATGAACGCGCTCGAGCCGCAGATACGCGACTTCTGTGCCCGGAGCCTCAATCCGCTCGTGGGCACGGGGCGCTTCGACTTCGTCCGTGATCTGGGTGCGCAGATGCCGATGCGCGTGATCGGCATGCTGCTCGGGATCCCCGAGCAGGACCAAGAGGCGATCCGCGACCGGGTCGACTCCGACCTGCGGACCCGGCCCGGCCAGCCCATGAAGCCCACACAGGATCGGTTCGTGACCGGCGAGGCCTTCGCCGACTATGTCGACTGGCGCGCCGCGCATCCTTCGGACGACCTCATGACGGAGCTACTGCACGCCCAGTTCGAGGACGAGACCGGGGAGATCCGGCGGCTCACCCGCGACGAGGTGCTCACGTACATCAACGTCGTGGCCGGAGCGGGCAACGAGACGACGACCCGGCTCATCGGCTGGGCGGGAAAGGTGCTCGCCGACCACCCGGACCAGCGCCGGGTGCTCGTCGAGAACCGCTCACTCATCCCGAACGCGATCGAAGAGCTCCTCCGGTACGAGCCGCCGGCGCCACACGTCGCCCGGTACGTGAGCCGGGACGTCGAGCACTACGGGCGGACGGTGCCGGAAGGCAGCGTAATGATGTTCCTCGTCGGCTCGGCCAATCGCGACGACCGTCGCAATCCTGCCGGCGACCGCTTCGACATCCACCGCGAGAACGTGCAGCACCTCAGCTTCGGCTACGGCATCCACTTCTGCCTGGGCGCCGCACTCGCCCGCGTCGAAGGCCGCGTCGCGCTGGACGAGGTGCTCAACTGGTTCCCGGAGTGGGAGGTCGACTCCGGGAACGCCAGACTCGCACCGACGTCCACGGTTCGGGGATGGGAGACGCTGCCCGTCGTCGTCCGGTGATCGAGCCCTTCGAGATCCGTGTCGACGACGCCGTCCTCGACGATCTGCGCTCCCGTCTGACACGGACGCGGTTCCCCGACCAGATCGACGGCACCGGCTGGGAGTACGGGTTCCCGGCCGACTATCTGCGCGACCTCGTGGCGTACTGGCGCGACGACTACGACTGGCGCGCGGCCGAGGCGCGGCTCAACGAGCTCCCCCACTTCCGCACGACGATCGACGGCCAGTCGATCCATTTCATCAACGCCCGGTCGCCAGACGCGGAAGCCCTGCCGCTGCTGATCACCCACGGGTGGCCCGGCTCGGTCGTCGAGTTCCTCGACGTGATCCCGTTGCTGACCGCAGAGGGCTTCCACGTGGTCGCACCCTCGCTGCCCGGCTACGGATTCTCGGAGCCCGCGGGCACGGAGGGTTGGGACCCGCGGCGCATCGCACGGGCGTTCGTCGAGCTGATGCACCGCCTCGGCTACGCGCGCTATGTCGCCCAGGGCGGCGACTGGGGAGCCCAAGTCACGACGAGGATCGGCGCGGTCGACGTGGAGCACTGCGCGGCGATCCACCTCAACATGCCGATCGCCGACCGTCCCGATGAGGAGGTCCCCCTGACCGACGACGAGATGGCGGATCTCGCGGCCATGGCCCACTTCCGGCGGGAGGAATCCGGCTACGCGCAGGAACAGGGAACCAAGCCGCAGACACTCGGCGTGGCGCTCAACGACTCGCCGGCCGGGCTCCTCGCGTGGATCGTCGAGAAGTTCCGCACCTGGAGCGATTGCGACGGCCACCCCGAGAACGCGTTCACCAGAGATCAGTTGATCACGAACGTGATGACGTACTGGGTGACCCAGACCATCACGTCATCGGTTCGGCTGTACTGGGAGCTCCAGCACACGAGCTCCGAGCCGGGCACGCCGGAGTTCGTCGGCGTCCCCACGGGGATCGCGCGGTATCCCAAGGAGCCCATTCGGCTCCCGCGGGCGTGGGTCGAGCGAAGGTACAACGTGACCCATTGGGCCGAGATGCCGCGCGGCGGTCACTTCGCCGCCATGGAGCAACCCGAGCTGTTCGTCGACGACCTGCGGACCTTCTTCCGGGCGCTGCGATGACTCAGTAGTGGCAGCGCCACTCGACGACC
>DATFXK010000273.1:0-3594 GCA_035316005.1 Acidimicrobiia bacterium | reverse complement strand
CCTGAACCGGAGGTGTCGGGTGGAACACGCGGTGTGGGACGTCGCGGCGGCGGCGCAGAGAGTCAGGATCAATCCGGGCGACACGGCGTGGGTTCTCGCCGCGGCCGCCCTGGTGATGTTCATGACGCCCGGACTGGCGCTGTTCTACGGCGGCATGGTGCGGGCGAAGAACGTGCTCGGCATGCTCATGCAGAACTTCTTCTGCCTGGGCCTGATCAGCGTGGTCTGGGCCGTCCTCACGTACTCGCTCGCCTTCAGCGGCGACAACAAGTGGATCGGGAACCTCGACCTCGCGTGGCTGCGCGACGCGGCGACGACGTCGCCCACCGGCCTCGACCTGTCCATCCCGCCGCTCGTGTTCTTCGCCTTCCAGCTCATGTTCGCGATTATCACGCCCGCGCTGATCACCGGCGCCATCGCCGATCGCATGAAGTTCTCGGCGTGGGTGTGGTTCATCGGACTGTGGGCGATCCTCGTATACGCGCCGATCGCGCACTGGGTGTTCTCGCCGGCCGGTTGGTTGTTCAAGCGCGGGGCGCTCGACTTCGCCGGCGGCACAGTCGTGCACATCAACGCCGGGATCGCGGCCCTGGCAGCCGTCTTCATCCTCGGAAAGCGCAAAGGCTGGCCGGGGCACCCCATGCCGCCGCACTCGCTGCCGTTCACGCTCATCGGGGCCGGGATCCTGTGGTTCGGGTGGTTCGGCTTCAACGCCGGCTCGGCGCTCAAGGGCGACGCCGTCGCCGCCCAGGCGCTGGTGAACACGCACCTGGCCGCGGCGGCGGCGATGCTGGGCTGGCTCGTCGTCGAGCGCATCACGAGCGGTCACGCCACCACGTTGGGCGCAGCGTCGGGTCTGGTCGCCGGGCTCGTCGCGATCACACCGTGCGCCGGCTTCGTCGGCGGGATGGCGCCGATCTACATCGGTCTGATCGCGGGCGGTGTCTGCGCGCTCGCCGTCGGCCTCAAGTTCAGGTTCGGCTACGACGACTCGCTCGACGTCGTGGGCGTGCACCTCGTCGGCGGCCTGGTCGGCTCGCTGCTCCTGGGCTTCTTCGCCGACGCCGCCATCAACCCGGCCGGCGCCGACGGCGTGTTCCAGGGTGGGGGGTTCGGCCTCTTCGGGGAACAGGTGCTCGCGGTCGTGGCGACCATGATGTGGTCGTTCGTCGTGACGTTCGCGATCGTGTTCGTGTTGAGCAAGGTCCTGTCCGGCGGCATCCGCGTGTCGGAGGAGGACGAGGAGACCGGCCTCGATCTCAGCCAGCACTCGGAGACCGGCTACGCGCTCGACCGCGTGTGAGCGCCCGCGAAGTAGAAGGGATCGAGAACTCATGAAGCTCATCGTGGGCATCGTCAAGCCGTTCAAAGTCGACGACGTGAAGGACGCGGTGCAGGACCTCGGCGTGCAGGGCCTCACCATCTCGGACGTGCAGGGGTTCGGGCGCCAGCGGGGCCACACCGAGGTGTACCGGGGCGCGGAGTACACCATCGACTTCCTGCCCAAGGTCCGGGTCGAGATCCTCGTCGACGACGGGGACGTCGACCGGGTGGTCCAGAAGCTGGTCGAAACGGCTCGCACGGGCAAGATCGGCGACGGCAAAGTATGGGTCGTGCCCGTCGAGGACATCTGGCGCATCCGGACCGGGGAGAGCGGCCCCGACGCCCTCTGACCCGGTCGCCGTCTCGGAGCTGCGATCGGCGCGCGATCGTCTCGTCGGCGATCGCGCCCGACGTGGCGCGGCGTTCGGGCGCGCGCTCGCGGACCTGCTCGACGCGTCCCTGAGCCGCGCGCTCGCCGGCGCGGTCGGTGGTGCCGTCGACGGCCGGACGGCCCTGGCGGCGGTCGGGTCGTACGGGCGGGCCGAGCTGTGCCCCGGCTCCGACGTCGACGTCGTGCTCCTGCACGACGGCGCCGCGGGCGTCGCCAACGTTGCCGGGCGGCTCTGGTACCCGCTGTGGGACGCCGGGTTCGTGCTCGGTCACGCGATCAACACAGTGAAGCAGGAGGTCGCGCTGGCCGAGCGCGACCTGCACTCGTTGACGGCGATGCTCGACGCCCGCCTTGTCGCCGGCGACGCCGAGCTGTTCGCGGACCTCGTCGGCCGCATCCGGGGCCTCGCGGAGCGGCGCCGGGCCCGCCTCCTCGACAACCTGCGATCCGCAGCCGACGCCCGCCGGGAGAAGTTCGGCCTCCTCGCCGAGATGCTCGAGCCCAACCTCAAGGACGCCGGCGGAGGGTTGCGCGACCTGCAGTCGCTGTCATGGGCGGGTTGGACGCTCGGCGAGCCCGGCGGGTTGCCGGCGCTCGTCGACCGGGGCTACCTGCGTTCCGGCGACCCGGCCCGCCTGGCCGCGGCCAACGAGAGCCTGCTCGACGCGCGCGTGGCGCTGCAGCGCGTGACCGGGAGCCGGTCCGACGTGCTCACGCTCCAGGAGCAGGACGCGGTCGCGGTCGAGACGGGCTCCGCCGACGCCGACGCGCTCGTGCGCGAGCTCGCCGCCGCGGCGCGCACCGTCGCCTGGCTCGTGGCAGACGTCTTCGCCCGGCTCGAGGACACCGAGCGAGGCCCGGGCGGGCGGCTCTCGCGCCGCGACCGCGACCTCGGCGACGGCGTCGTGGTGCGCGACGGGCGCGTCGCGTTCTCCGCCGGCGCGCGCGTCGACGGAAAGCTCGTGCTGCGCGCCGCAGCCGCTGCGGCTGAGCAGAACGCGCCGTTCGACCGAGCCTCGCTCGAGCGCTCGCAGGGCATCGGCGACGTCGCATGGGATGCCGAGACCCGCGACGCGTTCGTCGCGCTGCTCCGGGCCGGCCGCGGCGCGGTCCCCGTGTTCGAGGCCCTCGACCAGGCCGGTGTGCTCGCCCGCCTGCTCCCCGAATGGGACCGAATCCGGTCGCTGTCCCAGCGCAACGCCTACCACCGGTTCACCGTCGACCGGCACCTCCTCGAGGCGGTGGCGGAGTGCGCGGCGTTGTTGGACGACGACGGCTTCGACGGTGACGTCGCCCGCCGCGCCCGCGCCGACCTGCTGCTGCTGGCGGCGCTTCTCCACGACCTGGGGAAGGGGATGGAGGGTGACCATTCGGTGGTCGGGGCCGAGGCCGCGGTCCGGCTCGCCCGCCGCATCGGGGTGGACGAGCCGGGCGTCGCGACGCTCGAGTGGCTCGTCCGCAACCATCTCGCTCTCGCGGAGACGGCGACACGACGAGACCTGTCGGAGGAGGCGACGATCACGCGCTTCGGGCATCTCGTCGGCACGAGCGACCGCCTCGATCTGCTGTACGCACTCACCGTCGGCGACTCGCGCGCCACCGGGCCGGCGGCCTGGGGGCCGACCAAGGCGGCGCTCGTGCGCGAGCTGTTCGTGAAGGCTGACAGCCTGCTCGAGCTGGGCGTGGTCGGCGCCGGACTGGATGCGCACCGCCGCGAGACGCTCGAGCGGCACCACGCGCTGCTCGCACGCCGCGAGGTCGCCATCGACTGGAGCGACCGCGATGACGGCTTGCTCGAGTGTGCGGTCGCGGCTCCCGACCGCACCGGGCTGCTGGCGCGCGTCGCCGGCGTGCTGGCGCTGTTCGGGTTCGACATCCGC
>DATFXK010000272.1:0-2302 GCA_035316005.1 Acidimicrobiia bacterium | reverse complement strand
GTCCTCGAGCGTTCCCAGAACCGGCTGGACTCCCGTGTAGTCGGCGACGTCGTAGCCCCAGTCGGCGTCGGGCGAGACCGTGACCGGGTTGAGCCAGATGCCGTCGACACCCAGCCATGCGAGATGGTCGAGCCGCTCGATGATCCCCCGGAGGTCGCCGACGCCGTCGCCGTCCGAGTCGGCGTACGAGCGCGGGTAGATCTGGTAGAGGACGCCTTCTTTCCACCAACGGTCCGAGTCGTCACCCACGGGCGGGGAGCGTACGTCCCGCAGGAATGGAGCCGCCGCCGGCGCGGTTGGTCAGGGCGTGACGCGAGGCGAGCGGATCGTCAGCGAGGTCACGAGCTGGCCGGGGATTACCACCGACAGCGGCGAGTTCGGCGAGACCGAGTTCCTCCTCGACGGGCGTGCGATCGGCCACGTGCACGGGAGCCACATGGCCGACATCCCGTTTCCGCGCCGTATCCGCGACCGGCTCGTGGCCGACGGCCGAACCGGTCCCCACCACGTGCACCCCGACTCGGGCTGGACGACGAAGTACATCCGGGACGACGCGGACGTCGACGAGGTCGTCTCGCTCCTGCGACTCAACTACGACCGGATCGCCGACCGCCGCCGGCGCCACACGCTGCCGACCACATAGCGCCGCCGTAGGCTCGGGCGCATGGGCAGGCCCGTCCTCTTCGTGCTCGACGAAGACCGGAGCGTGCTCGACACTCTCCTGTCGGACCTCGAGCGCCGCTTCGGCAACGACTTCACCGTGACCGGCGACTCGTCGCCCGAGACCGCGCTCTCGGCGCTGGAAGCGATGGCGAGCGCGAACGAACCGGTGGCGCTCCTGCTCGTCGAGGACAAGGCGTCCGAGTTCCTCACGCGCGCGCACGAGCTGCATCCACAGGCCAAGCGCGTGCTCCTCGTCGATCGGGACTACTCTTCGTCCAGCCCCGCCGTGCAGGCCATGGCGCTCGGGCGCGCCGACTATCACATCGTCCGACCGTGGTCCGACGACGAGATGATGTACGGCGCCATGAGCGAGTACCTCGCGGCGTGGACGCGGGAGCAGGAGCCGAACTTCGAGCTCTTCCGGATCGTCGCCGACGAGGGCGACCCGAGCGTGCCGCAACTGCGCGACGTGATGTCACGGTTCAGCATGCCGTACGGGTTCTATCCGGCGGGGAGCGCGACCGGACGGCGTTTGCTCGACGAAGCCGGGCTGGACGCGTCGAGGCTGCCGGCCGTGATCTCGCACGACGGGCAGGTCATGGTCGACCCGGGGTTGACGGAGCTCGCCCGCGCCGTCGGCGTCAGTGTCAAGAACGAAGTCGAGACGTGCGAGGTGGCGATCGTCGGCGCCGGACCGGCGGGACTCACCGCGGCCGTCAACGCCTCCTCCGAGGGGCTCGAGACAGTGATGCTCGAGCAGGCGATCTCCGGTGGACAAGCCGGCACGAGCCCGCTCATCCGGAACTACCCCGGGTTCCCGCACGGCATCAACGGCGGGATCCTCATGGAACGCACCTGCGAGCAGGCGTGGCTGATGGGGACGCACATCGTCTTCGCACAGCAGGCGGTCGGCCTCGAGCGGCGGGGCGACTGCCGGGTCGTGCATCTCCTCGACGGGACCGAGGTGAGCGCCCGCGCCGTCGTGATCGCGACCGGGATCGAGTGGCGGCGGCTCGGTGTCCCGGGGATCGAGGCGCTGCTGGGAGCGGGCGTCTTCTACGGGGCCGCGGTCAGCGAGAGCCGAGCCATGCAGGGACAGGACGTCTTCGTCGTCGGCGCGGGCAACTCGGCCGGACAGGCGGTACTGAACCTCGCCAACCACGCCCGCACCGTCACGCTGCTCGTGCGCAGCGACAGCTACGCGACCTCGATGTCGACCTACCTCGTGCGGGAGATCGAATCCACCCCGGAGATCACGATTCGACGGTGCACCGAGGTCGTCGACGGCGGCGGCGACGGGCGTCTCGAGCGCCTGACCCTGGCAGACCACGCCCGCAACACCGTCGAGGAGGTTCCCGCCGCCGCGCTGTTCATCATGATCGGCGGCGAACCCCACACGCAGTGGCTCCCCGGCGAGGTCGCCCGTGACCCGCAGGGATACGTCGTGACCGGACGCGAGGTCCTGGAGCAGCCGGACGTCCATTGGGACGGCGGTGCGGACCCCATGCCCCTCGAGACGAGCATGCCAGGCGTGTTCGCGGCCGGCGACGTCCGCCAGGGCTCCATCAAGCGGGTCGCTTCCGCGGTCGGCGAAGGCGCGACCGTCGTGCGACTCGTGCACGAGTACCTGAGCGCCGCC
>DATFXK010000271.1:0-2986 GCA_035316005.1 Acidimicrobiia bacterium | reverse complement strand
GGCGTCGGTCGCCCGCCGCAGGAGGTCGACGAGCACCGTGTGCGGATGACGCAAGCTCACCTGGAACACGCGCGCCGCCGCCGGCGCCGCGCCCGCCAGCGTCTCGAGCGTCTCTCCGGTCACCTCGGGGACGACGGCGAGGGTTCCCATGCTCGCGGCCGCCTCGAGCACGCCGCGGTAGCCGTCCCTGTGCAGAAGCGTGTCGCCGGCGAAGGGAGCGACGAGGACGGGCATCGAGGTCGGGAGCCCGAGGAACGTCGTGGAAGGGTCGGCGGCGGGCGCGCCGGTGAGGAAGCGTGGCCGCAGGTGCCAGCGGCCGAAGGCGCGGCGATTCTCCGCCAGCGTGTACTCGTCCTCGGCGCCGCCTTCCACGTACGCGAGCGCTTCGGACGGGAGCGACGCGCGCGTGGCGTCGACCGCCTCCTCGAGCACGACGAACGGCGGCGGGTCAGGAGCGGGCACGCTCATCGAGCCACGTCGGAGCGGACCCACGACCGGCGGGACGGACCTCGTGCACGAGCGGGCGTCCCGCCCGGTACCGGGCCAGGTTCTCGACGAACAGATCGACCACGCGGCCGTGGCGGGCGAGCCCACCGGCGGATGAGTGCGGCGTGAGCACGACGCGGGGATGGTCCCAGAACGGGCTGTCGGTCGGCAGCGGCTCGGTGGCGAACACGTCGAGGATCGCCGCCTCGGGCCGGCCCCGATCGAGCGCGGCGAGGAGCGCGGGCTCGTCGACCAGCGCGCCCCGCGCCACGTTGACGAGCACCGAGCCGGGCGCCATCGCATCGAGGAACGTCGCGTCGACGAAGCCCGCGGTCTCCGGCGTCGCCGGCGCCGCCAGCACGACGACGTCGCAACGCGGCAGGGCGTCGAGGAGCGCGGCGCGGCCGAGCATCTCGTGCACCGGCTCCTCGCCCGTCGGCCGGCGGCGGTGGCCGAGCAGCCGCACGCCGAGCGCCCGCGCCCGTTCGGCGACCGCCGACCCGATGGCGCCGACGCCGACGACGAGCCACGTCGTTCCGAAGACCTCGCGGAACTCGTGCGGTCGCCACTCGTGGGCGGCCCGAGCCTCGGCCCATGCACCGGTCCGCTGGAAATGGGCGAGCACCGCCTGGATCACGTACTCGGCGATCGGGATCGCGTTCACGTGCGCGCCCGTGATCCGCATGCCTCGTTCGAAGAGCGGGTCGTACGGCGCGATGTAACCGGCCGCCGGCGACTGGAACCACCGCAGCGACGTCGCCCCCAGCAGGAGCTCGAACCACGGCGCCGCCCCACCGCGGAAGAAGAGGTCACCGGTCGCGCAGGCCACCTCCGGCTGGACCACGGCGGCGTCGGCCTCGCGGCCGTCGACCGTGAGCCGGCCGTCGCGCTGCATGCGCACCTGCTCGACGGGCGGATCGACGCGATCGGTGCGCTCGTCGAGCAGGACGCCGGCGGTCTCGGTCAGAAGAGCTTGCACGGGGAGTGAGCGTAAGTGGTCGCGACGTGACCGCGCGCTTGCGCGTCGCGGCCGGGCTCCTCCACGATTGGTGCTCACGGACACCGAGGGCAGGGGGAACGTATGCGGCCGGTCCACAAGGAGCTCGCCGAGCCTGTTGGGCGCGGGTTGTTGGGCGCGGCGTCGGTCGACGGCGGCCCGACCGACGAGCAGCTCGGCATCATCGGCGCCCTGCTGCATGGGTACTTCGGCGTCGACACCGACGTGGCGTCGCTCGAGCCGCTCGATCCCGCCGGACTGGCTGCCGCGGTCACGGACCCGAAGGCGCGCCACCGGACCGTCGAGCTGATGATCGTGCTCGAGTTCAGCCGCCACCCGGGCAGCCCTGCGATGGCCGACCGGGTCGAGGAGTACGCCGCCGCGCTCGGCATCGAGGAGAAGATGCAGATCGTCGCCCGCGACGCGCTGCAGTCGACGCGGGCGGAGCTCAACGCCGACTACAACCGCTACCACGACCCGTACGACATCGAACCCCGGTTCGCGGGTGTGGAAGACGCCGAGATGGCGACACGCCTGCGCGCGCTGGAGCACTGCCCACCCGGGAGCCTCGGACGGGCGTACTTCGACTTCTACCAGCGCTACAACCTGAAGTTCCCGGGTGAGCCGGGCGGCGGCGACGTCATCTTCGTCGCCCACGACTTCACGCACGTGCTGGCCGGGTACGAACCCGACGGGCCGGGCGAGCTCGCGCTGCAGGCGATGCTCGTCAGCGCCACCGACGGCGACGAGCACTTCTCGAACTTCTGCGTGTCGTTGTCGCTGCACGAGGCCGGCTTGTACGACTCCGACGTCGTCATGGACAAGGTCGGCACCCTCGCCCGCCCCGGCGCGGCGGAGGAGCTCGCCGACGCCATCCGCCGGGGCGCCGAGTGCAGCGCCGACTTCGCCAGGATCGACCACCTCGCGCGCGTCGACGAGCCACTCGAGGACGTGCGTCGCGATCTGTCGATCCCGGCCCGTCAGGCCTGACGCTCAGGTCGAGGCGCGCTCGCGGTATCGATCGCGCAGCAGGCGCTTGTAGATCTTGCCGTTGTCCTGTCGCGGCAGCCGATCGACGAACTCGACGCGGCGGGGACACTTGTAGTGCGCGAGCCGCTCGCGGCAGAAGGCGACGAGGTCGCCGGCGAGCTCCTCGGTGGGCACCGAGCCGGCGCGCGGCTCGACGACGGCCAGCACCTCCTCGCCCCACTCCGTGTCCGGCACGCCGATGACGGCGACGTCGGCGACCGCCGGGTGCTCGAGCAACACGGCGTCGACCTCGGCCGGGTAGATGTTGACGCCGCCCGAGATGATGAGGTTGGCGCTCCGGTCCGTGAGGAACAGGAACCCGTCCTCGTCGACGTAGCCCATGTCGCCCAGCGTGAAGTGGCGATCGCGGTACGACGACTCGGTCTTGGCCGGGTCCTTGTAGTACTCGAACGGCACCTCGGAGGCCTTGAACCACACCAGCCCCACCTCGCCCGGCGGCATGCGGTTGCCCGC
>DATFXK010000270.1:0-7727 GCA_035316005.1 Acidimicrobiia bacterium | reverse complement strand
GTCCCGGACGAACGCTGGGGCCAGCGCGTCGTCGCCGTCGTGCAACCGCGTGACGGCGCCGCGCCGACGGTCGAGGACGTCCAAGCACACTGCCGGACGAAGCTCGCCGGGTACAAGGTCCCGCGCGAGCTGCATCTCGTGGAGCTGGTGCAGCGCTCCCCCAGCGGCAAGCCCGACTACCCGTGGGCCCAGAAGGTGGCCACGATGGCGGAGGTACAGGCATGAGGACCCGTGTGTGCGACATGTTCGGCATCGACCTGCCGATCTTCGCGTTCAGCCACTGCCGCGACGTCGTGGCCGCGGTCAGCAAGGCGGGCGGGCTCGGCGTGCTCGGCGCGCTGGCGTTCTCGCCCGACCAGCTCGAGATCGAGTTGAACTGGATCGACGAGCACGTCGACGGCAAGCCCTACGGGGTCGACGTCGTGATGCCGGCGAAGTACGCCGGCGCGGGCGAGCTCGACCCCGAGCGCATGGGCGAGCAGCTGAAGGAGATGATCCCGCAGCAGCACCGCGACTGGATCAACAAGCTGCTCGACGAGCACGGCGTGCCGGCGCTGCCCGCCGACGAGCAGGGCGAGGGCGGGCTGCTCGGCTGGGTGCACGAGAAGGGCCGCGAGCAGGTGCAGATCGCGCTCGAGCACCCGATCAAACTGCTCGCCAACGCGCTGGGCCCGCCGCCGAAGGACGTCGTCGACCTCGCGCACGAGCACGGCGTGAAGGTCGCCGCGCTGAGCGGGAGCGTGCAACAGGCCGAGCGCCACGTGAACCAGGGCGTCGACGTCGTCGTCGCCCAGGGTACCGAGGCCGGCGGCCACACCGGCGACGTCGCGTCGCTGATCCTGTGGCCCGACGTGGTCGACGCGATCGCGCCGACGCCCGTGCTCGCCGCCGGCGGGATCGGCACCGGGCGTCAGATCGCGGCCGCGCTCGCGCTCGGCTGCGAAGGCGTGTGGACGGGCTCGATCTGGCTCACGACAGCCGAGAGCGACACGGGCCCGATGGCGATGGAGAAGCTGCTCGAGGCGGGCGCCCGTGACACCGTGCGGTCGCGGAGCTGGACGGGTAAGCCGGCGCGGATGCTGCGCACCGAGTGGACCGAGGCGTGGGAGCGGGAGGACTCGCCGGGGACGCTGCCGATGCCGCTCCAGTTCATGCTGATCAACGACGCCATGCGCCGGATCAACAAGTACAACGTGAAGGAGCTGACGACGATGCCCGTCGGGCAGATCGTCGGCCGCATGAACAAGGTGCGCCCGGTGCGGGACGTGATGTTCGACCTGGTCGACGAGTTCGTCGAGGCGTCACAGAAGCTCGAGAAGCTGGTTGAGGAGTAGTACGGAGCGGCTCGCCCGCTACTTGCGCAGCTGCGAACCGAACCTGAGCAGGTTGCCGTCGCGGTCGGCGTGGGCGGCCTCGCGGAGCCCGTACTCGGTGTCGTGCGGCTCGAAGAACTGTCCTTCGACCCCGGCGGCGCGCCACTCGGCGTAGAGCGCGTCGGCGTCGTCCACGTAGAGGTAGACGGCGCTCGCGTTCCGGCGCGGGTCGAGGCCGTGCCGGACCGCGAGATGAAGATCGGCGGCCCCCCGCACGGCGTAGCCGTAGCCGCCGTCGTACGGAGCCACCCTGAATCCGAGCCGGCGGTAGTGGTCGAGGGCGGGGTCGAGGTCCCGCACGGGCAGGATGGTCGCCATCCCGCTGACTGATGACGTTGTCCCGGGCGCGGGCGGTGGCGGCGGGCTCGGCGTGGCGGTCAGCGCTTCGGCGGAGTCGCCAACGGCGCGGAACTCGACGATCTTGCCATCGCGTACAAAGACGACCTGGTAGAGGAGGTCGCGCTGATCGGCGATGCGCAGCGTGAGCGCGATCCGGTCGGGGTGGGCCGTGACGCTCTCGAGTGCGACGTCGAGCCTGGCCGCGCTCTCCATGTACTCGATGACCTGCTCGCGCCCGACGCAGCTCTCCCACCGCGCGTCGTCGGCGAGGTGCGATTCGAGGACGCGCGGGTCGCGAGTGGTGAGCGCGGCGCGGATCCCGTCGACGATCTCTTCGGTGGTCGCGCGGTCGTCAACGCCCATCAGCACCTCCTCGCGCTGCGCCGAGTGTGGCACGCTTCCCAAATGTTCGTCTCCGTGCTGGTGCGGCGGCTGAAGCCGGGCAAGACGTACGAGGACTTCGTCGACGCCTGGTATCCGGACAAAGGGTTCGGATTCGGCGGTCGGGGGCCGATCCTGGCCCGGAGCCTCGAGGACGACCGGGAGATCCTCGCGATCGGCTTCATGGACCTCCGGCGGGACGAGCTCCCCGCCACCATGGAGCGCATCGCAGCGCAGGAATCCGTCCGCCACGACCGCATCGACGAGGTCATCGAATCCACTGCGCTGCGGGGCATCTACGAGGTCGCCCACGAGTTCGACTTCAGCACCGACGAGACCGTGGCCCGAGGGCGTCCGGCCCGGGAGCGCTAAATTTTTACGCGTCGGGCGAGAGCCCGGCGAGTGTTCGGCCACGGAGGGGACACGGATGGGCGCGGTGGGCACGGCTGTGGTGATCGTCGCCCTCGCGTATCTCATGGGGTCGATCCCTTCGGCCTACATCGTGGGACGGCTCGTGGCCGGGGTCGACATGCGCGTCGCCGGTGAAGGCAACGTCGGCGCTCGCAACGCCTACCACGTCGTCGGCCACGGCTGGGGTGTGGCGGTGTGCCTCATCGACGCGGCCAAGGGCGGCGCCGTCGCCGTCGCGTTGCGCGACCGCCCCACCTGGCAGCTCATGCTCGGCGGCATCGCGGTCATCGCCGGGCACGGCTTCCCGATCTGGCTGGGGTTCGTCGGCGGCAAGGGCGTCGCCACGGCCAGCGGGTTCGGCATCGCACTGTTCTTCCCCGCCGCGGTCGTGGGCGGCGCGAGCGCAGGCGCCGTGTTCGCGGTGACGCGCCGCTTCTTGCCGACGCTCATCGTCGCCATCCTCGGTTCGCTCGCAGCGGCGATGCTGCTGGGCGAGGGCGCTGTCACCCTGGGCGTCGTCGTCAGCTTGTTCGCACTCACGGGAGTGAAACGCGCCATCGACGAGCCGCGCATGCGCGAGATCGAGGCGTCCACCGGCTGGGATCGTGCAGCCGGCGGCACTCCGTGACCCGGGCCTTCCTGCTCGGCCAGGTCCTCACCGTTCTTCTCCTCGCGCAGGTTGCGCTGCTCGTCTGGAACCTGCGGATCGTGCGCCGGCCGCCGCCGCGCCGGTGGCGGGCCGGAGCGCCGCGGATCAGCGTGCTGATCCCGGCCCGCAACGAGGAGGCGTCGATCGCGCAGTGCGTCGACGCGTTGCTCGCGCAGGACTACCCGACCCTCGAGATCATCGTCCTGGACGACGACTCGACGGATGGCACCGCCGCCATCGTGCGGGGCCGTCGCGACCGGCGGCTGCGGCTCGTGACCGGCGCACCGCTCCCCGACGGATGGACGGGCAAGAACTGGGCGTGCCACCAGCTGGCGGCGCGGGCACACGGCGAGGTGCTGTGCTTCGTCGACGCCAACACGATCCTCGCCCGTGACACGTTGTCCCGTGCCGCCGGCGAGCTGCGCGACTCCGATCTGGGGCTGGTGTCGATGCTGCTACGGACCGACACCGGCACGGCGTCGGAGGCGGTGCTGATGCCGATCGTGAACTACGCCCTGCTCTCGCTCCTCCCCGCCGCGCTGATCGAGAAGCCGGGCTTCCGCAAGGAGGCGATCGCGCTCGGGCCGTTCGTCATGGTCACGCGGGCGGCATACGCCGCCGCCGGTGGTCACGCCGCCGAGCCCGCGCACATCGTCGACGACGTCCAGCTCGCCCGGTCGGTCAAGGCGTCCGGCCACCGCATCGCGCTCCGCAACGGCACCGACCTCGTCCGGACCCGGTGGTACACGGGCTTCGCGGAGATCTGGCACGGCTTCTCGAAGAACGCGTACGGCGGGATCGGCTACCGCCCCGGCATCGGGCTCCTCACGATCTTCGTCGTCGCCCCGGCGTTGCTCCTGCCGTTCCTGCGACTCGGGGCCGGCATCACGACCGGCGGCACGCTCGCGTTCCCCGCCGTCCAGGTCGCCCTCATCCTGTCGATGCGCGCGGTCACGACCCGCGTCGGCCGTGACCCGCTGTGGTCGATCCCGCTGCACCCGGTCGCGATCGCCGTGTGGGCCGGGACCCTCGCCCGGTCGATGGTGCTCGCGCACACCGGGCGCGAGATCGAATGGAAGGGCCGCCGGTACCTGACCCGGCCGCTCGAGCCCGAGTCCGAACGCTCCCGGAGCGAAGCCTCCGCCTGAGCGTCAGGAGCGCGCGGTGCCGTGCTGCGCGTCGAAGATCCGGTGCGCCGGGCTGAACTCGACCTTCGGCTCGCCTTGGATCCCGGCCTGCGTGGTGGCGGGCGTCAACCGCCCCTCGACGAAGGCCTGGAACTGCTCCGGGGCCTCCCACACGTCGACGACGTTGATCCCGTCCTCGTCGAACCACGCGACGTGGAAGATTGCCCCTTCGGGAGTGTCGGTCTCCCACCGCACGATCTCTCGCGTCGTCTCGTACTGGTCGGGGGTGACCCCATCCCAACGCAACTGCACCACGACTGCCATCCCTGCCTCCTTCGGCGTCGACTACGCGCTATTCGCCGTGGGGCGCGGGTTGGGTCACTCGAATTTGTGGTTACTCGATGATGCCGGTCGGCCTCGGGATGCCGGCAGCGTCCAGGGCGCCGTAGTACATGTCGAGCGCCATCTGGGCGTCGGTGTAGCCGAAGTAGTTGCCGTCGTCGTCGTAGAGGATCAGGCCGCCCTCGATGACGAAGAACACCTCGACCGGCTCCTCGCTGTCGGGCATCGCCTCGAGCGTGTGGGTGGAGCCGGCCTGCTCGAACACGAACGACCCCTGCGACGCCACGAAGTCGTACTCGAGGTAGTGCCACCGGCCCTTCAGCGTGTAGGCGTGGACGGAACCGTCGTGGTGGTGGGTCGGGATGCGCTTGCCCGGCGCGAACCGGTTGATGATCACCCACGTGCCCGTCTCACGCGAGACGCGGAGCACCTTGGCCTCGACGCCCTCGTCCCACACGGCCCACGGGATGTCCTCGGTGTTGAGGTGGGCGGAGATCGCGTCGGGGGCGACGGTGGTCATGGTGTGCTCCTTGTCGTGCTTGACACGGCGCGGCTGAAACCAGTTCCATTCTTGCCCATGCCGCTCGCACCCGCCGCCCGCACGATGATCGATCAGCTCGAGGCGGCGGGGGGCCCGCCACTGTGGGAGATGTCGGTCGACGACGCCCGCGCGGTCAGCGCCGTGATGGGCGCCATGGACCAGCCGGAGGAGGTGGCCGCGGTCGAGGACCGCGTGATCCCGGGCCCGGGGGGCAACCTCCCCGTCCGCATCTACACCCCCGACGCGCCCGCGCCCCGGCCCGTCATCGCCTTCTTCCACGGCGGCGGGTTCGTGATCTGCTCGATCGACACGCACGACGGGCTGGCGCGGCGATTAGCGAATGCGACCGGCGCGGTCGTCGTGAGCGTCGAGTACCGGCTCGCGCCCGGGGTGCGCTGCCCCGATTCGGCGGAGGACTGCTACGCGGCGTCGGTGTGGACGCACGAGCACGCGGCCGAGCTGGGCGGCGATCCGAGCCGGCTGATCGTCGCCGGTGACAGTGCGGGCGGGAACCTGGCCGCCGTCGTCACCTTGATGGCGCGTGAGCGTGGCGGGCCGCCGATCACGAGCCAGGTGCTCGTCTATCCCGTCATCGACGCCGCCTGCGACGCGCCGTCGTATACGGAGAACGCCGAGGGCTACTTCCTCGAGGCCGACGGGATGCGGTGGTTCTGGGACCACTATCTCGGGCCCGACGGCGACGCCGCGCATCATCACGCGTCACCGATCCGCGCCAAGGACCACTCAGGGCTGCCGGCGGCGGTCGTGATCACCGCCGAGTTCGACCCGCTGCGCGACGAAGGCGAGGCGTACGCCGAGGCGCTGGCCGCGGCGGGCGTTCCCGTCGTCGTGCAGCGCTACGACGGGATGATCCACGGCTTCGTGAGCATGCCGATGGTCTTCCCCGAAGCCGACCACGCCGTCGCGCAGATCGCCGACGCGCTCGAGGCAACCTCGGCAGCTCGCTGAGCGGCCCGCGTACGTGCTGATCCGTCCCGGGCAGGCGGGGGATCTGGAGCAGATCAACGACGTCTACAACCACTACGTCCGCGAGACGGCCATCACGTTCGACATCGAGCTGATCACGATGGCGGAGCGGACGGAGTGGTTCGGCCACTACGACGTCGTCGGCCGCCACCGCCTGCTCGTCGCAGTGAGCAACGACCGAGTGCTCGGCTATGCGACGAGCAGCCCCTGGCACCCTCGACGCGCGTACGAGACGTCGATCGAGACCAGCATCTACCTGGCATCAGACGCGACGGGCCGGGACATCGGGAGCGCGCTGTACTCGCGTCTCTTCTCGGAGCTCGATGGTCAGGACCTGCACTGCGCCTACGGCGGCGTCACGATGCCGAACCCGGCATCGATCGCGCTCCATGAGCGCTTTGGCTTCGAGCGTGTCGCATACTTCACCGAGCAGGGCCGGAAGTTCGGCTGCTACTGGGACGTCGCCCTGTACGAGAAGCCGCTCGGCTGACCGTCGCCCCGCCGCGATGGGTCGAAAACCTCGCGCATAGCGCCGGTTTGAGACCCAACGCGCCGGACGGCGGCGGCGTCAGATGCGCTGCAGGATGCTGGCGGTGCCGAGCGAGCCGCCGCAGCACATCGAGATGAACGCGAACTCCCTGTCGGAGCGCTCGAGCTCGTGCAGGGCGGTGGTGATGAGGCGGGAGCCCGTCGAGCCGACCGGGTGGCCGAGCGCGATGGCGCCGCCGTTCACGTTGACCCGATCCATGTCGGGCTTGTGCACCTGCGCCCAGGACAGCACCACCGACGCGAACGCCTCGTTGACCTCGAAGAGGTCGAAGTCCGCCATCGACATGCGGGAGCGGTCGAGCATCTTCTGCGTGGCGTGCACGGGGCCGTCGAGCAGGTAGTACGGGTCCGAGCCGGTGACGAGCTGGTGCACCAGGCGGGCGCGCGGCTTCAACCCGAGCGCCTTCGCCTTGTCCTCGTCCATCCACAGCACGGCGGCGGCGCCGTCCGAGATCTGGGACGAGTTGCCGGCGGTGATCATGTAGCCCTCGACCACCGGCTTCAACTGCGACAGCCCTTCGAGCGTGCTCTCGCGCAGGCCCTGGTCACGCGTCACGGTCATCGTCGAGCCGTCGGCCTGGGGTGCGTCGATGGGCGCGATCTCGCGCTCGAACCGGCCTTCGTCCCATGCCACCTTCGCCTTCTGCTGCGAGCCGAGGCCCCACTCGTCGAGGTCGCGGCGCGACAGGCCGCGCATCTCGGCAATGCGCTGGGCGGCGCCGAACTGCCCGTTGGGCGGGTCGTCGTACGGCCAGGGCTCGGTCTTGTAGTGGCCGGGCCCGTTGATGACGTTCGACCCGAGCGGCACGTGGCTCATCTGCTCGACGCCGCACGCGATGCCGGTGTCCATCCCGCCGGCGGCGATCAGGCCGGCGACGAGATGGTTCGCCTGCTGCGCCGAGCCGCACTGGGAGTCCACCGTCGTGCACGCCGTCGTGTACGGCAGCACGTCGTTGCCGGCCGAGAGCCAGGCGTTGCGGGTGACGTTGCTCCCCTGCTCGCCCGCCTGGGTCACGCAGCCGCCGACG
>DATFXK010000269.1:0-2222 GCA_035316005.1 Acidimicrobiia bacterium | reverse complement strand
GCGGCGACGATGCCGAGACGGTGATCGATGCGCCGGCCCGCGGTGCCGCCCATGAACACCAGCGTGCCTCCCGGTCTCATCTTGCCGACCGCGTTGCGCGCAACATCGAGATCCAGCATCACGTGGTCGCTGAGGGCCTCTCGCACCTGGGTCGCGTCCATCTCCAGCAGGGGCGCGTAGCGCGGGCCGGGGCCTGTGACCATCACGTGGTCGATCGCCGGCAGGTCCCGAAAGAACGACTCCAGCGAAGCGGAGTCCTTGGCGTCGAAGGCGGCGGTGCGTGTTGCGCCGACTTCGCGCGCCGCTTGCTCGAGCCGGTCGGGATTGCGGGCGGCGAGGACGACGTCGGCACCCTCGGCCCGGGCGCGTCGAGCCGTCTCGAGCCCGATGCCTGCGCTGCCGCCGATGACGACGACGTTCTGTCCGGCCAGTTCCCCCAATTCGGCCCTCCTCAGTCCGACATGTTCGCCATCTGTGCGTCCATCGGGCCGACCGGCGGCGGCATGTCCGCGATGTTCATCCGGAGTGCCTTCACTGCAGTGTCGTAGATCCCCGAGAAGCTGGGGAAGGGCTGGATCGTGTCGCCGAGCACCTCGACGGGGACGTGGGCGCGGATGGCGAGCGTCGCCTGCTGCAGCCACTCACCGGCCGCGGGCCCGAGCGCATAGGCGCCGGTCAGTCGCTCGCCGTCGCTGAGCACGGTCATGAACCCGTTGGACTCGGCGTAGGCGTGTGTATACGTGGCCGTCTTGGGCACCTCCGACACGAGTGCCGTGGCGCTGTACTCCGCTTCGAGCGCACCCACCGCTGCCGCCTGAGGGTCGGTGTAGGAGACTCGTGGAACGGCTTCGTAGTTCGCCGGACGCCCGTCGCCGGCGATGTTCTCCGCGACGACGTCGCCCTCGTATTCGCCGACGTGGGTCAGCGGCCAGATGCCGTTGACGTCGCCGATCGCAAAGAGGCGCTCGCCGGCGCGCAAGTGGTCGTCGACCGGGATCCCGTGGGGGTTGGCCTCGACACCGACCGTCTCGAGGCCGATTCCCTCGACGCGCGGTCGCCGACCGGTAGCCACGAGCAGCCGGTCGCCCCGTACCTCTGTTCCCCCGTCGAACTGCAGGACGTACTCGTCGCCTTCTTTTCGCGCCGCGGTGGCGTGCGTCCCGAGGATCAGCTCGATGCCGTCGCGGCGCAGGGCTTCGCCGAGCCCCTCGCCCAGCGGCGCGGCCTCGCGGGGAAGCAGGCGGTCGGCACCCTCGACGACGACGGCTTCGCCGCCGAGGCGCCGCACGACCTGCGCCATCTCGACCCCGACCGGCCCGCCGCCCAAGATCAGCAGGCGTTGCGGGACGACTTTCATGCCGGTTGCCTCACGGTTGGTCCACACGCCGTCGAGCTCGCGCAGTCCCGGGACGGGGGGGATGATCGGGTCGGCGCCGGCCGCGATGACGACATGGTCCGCCGTGTAGCGCTCGCCGTTCACCTCGACCGCGCCGGTGCCGGCGAGCTTGCCCGTACCGCGCAGCAATGCGATGCCCCGGTCCGCTAGCCAGCGCTGTTGGCCGGCGTCGGAGTAGTTCGACACCATGAAGTCGCGCCACTTCAGCGCGTCCTGCACGTCGACCTCTGCTTTCGCGCCCGCTTCGCGCGCGGCGTGCACCGCCTCGCCGGGGCGCAGCAGCGACTTTGACGGAATGCAGGCCCAGTACGAGCACTCGCCTCCGACCAAATCCCGCTCTACGACGGCGACGCGCAGCCCGCGCGCCGCCAACGCCGCCGCGCAGTGTTCGCCGGGCGCGCCCCCGCCGAGAACGATGACGACGTAGTCGCTCATGTCGGCAGTTCCGCGCCCGACTGCTCCGCCCTCATGTACGCGGCGTACCAATCAGGCCAGTTCTCGTCTCTCACTCCCGTTCGCTTCTCGTGCTCACCGTGCGCGGCCTCCGCCCGCCGCATCGCGTTCGCCAAGTCGCTGGTGGAGGCGTACGACGTCGCGGACGCGTCGACGCGCCCGGGAAGCCGGGTCGTGATCTCCTGCATCAGCCACTCGTTGCCGTCAGGATCCTTGAACGTGGCCCGCGACAAGTAGCTGCGACGCTCGGGATCCGGACCACTGACGGGACCGTCCGGGCCGAGGTGGAAGACGTCACTCACGTCCGCGCCAGCCTCGATCAGGGCGTCCCGGGCGGCCACGATGTTGGAGACGACCAGGTAGCCCTTGGCCG
>DATFXK010000268.1:0-4025 GCA_035316005.1 Acidimicrobiia bacterium | reverse complement strand
ACCTCGTCGTGCGACGCCGCCGCCCGCTCCTCGATCCGCCGGCTTTCAGCCTCCGCCGTCTGCGCGATCCGCTCCCGGGCCTCGGCCACCAACCGTTCGATCGCCTCGCTCTCGGCGGCGCGCAGGTCGACGGGCTCAGCGGGCTCCGGCTTCTCCGGCGCGGTCGTGGCCGGCTGTTCCTGGTGCTCGGCCCGCGCCCAGTGGAGATCGGATGCCGGCTCGGCGCCGGCCCGCCCCCTGGCTGCGGGTCGGGCCCCGCCGTTGCCCCGCACGACCTGGTGCGGAAGCTCGAGCGCCTCCTCGAGCTCCCGGGCGCGCCGGTTCCTGGCATCCTCGAAGGAGTAACGCCGGCCTTCAGCCACGGGTCAGCCCACCGCCCGCGTCGAAGCACGGGTCGAGGCGGCAGCCTGCCGGCGACGGTAGGTAGGTGTGCCTGGGACCCATCTCGGGCTCACTCCCGAACGGCCTCCGCTCCCGCAGGTTGCCCGCCCCGGTCCACTAGGAGTCCGGCATCTTGTCACAACCCACCCGAATCGGACAAGGCGACCGGTCCACCCTCGCGCGGTGCAGCAGGACAGGCGCGCCACCGGTCGCACGGGACAGCGCGTCGGCGGCGTTGATGTGGTCGTTGTGGCCGTGTGTGCACAGGATCGCCCGACCCGTCCGATTGCCCACGGCGGCGGCGATGGGCGCGGCGTCGTGGGCGGCGTCGACGACGAGGACCTCGTGGTCGTGGCCGACGAGCCAGATGTTGTTCTCGACGTCGAAGTCGTCCCCATCAAGGGAGAAGACTCCCGCCGTCGTGACGCTTTCGATGTTCAAGAGGAAATGACAACGACCGAGCGCAGCACCTCGCCCCGCTCCATCTTGTGGAAGGCGTCCTCCACGTCGTCGAGGCCGATCGTCCCCGACACGAAGCCGTCGAGATCGAACCGGCCCTGGAGGTAGAGGTCGACGAGCAGTGGGAAGTCGCGGCTGGGCAGGCAGTCGCCGTACCAGGACGGCTTGAGGGCGCCGCCGCGGCCGAAGAAGTCGATCATCGGGATGTTGGGCAGCGGCATGTCCGGGGTGGGGACGCCGACCTGCACGACCGTGCCGGCGAGGTCGCGTGCGTAGAACGCCTGCTCGAGCACCTCGGGCCGGCCGACGGCTTCGATGCAGACGTCGGCGCCGTTGCCGTCGGTGACCGCGCGGATGCGCTCGACCGGGTCCTCCTTGGACGCGTCCACGGTGTGGGTGGCGCCGAACCGGCGCGCCCCTTCGAGCTTCCGGGGATCGCGGTCGACGCCGATGATCGTGCGCGCCCCGACGAGGCTCGCCCCCGCGATGGCAGCGTCGCCGACGCCGCCGCAGCCGAACACGGCCACCGTGTCGTCGCGCTGCACGCCGCCCGTGTTCACGGCGGCGCCGAACCCCGCCATCACGCCGCAGCCGAGGAGGCCGGCGGCCTCGGGGCGCGCGGACGGGTCGACCTTCGTGGCCTGCCCGGCGGCGAGGAGGGTCTTGTCGGCGAACGCGCCGATGCCGAGCGCGGGCGACAGCGTGGTGCCGTCGGCGAGGGTCATGGGCTGGGTCGCGTTGTGCGTGGCGAAGCAGTACCAGGGCTTGCCGCGCCGGCAGGCGCGGCACTCGCCGCAGACGGCGCGCCAGTTGAGGACGACGAAGTCGCCGGGCGCGACGGCAGTGACGTCGGGGCCGACGGCGTCGACGGTTCCCGCCGCCTCGTGACCGAGGAGGTAGGGGAAATCGGCGCCGATGCCACCCTCGCGGTAGTGGAGGTCCGTGTGGCACACGCCGCACGCCTGCACCGAGACGAGCGCCTCACCGGGACCGGGATGGGGCACGACGACGGTCTCGATGCGCACCGGCTCCCCCTTGCCCGGCGCGATGACCCCGCGCACCTCACTCGCCATGCCCGCGGACGCTAGCGCCGCCCGCCGGCCGGCATCACCGCCCGCCGACCCGGTGCAACATCCAGATGTTCGGCTCCCAGTACCGCCCCGTCCCGTCGCGCACCTCGAGGGGCGCGAGACCGTGGGGGAAGACGTAGTGACCGTCGGCCGGGAACTCCATGCCCGTCCAGTCGGTCCACTCGTCGACGGACCCGGTGATCTGCATCGAGTGCGGCTCCGGTCGCAACATCGTCGCGGCGAGACGGGCGTGCACCCGCAGCCACGGGTCCCATGGCAGCCCGTCGTCGCGTGTCCATGCCGCGTACTCGTCGATGGGGATGAGGGGATACCGCTCCTTCCAGCTCGGCCGGACCGGTGCGACGAGCGCATCGAACCCGGCGGCCGCCGCCCGCTCGGCCATCGCGCCGACGACCAGCCTGCTCACGCCACTTCCCTGCCGGTCGGGCCGCACTTCGGCGGCGAGGGCCGACAGGACCGTGGGCGGCGCCGGATCGCGCACGGCACGCAGACCCATGCCGTCGATGCCCGCGGGCAGGTCGGCGAGGGTCCCGTCCCATCGGAACGGGATCGACCGACCCCGGGCGACGAGCTCTTCGGCCTCCGTGTCCAAGATGACGAACTGCAGATGCGCGTAGCGCGGCACGAGCGCGCCGAAGTACTCGCCGCTCACGTCGCCGTGCTGGTTGTACTCGGGCCACACGTCGCGAAACTCGTCCTCGGCCCGCGCCCACAGGTCAGGTCGCTCGTCCGCGGACAAGATCACGAGGCCACGCTGCGTGGTGGGCATGTCACCCATGCGTCGTCGAGTCTCGCGGCAACGACAGATCCACCGCTCGGCCCATGTGTTCGGTCAGGATTGTGCCGTGCCCGGGTACTGGTGGGTCGCGGGACTGGTGTTGATCGCGGCGGCCGGATGGCTGACGTCGGTCGTGATCGCGCGGCGAAGCGCGCGCCGCGAACGACGCATGCGCGCCGACGCCGAACAACGCGCCCAGGCCGAGAAGGTCTCCGTGTGGCAGGAGCCGAGCGCCGACCCGCAACCAGTGGCATTGCTCAACCGATCCGACGAGCCCGTGTACGACGCGGTCGCGACGTTCGTGTTCGTCGACGGCTCCGGACCGGCGCGCGGCGAGGAGATCGCACCCGAGCGCGCCGGATGGCGGGTCAGGGTGGGCGTGATCCCGCCCGGCCGCTGGCGGGTGCACGTCGACGGCGGTTGGAACGGCATGTACTCGCGCCTCGGTGTCGAAGTCGCGTTTACCGACTGCACCGGCGAGCACTGGGTGCGACGCGCCGACGGCCGCCTCGAGCGACTCCCTCGGGGCGCGTTCGACTACTTCGAGCTGTCTCGTCCGCTCGATCGGACCCCGCCCGAGCGGTACGACGCGCCCGAGCGCCCGGTTGGGCATCGCGCCCGCGTCGCCTCCTTCTTCCTCGGCGACGGCCTCGATCGGCGCTGGTCCGCCCGCTGCTCGTGCGGCTGGCTCGTCACGGTCGCGACGCACCCGGCGGCGTGCGACGAGTTCGCCCGTCACCATCGCGAGTCGCGTGGATCGGTGGCCTGGCGCCCCGACACGTCGCCATCGCCCGACCGCGCCGCCGCCTGAGCGACCGACCACAGCACCGCCTCCCGCCGGCGGCGGGTCCGGGTCGTCGGGCGGCACGAGGTCCCACTTGCCGGGCTCGCCGGCCACCTCCCAACCGCAATACGTCTTCAAGAAGTGATGGTGGGAGCAGATCCGCCACGTGTTGTGCACGTTGGTCTCGCCGCCCGCTTCGAGCGGCAGGACGTGGTCGATCTGCAGGAACTGGTCGTTGGCGCAGCCCCTGACGCCGCAGCTCGGGTAACGGGCCTCCAACGCTCGACGGAGCTTCGCCGGGATCACCCGCGTCGGGCGCGTGACGGCCGTGATGTCGTCGCCGTCGCGCACCATGACCGCCACGGAGGCGTCGTCCAGCATCGCCCGGACCGTCGTGACCGGGGCGCGGCCGACCCGGTCGATCTCGCAGCGCTCGCCCGGCTCGGTGTGCCCGCGGGCGAGCGCGGCGCTGTCGACGGTCACCCGCACCTCGACCGGTTTGCACGGGCCCTCGGTGGCCAGCGCCACGAGC
>DATFXK010000267.1:0-6244 GCA_035316005.1 Acidimicrobiia bacterium | reverse complement strand
CGTCGCCGCCGTGCCGGGCGTGCCGATGGTCGCGGCCATCGCGGAGGTGCTCCCGGTCAGGTCCGGGTCGCTGGATGCAGTCACCGTCGCCCAGGCGTTCCACTGGTTCGACGCCGATCAGGCCTTCGACGAATTCGCGCGCGTGCTGCGCCCGCGGGGACGGGTCGGGCTGATCTGGAACGCGCGGGACCGCTCGAGCGACTGGGTGAACGAGGTGTGGTCGATCATGGACCGGGTCGAGAGGCGCGCGCCGTGGCGCGACCACGAGCACTGGCGGGACTCCGCCCTCGGCGCCCGGGCCGGGTTCGGTGCGCTGCACACCGAGACATTCCGGCACGAGCAGCCGATCACACCCGAGGGCGTCGTCGAGCGGGTCGCGTCGGTGAGCCACGTCGCGGTGCTGCCGCCGGCCGAGCGCGAACGAGTGATGGACGAGGTTCGGCACGTGCTCGCCACCCATCCCGACGCGCGGGGACGCCAGGAGCTGCGTATCCCGTACCGCGTCGATGCGTACTGGTGCGAGCGCCGATGAGCCGGCGCACGCTGCGAACGGGCGCCGCGATCGCGGCCGGGCAGGCCGCCGGGTGGCTCTCACGGGTGACCGGACGCGGCCAGGGCGCAACGATCAGCGGCCGGGTCATCAACGCCCTCGCGCCCGACGCGCTCGCGCAGCTGGCGCACGGGCAACGGGTGGCGCTCGTCTCGGCGACGAACGGCAAGACCACGACGACGAGGCTGCTCGCGGCGGCGGTGGCCCGCACCGGCGAGCCGGTCGTGAGCAACGCCACCGGCGCCAACCTCACGTCGGGCATCGCGCCGATCCTGGCGAAGGCGGAGGCGCCGGGCTTTGCCGTCCTCGAAGTGGACGAGCGGGTGCTGCCGAGGGTCGTCGACCCGCTCGGCGTCGAGCTCCTCGTGCTCGGAAATCTGAGCCGGGACCAGCTCGACCGCTACGGCGAGGTGCACGCCGTCGGCGACCTGTGGCGACACACCGCCGACACGCACCCGGATCTGCGGGTCGTCGCCAACGCCTCCGATCCGCACGTGGTGTGGGCGGCGACACCGGCGAAGACGACCTGGGTGGACCTCGGCCTCGGCTGGCGCAACGACGCCGCCACCTGCCCGAACTGCGCGTCCCTCCTGCGCTGGAGCGCCGACCGGTTCGACTGCCCCTCGTGCGGGTTCGGCCAGCCGGCGACGCCGAACCGGCTCGACGGCGACAGCCTCGTCCTCGACGGGACCCGCGTGCCGCTGCGACTCGCGCTCCCCGGCCGGTGGAACCTCGCCAACGCCGCGCTGGCCGTCACCGCGGCCACGACGCACTACGGCGTGGATCCCGGTGACGCCGCCGACGCCGCCGCCACGATCACGACGGTCGCCGGCCGGTACATGACGGTTGCGCTCCCGGACGGGCGGCGCGCCCGCGTCCTGCTGGCGAAGAACCCGGCGGGGTGGTCCGAGGTGCTTCATCACCTGTCGGAGCGCGACTGCTCCGTCGTCATCGCCGTGAACGCTCGCGTCGCCGACGGCAAGGATCCGTCGTGGTTGTGGGACGTGCCCTACGAGCTGTTGCACGGGCAGCCGGTCGCCGCCGCCGGCGAGCGCGCCCTGGATGTCGCGGTGCGACTCAAGTACGCCGACGTCGAGCACATCGTCGAGCACGATCCGTTGGCGGCGGCGGCGAGGCTTCCCGGCGACGGCGTCGACATCGTGGCGTCGTACACCCAGTTCTCGGCGCTGTACCGGAGGTACGGGTGAGCGCGGCGCGCGAGTCCGCGGTCCGGGTCGGCCTCGTGTATCCCGAACTTCTCGGCACGTACGGCGACCGCGGCAACGCCGTCGTCCTCGTGCAACGGCTCCGCTGGCGGAACCACGAGGCCGAGCTGGTCGAGGTCACCGCCGGCGCGCCGATCCCCGGCTCGCTCGACGTCTATCTCTTCGGCGGCGGCGAGGACGATCCGCAGGTGATGGCGTCGGCGGGCATGCGGAGCTCCCGGGCCGCCATCGACCGGGCGCGTGCGGAGGGCGCCGCCGTGCTGGCGGTGTGCGCGGGGTTCCAGCTCATCGGCCACAGTTACGAGGCCGCCGACGGCACGATGATCGACGGCCTCGGACTGGTCGACGCCGTCACCCGCGCCGGGCCCAACCGCCTCATCGGCGAGCTGGTCGTCGAGCCCGACCCGCCGCTTCCGATCCTCACCGGGTTCGAGAACCACGGCGGCCGAACGACGCTCGGCCCGTCCGAGCGGCCACTGGGACGGGTGCTCGCGCGCGCGGGCAGCGGCGGTGACACCGAGGGGCTCGTGGGCGACCGGCTGATCGGCACCTACATGCACGGACCGGTGCTCCCCCGGAACCCGGCGCTGGCCGATCACATCCTGGCGTGGGTCGTCGGTGACCTCCCGCCGCTGGATTCCAGCCGCGAGGAACAGCTGCGCGCCGCGCAACTGCACGCAGGGTCGGCGCGCGGCGTTCGGAGGTGGTGGCAGCGGCGCGTGCTCGCCCGGGGATGAGCAACGCGCCGCTGTACGACCGCATCGGCCAGCACTACGCGCACAAACGACAGCCCGATCCACGGATCGCTGCGCGCGAATCGCTCGCGCCCTGGGTGACGCGCGAACCGTCGTGAACGTCGGAGCGGGCGCCGGCTCCTACGAGCCCACAGATCGGGACGTCGTCGCGGTCGAGCCGTCCGAGGTGATGATCGCTCAGCGTCCGCCGGGCGCGGTGGCGGCCGTGCAAGGCGTGGCCGAGGCGCTGCCGTTCCGTGACGTAGCCTTCGACGCCGCGCTGGCCGTGCTCACGGTCCACCACTGGGCTGACTCGCTCGTCGGCCTCGCCGAACTCAGACGGGTGGCACGGCGGCAGGTTGTGTTCACATGGGGCCCGAGCCGTCTCGCCACGTTCTGGTTCACGCGCGACTACCTGTGGCAACCCGAAGCCTTCGATCAGGCGTCTGTCTCGCTCGGTCAGACCGCCGCAACCCTCGCGCCCGCTCGCATCGAGTCGGTTCCGATCCCACACGACTGCACCGACGGCTTCTACGCCGCCTACTGGCGACGGCCTGAGGCATACCTGAATCGCGACGTACGCGAGGCGATCTCCTGCTTTCGAGTGATCCCGGCAGAAGTCGTTGACAGCGCGGTTCGTCGACTCGCAGCCGATCTCGAGTCGGGCGAATGGCGCCGTCGCAACGAGGCGCTGCTCGACCTCGACGAGCTCGACCTCGGCTACCGCCTCGTGGTCGCGGAGCGTTAGTCGTTACTCCGCGATCTCGCGGATCTTCTCGATCTTCTGGTCCGCCTGGTTGGCGTCGGTTCCCTGGATTTGGAGGAGCTCCTCGCGGGTGCGCTCGGCCTCGGCCTCGGCGCCCTCGTCGGCGGCGGCCAGCCGGGCCTCGATGCCCTCGGCCATGATCCGCTCGCCCTCGTCGACGAGCGCGTCGACCATGTCGGCCTCCGGCACCACCCGCACGACCTTGCCCTTCACGAACAAGTGCCCCTTGCCGCGCCCGGCGGCGATCCCGAGGTCCGCCTCACGCGCCTCGCCGGGCCCGTTCACGACGCACCCCATCACAGCGACCTGCAGCGGGATGTTGCGGTCCGCGAGGGCGGCCTGGGCGTCGTTGGCGACGCGGATCACGTCGACCTCGGCGCGCCCGCAGCTCGGGCACGCGATCAGGTCGAGGCCCTTGCGCTCGCGGAGACCGAGAGCCTCGAGCAGCTGCCGGCCGGCGCGCGCCTCCTCGACCGGGTCGGCGGTCAGCGAGAAGCGGATCGTGTCGCCGATGCCCTCGGCGAGCAGCGTGCTGATCCCGGCGGTCGACTTGACCAACCCGCCGGGGAGCGGGCCCGCCTCGGTGACCCCGAGGTGCAGTGGGAAGTCGACCGTCTCGGACAGGAGCCGGTAGGCGTCGATCATCACCGGGACGTTGGAGGCCTTCACCGAGATCTTGACGTCCTCGAAGCCGACGTCGGCGAAGTAGGCGAGCTCGCGCTCCGCCGAGGCGACGAGCGCCTCCGGGGTCGCACCGCCGTACTGCTGTGCGATGTCGGGGTCGAGGCTCCCCGCGTTCACGCCGACGCGGATCGGGAGCCCCCGATCCTTGGCCTCCCGCGCGACCGTCTTGATCTGGTCGGGCTTGCGGATGTTGCCGGGGTTGAGCCGCAGCGCCTGCACGCCGGCCTCGATCGCCGCCAGCGCCAACTTGTACTGGAAGTGGATGTCGGCGACGAGCGGGACCGGCGACCGCGGGACGATCTGTGCGAGCCCTTCGGCGGCTTCTTCCTCGTTGCAGGTGCAACGCACGATGTCGGCGCCGGCGGCGGCGAGGGCGTACACCTGGCTCAGCGTGCCCTCGACATCGGCCGTCTTCGTGGTCGTCATCGACTGCACCGAGACCGGTGCGCCTCCACCGACGGGCACGTCGCCGACGCGGATCTGCCGGGTCGCCTTACGCTCGTACATCAGCATGCAGCCTACGGGCGCGCCCGGGGCCCGACGAAGCGCGCCGGGAGGATCCGGTCAGGATCCGGTGAAGATCTGGCGAAGGTCGAGGAACATCGCCGACAGACCGAGGGTGAGGAAGACGACCAGTACCAGCGCGGTCACCGGCACGAGCTTGCGGAAGTCGACCCGCACGACGCGCCCGCGGATCTTCGACGCCACCTGCTCGTAGATCACGACGGCGGCGTGCCCACCGTCGAACGGCAGCAACGGGATGAGGTTGAACAGGGCGACGATGAGGTTGATGGCGCCGAGCAGGAACAGCAGGCTCCAGACGTTGCCGCCCACGAGCTCTCCGCCGATGTCGACGATGCCGATGATCGAGCGCGGGCGGTCGTTGGACGCAGGGCTCCCCTGCTTGGGCGCGTCGCCGGTGAAGTTCTTGCTGTAGTTCTCGATGCCGGAGGGCGAGAAGAGACGGCCGATGCCGGCGGCGGTGTCGCGCGTCATCTGGCCCATCGTCGAGAACGACGCGGGGACACCCTCGATGGGATTGAACGACTCGTACGTCGCGACGCTCTGGCTGACCGAGACGCCGATGATCCCGCTGTTGTCGCTGCTGCTGCGCGCCTTCGGAACCGCGGTGAGCGTCGTGGAGCCGCCGTCCCGTTGCACCACGATCGTCGTCGGCTGTCCGACGCGGTCCTGCAGCGCTTCGCCGATGTCGCGGTCGACGTCCAGGCGCTGCCCGTCGATGCCGACGATACGGTCGCCGTCCCGCACTCCCGCCGCCGCCGCCGGGCTGTCCGGCAGGACACGCTCGACCTTCGCCTCGAGGGTGTCGGGGAGGCCGCGTCCGAGCAGCGCGGCGTAGATGAGGACGAAGGCGAGGATCAGGTTCACCGAGACGCCGGCGAGGATGACGGTGAGCCGGTTGCCGAACGTGCCGTGCCGGAACGTGCGCGGTTCCTCCTCGGGGTCGATGTCCTCGAGGTTGCTCATGCCGACGATGCGGACGTAACCCCCGGCGGGGATGGCCTTCACGCCGTATTCGGTCTGGCCGCGGCGGAACGACCAGACACGGGGCCCGAAACCGAGGAAGAACTCGGTCACCTTCATGCCCGCCCGCTTGGCCGTGAAGTAGTGGCCGGCCTCGTGGAGCATGATCAGCGCCACGATGCCGAAGATGATCGCCAGCGTGTCGATCGTCGACGGGCGCAGGATCGCGAGGAGGATCAGGCCGAGCAGGACCAGCAGGAGCGAGATGCCCGCGCCTTTGCGGGTGACGTCCGAGCTGGCTTCCTCGAGGGGGTCTTTCACGCGGCGCTTCTCCGTTCGACGGCCTGCCGGGCGCGCTCGCGCGCGACCCTGTCCGCTTCGAGAACGTCGGCGACGTCGTCGACGTTCCCGGTCCCCCGCTGCATGACGTCGTCGACCACAGCTGCGATGCCGAGCCATGGGATCCGCCCGGCGAGGAAGGCCTCCACCGCGACCTCGTTGGCACCGCTGAGCGTGGCCGGGGCGCCGCCACCCGCCCGGCCGGCGGCGTAGGCGAACCCGAGGCAGGGAAAAGCCCCGAGGTCGGGCGGCTCGAAGGTGAGCGACCCGAGTTGCGTCCAGTCGATGGCGCCGAAGGGCTGATCGAGCCGGCCGGGCGTGCCCAGCGCGAGGCCGATCGGGAGACGCATGTCGGGCTGGGAGAGCTGGGCGACGGTGGCGCCGTCGGTGAACTCGACCATCCCGTGCACGATGGACTGCGGGTGGACGACGACGTCGACATGATCGAAGTCGACCCCGA
>DATFXK010000266.1:0-14711 GCA_035316005.1 Acidimicrobiia bacterium | reverse complement strand
TCGAGGAGGGACAGCGCGTCGAGTTCGACGTCGGTCCGGGGAAGAAGGGCGAAGAAGCCCAGAACGTCCGGATCGTCTGACCCACACGCTCATCCTTTGGCGCGGGCACCGGCCCAGAGTGTGAAACGCGCCATCGCAGGTAGCCCATCCGTTCGTACGTGGGGCGACCGAGGTCGCTCGCGATCAGCATCGACGGCGCGTTTGCGTCGGCGAGCGTCGCGGGCCACGTCATCGCCTCGCCGTAGGCGCGGCCGTGCACGCTCGGGGACGCCGAGACGTACTCGACCTGCGACATCGACGCGCCCAGATGTGCCACCGAGGTGCCGATTGGCCGGCCGTCGACGACGCCGAGAAAGAAGAGGAACCGGTCGTCGCCGAGCAACGACAGCGGCATGAAGGTCCCGATGTGCACGTCGGCGAGCTCGGGGAGCGGGTACGCCTGGATGGCAGTTCGCTCGAACGTCTGCAGGGTCGCCACGTCGGCGACCCGTACGATCTCCAGCTCCGGCGGCGGATCACGCCGGGCGCCGCCAGGCGGCCGCAGCATGAGCGGCGGGTGACCGACCGCGCCGAGGCCCAGCGGGCGCAGGTCGGGCGTGGGAAGGGGGCTGAACAGCAGCCACGGCCCTCCCGGCTCCTCGTCGAAGAACGACGTGATCCGGGAGACCACGCCGGCGGCGCTCTCGCCCAGGGACCGAGCAGTACCGCCGCGTTCGTGTACGCGCTCGGAGTGCCGGCATCGGCGGCGAGGAAGCGCTCGTCCTCGAGCACGCGTCCACCGGCGGCGCGCGCGACATCAACCACCATCCCCGCGAACGCGTCGGTGTACGCGCGCAGGAGCGAGTCACTGCTCGGAAGGTCGCGCTCCCACCCGTTGGCGAGGTGCTCGTCCGGGTCGGCGACCCAGTCCGAGGACACGGCTAGATGTCGTACAGCGTCCGGCAGCTCTTCCCGGCGATCGTCGCCTGCTGCTCCACCGTCAAGCCGGTCATCGCCTCACGCAGCTCCTCGGTGACGCCGGGGAACTTCGCGTCGGGGTGGGGGTAGTCGCTCGCCCAGACGATGCGGTCGGCGCCGACGAGCGGCGAGTTGGCCGTGAACGCGAGCGCCGACTCGTCGGGATCGAAGCTGATCCAGCACTGACGCCGGAAGTACTCCGACGGATCGTGCTGCAGCCACGGGACGTCCCACGTGAAGATCTCGCGGTGGTGGTCGAGCCGTTCGAGCCAGGGCACGATCCATCCGCCGTTCGCCTCGAGGAAGACGATGCGCAGATCGGGGAAGCGCTCACAGACGCCGCCGGCGAGCAGGAACGCGACCGTGTTCATCATGTCGAACGGGTTCGAGATCGCCTGCGTGAAGTACACGTTGTCGATGTTGATGGTGTCGTCGCTCGCCGGGAGCGTGCCGCCTCCGAGTTGGTTGATGCGCAGACCCAGGCATGCGCCGGGAATGTCGGCGGTCAGGAACGGGTGGAACCCGACCGCGAGGCCAGTGTTCGATGCCGCTCGCCACAGCGGGTCGTAGACCTCGTGGTTCAGCGGTTTCCAGTCCTCGCTCGGGTTCGGGCGCAGCATGACCCCGACGATGCCGGGCTTCGACCCGACCCGGCGGATCTCGGCCGCCGCACGCTCGATGTCCTGCTGGGGGACGATCGCGACGCCGTAGAGGCGACCGTCACCGTCCTGGACGTGATCGGAGAGCCAGTCGTTGTACGCGCGGCATTGCGCGTCGGCGAACTCGGGGTCGCGCAGGCCGCCGATGCCGAGCAGCATCGTCGGGTACACGATCGCCCGCCCGATGCCGTCGGTGTCCATGTCGGCCAGGCGGGCGCGGGCGTTGTATGCCGCCGGTCGGACCTCCGTGTACCGCAGCTCGCCCCGTTGGGCCCGCTCACGCTCCTCGAGCGTCATCCCCGCCGTCCCGGCGAGGGCGAGACCGTTAGCGTGGAGGCGCTGGCGGTCGTAGATGCACCACTCGGTGCCGTCGGCGTCGGTCTCGATGTGCCAGATCCGGTCGGCGAGCTCGGTCGGCGCGTACTCGAGCATCCCGTCCGGGTGCTCCAGCACGTGGCCGTCCGAGTCGACGAAGTCCAGCGGCGCGGTCGCGGTCATCGAAACCCCCCGAGGTCGGCCGAACGGGGACGACTCTAGAGGAAGCGACGGATGAGCCGCTCCTTCACCCCGGTGTACGGCGGGTACGCGAGCTTCGGGTCGATGCGCGTCGGCCTCCTGAGGACGCTCTTGCGATGGCTGAACGTGTCGAACCCGGTCTTGCCGAGGTACGCGCCCATGCCGCTGACGCCGACGCCACCGAACGGCAGCGTGGGAACGGCGACGTGGAGCACGGTCGCGTTGACGCACACCCCTCCCGAGCTCGTCCGTTCGAGGACGCGCTGCTGCACCGCTTCCGACTCGGAGAAGACGTACAGGGCGAGTGGTCGATCCCGGTCGTTCACGAACCGGATCGCCTCGTCGACGTCGTCGACGGTGAGCACGGGCAGGATCGGCCCGAAGATCTCCTCGGCCATCACGGGAGCCTCGGGCGAGACGTCGCGCAGCACCGTGGGCGCGACGTATCGGTCTGCCGCGTTCGTCTCCCCTCCGATCGCGGGCGTGCTGCCGGCGAGCAGCTGCTCGAGCCGTTCGAAGTGGGCATCGTTGACGATGCGGGCGTAGTCGGGACTCGCGGCGGGGTCGGGGCCGTAGAACTCGCGGACCGCTCGGCCGAGCTGCTGCACGAGCTCCGCTTCACGGGTGCGGGTCACCAGCACGTAGTCGGGAGCCACGCACGTCTGGCCCGCGTTCAGGTGTCTCGGTCTGCATGCGGGTCCTCCCGTCAGACGTGGTCGAGCACGCCGCGGAGATCCTCGGCCACCGCCACGCCCTCGCCTTCGATGTCACGGGGTGCGGTGGGATCGGGCCAGTGGCCGTCACGGCTCAGATACACGGGCGTCATGCCCATCGCCCGCGGGCCGGCGACGTCGGGGCCCCACGTGTCGCCGACGAACACGCATGCGGACGGCTCCACGCCGAGCTTGCCGAGCGTGTCCTCGAAGATCCGCGGGTGCGGCTTCCGGGCGCCGGCCCACGCCGACGACACCTGCACGTCGACCAGATCCGACAACCCGACCTCGTCGACCGCCTGCGTGAGGTCCCAGTCCCAGTTCGAGCAGATGCCCAGGCGCATCCCGCCCACCCGCAGCTCCTCCAGGACACTGGGCACCTCCGGGTACGCCTCGAGCACGCGCGACGCCGCGCCGTCACGGAGCTTCTCGAGGATCATCTCGTACTCGCCCGGATGCACGTCGGTCTCGGCGAGCATGCCCAGGATCCGCTCCCGTTGCCACGCCATGTAGTGGTCGCGGCTCTGCGAGTGCTCGAGGTGCTCGATGCCGTCGATGCCGTCGTTGAACCACCGATCGCGAGTTTCGGGCGGGAGCTCGTAGCCGTGCTCGGCGAGCACGTCGTCGGCCGAGATCCAATGCGTGGCGTGCGCCAGCGTGCCGTAGTAGTCGAGCACGACGGCGGCGGGGGAGAGCAGGTCGGCCATGTCCACGATTCTGCCAAAGCGCGCGCCGATCGCGAACGGCGTTAGCGTGAGGCGGATGAGGCTTCGATGGATGGTCGCGGTGACCGGCGGCGTGATGTTCCTCGCCGCGCAGGTCTCCCCGACACTTGCCGCACCGGCCGCGCCGGCGAAGGTCAAGAAGCTCAGCGTCACGAGCCCGGCGTTCGGGAACAGCAAGCCGATCCCGAGCGGCTTCACGTGCGACGGCGACAACGCCTCGCCGCCGCTGAAGCTCGGGAAGGCACCGAAGGGCACGAAGGACCGGGCGCTGATCATGACCGACCCGGACGCGCCGAGCGGCACGTTCACCCACTGGGTGGCGTGGAACCTGCCGAAGAGCGGCGTGCCGGAGCAGACGCTGCCGCCCGCGGTGGTCCAGGGCAAGAACACGTTCGGCAACGCCGCCTACGCCGGCCCGTGCCCACCGGCGGGCTCCACCCCGCACCACTACGTGTTCACCGTCTCTGCCGTCTCGAAGAAGATCGCGCTCGCGCCGGGTGCCTCCGCCGACGATCTGCGCGCCGCGATCAAGGGCAACGTGCTCGCCCAAGGCACGCTGACGGGCACGTACCAGCGCGGCACCGGCACGCAGTAGGCGCGGCGCGCTCAGGGCAGGCGCGACGTCCAGACGATCGACGCGCCGGCGCCGGCGATCACGAATCCGAGCGCGATCCCGACGAACCACGCCGTGGCCTCCCGCTGCACGGTGCGGAAGCCGACGGACGAGCCGATGTCGCTGTAGACGCTCTGCAGCTGCTCCGAGCTCTGCGCCTCGTAGAACCGGCCGCGGGTGGTGTCCGCGATCTCGCGCAGCGCGTCACGGTCGACCGGCACCGGGTACTCCTCGCCTCCGGTCCGGATCGTGCCCTCGTCGGTGCCGAACGCGATCGTGGTGACCGGGATGCGAGCCCTCCGGGCGGCGGCCGCCGCCGATTCGTTGCTGCGCCCCGTGTTGGTCGAGCCATCCGACATCAGGACGATGTGGGCCAGCGGTCGCCGCGAGGTCCGCGTCGGCACGTCGTGGAGCGAATCGAGCGACGTGTAGATCGCCTCGCCGATCGCGGTGCGCTCGTCCAGTCGCAGCCGGCGGAGCGCGTCACCGACGCGGCGGTGCTCCTGGGTGGGTGCGACGACCTGGCGGGCCGAACCGTGGAAGGCGACGAGACCGAGCCGGAACCGGCTCGGGAGCTTGTCGGCGAACGCCGACCCGGCCGCCTTCGCTGCTTCGAGCCGCGACGGGTCGACGTCGGTCGCGCGCATCGACACCGACGTGTCGATCGCCAGCATCACGGTCGCCCGCTCGCGGGGGACGTGCTCGGGCCGCGTCGGGCGCGCCCAGGCCGTGACGAGCAGGACCAGCGCCGCCAGCATCGCGGCGGCCGCGACGTGTCGACGCCAGCCCGGCCGCTTCGGCGCCACCGACGCCAGCAGTTCCAGGTTGGTGAAGCGCGCCGCGTAGTGCCGCCGCCGGCTCTGCACGACGACGTACGCCGCTGCCAGCACGGCGACGACGAGTAGGAGCCACAGCCGGCCGGGGGCGAGGAAGTTCATCGCGCCGGCACCGGTCGACCGGCTCGGCGCCGGCGCCGGGCGACCACGAAGCGGACGATGTCCTGGAGCCAGTCACGGTCGGTGCGGAGCTGCACGTGCTCGACCCCCGCACGCCGGAGCGCGGTCGCGATCGCGCTGCGCTGGTTCGCGGCGGCGGCCGCGAACCGGGCGCGGAGCCTGGCGCTCCTGGTCTGGACCTCGACCCGGCGTCCCGTCTCGGGGTCGACGAGCATCAGCAGCCCCACGGGCGGGAGCTCGAGCTCGCGCGGGTCGACGACCTCGACGGCGAGCACGTCGTGGAGCGCAGCCAGGCTCCGGAAGGGATGCTCCCAGTCCCGCGGCTCGAGGAAGTCCGACATCACGACGACCAGACCGCGGCGACGCGCCACGCGTCGCACCGAGTCCATCGCCGCCGTGAGGTCGGCGGGCGGCGTTCCCTCGGTGGCGTCCGGCGCCCGGTAGGCAGCCAGCTCGTGCAAGCGAGCCAGCAGCGGCGTGCGTCCCGACTGGGGCCGGCGGGTGATCGTGCCGGTCGGGGTCGCCAGTGTGGTCCCGAGCCGGTTGCCCTGCCGTGCGGTCAGGAAGCCGACGGCGGCGGAGGCGAAGAGCGCGAGGTCGCGCTTCTCGCAGTCGGCCGTCCCGAAGTCGAGGCTGGCCGATCCGTCCACGAGCAGCCACGTCTCGAGCTCGCGGTCGATGATCGTCTCCCGGACATGCGGCACGGTCGTGCGCGCGGTGAGGTTCCAGTCCATGCGGCGCACGTCGTCGCCGGGCCGGTAGACGCGCCCGTCCCCGGCCTCGCTCCCGGCGCCGGGCACCAACCCTTGGAAGTCCCCCTGCAGCAGCCCGTCGAGGCGGTGCGTCACGAGCAGCTCGAGCTGTCGCAGGACGGCGTCGGCGCGGGTGGTTGCCCCGAGCCGGGGTCGGCCGTCGGTCATGCGGTGTCCTCGGCCGGCAGCGGACGGGCCTGGTCCTGGCTCGGCGCGATCTGGGGCACGGGGATCGTCTTCAACACCTCCTCGACCACCCGGTCCGCGTCGATCCCCTCGGCCAGCGCCTCGTACGAGAGCACGATCCGGTGGCGCAGCACCTCCGGCGCGATCGCGACGACGTCTTGCGGCAGCACGTAGTTCCGGCCCCGTAGCAGCGCCAGGGCCCGGCCGGCGGCGACGAGGCCAAGGCTCGCGCGCGGGCTCGCGCCGTACGCGACCCGCGCCGCGACATGGGGAAGGCCGTACTGGTCCGGCACGCGAGTCGCGTGCACGAGCTGCACCGCGTAGTCGAGCACCGCGTTGTGAACGAACACGTCGTCGACGACTCGCTGCATCGCGAGCAGCGAGTCGGCGGTGATCACCTGCTCGGCGCGGGGCGGACTCGCGCCCATCCGCCGGACGATCTCGCGCTCTTCGAGCGGCGACGGGTAATCGACGAGGATCTTCATCAGGAACCGGTCCCGCTGGGCCTCGGGCAGCGGGTAGACGCCCTCCGACTCGATCGGGTTCTGTGTCGCCATCACGAGGAACGGACGCGGGACCGAGTACGTGTGACCTCCGATCGAGACGTGGCGCTCCGCCATCACCTCGAGCAGCGCCGACTGCACCTTGGCCGGCGCCCGGTTGATCTCGTCAGCGAGGACGAAGTTCGCGAACACGGGGCCGAGCTCGACGTCAAAGGCTTCACGCGACAGTCGGTAGATGCGGGTGCCGACGAGGTCCGACGGGACGAGGTCGGGAGTGAACTGCAGGCGCACGAACGTGCCGCCGATCGTGTTCGCGAACGTCTCGACGGTGAGTGTCTTGGCGAGGCCGGGCACGCCCTCGACCAGGCAGTGACCCTCGGCCAGGAGACACACGAGGATTCGCTCGACCATGCGATCCTGCCCGACGATGACCCGCTTCACCTCGAACAGCGCGCGCTCGAGCTCCGCCGACGCCGAGGATTCCGTACCGGGCGCAGTCTCGTCCGCCATCTGGACCTCCCCGGATCGCGTGCGCGCCGTGAGACTCGAACACAGCGGCCTTGGAACCCTCCTCGTTCTAGCGGAGACGCCGCCGGGAGGTGTATCGGCGCCCCGGCCGGCGGGGGAACGAAGGGCGTCAGCCCGCCGAACCCGGCCGCGAGGACCGTGCGATCAGCCCCGGAAGATCCATCTCCCCTCCACGGGTCTGCGCTCCCGCCGCCAGCGCCCCCTCCATGCGCGCGTCGAGCTCCGGGTCGGCGAGCGTGAGGTTGAAGCAATGCGCCTCCTCGAGGAGGCCGTCGTGGAGTGACCCGCCGGCGGCGTCGACCGCCCGCTTCGCCAGGCGGACGGCAGGGGCCGGGAAGGCGGCGATCCGGCGTGCGAGCCGATCGACGAACGGCCCGAGCTCGTCCGCCGGCAGGGCCCGGTTGATGTAGCCGTACCGCTCGGCGAGCTCGGCGTCGAAGTCCTCGCAGCCCAGGACGACCTCGAGCGCGCGGGCGCGTCCGACGAGGCGCGGGAGCCGTTGCGTGCCGCTCCCGCCCGGGAGGATGCCCACCGCCACCTCGGGCTGACCGAGGATCGCCCGCCCCACGGCGCCGAACCGCAGGTCGAGCGAGAGCGCGAACTCGCTGCCGCCGCCGCGGGCCCGACCCTCGAGCTGCGCGATCGTCACCTGCGGCAGCGTCCGCCACCGCTCCATGAACACGTGGATGAACTCCAGCTGCTCGGGGCGCTCGCGCCGGTCGCGAGGGAGCGCCTGGATGAGCGCGAGGTCGGCGTGCGCGATGAAGAACTCGGGGTCGGCGCTGCGGACCACGATCGCCCGCACGCCGTCGTCGTCGGCCAGCTCGCCGGCGAGCTCCCAGAGGGAGCCGATGAGCACGGCGTCGAACAGGTTGACGGGCGGATGGTCGAGGGTGACGAACGCAACGCCGTCGTCGACGTCGACGTGCAGACCCTCGCGCTCTCGTGTCGCCATGTCTCACGCCTCCACGACGGGATGGTCTTCGGTGAGCCAGATCAGGCACCGCTCGAGATCGAGGAAGCGCTGCTCGTCCTCGAGCAGCGCCGCACCCGCAGCCTGTCCCTCGGGCGTAGTCGCGGCGGCACCGAGCGCGTCGAGGCTGTCGAACCAGACGAGCGCGACGCCGTCGTAGTCGGACGTCTCGCACTCCCGTGATGAGCGGATCGCTTCGGTGAAGGGGGTGTCGAGGGTGTGCATCTGCGAGTAGCGACGGATGCCGAGCGCATCGGCGTGCTTTCGCACCAACGGGGCGTGTTGCTCGCGCCAGTAGCGGTGGAACTCCTCTTCGGCCAGCCCGGGCCGGCGGTGGAGGACGAAGACCAGTGTGACCACGGGCCCAGCCTGCCACCGCGTGCCGCGCTACGCCCGGGGCGCGACTCCTGCGAGGGCGCGGCAGGCACGGAGAGCGAGTGCGACGATCGTCAGCGTCGGGCCGTAGCCGGTCGACGTCGGGAACACCGAGGAGTCGGTGCACAGGACGTTGTCGACGCTGTGCAGGCGTTGCCAGCCGTCGAAGACGCTCGTGCGGGCGTCGTCGCCCATGCGCGCCGTGCCCATGACATGACGCGAGATCGGGGTCGGGTTCATGGCGTCGAACTCGCTGCCGGGCCGGGGCGGCGACGTGACCCAGAACGCGGTGTGGGCGCCGGCGTCGCGCATGACGTCCTCGAAGCGAGGTGCCCAATGGTCCGCGCACGCGACCTCGTGCCGGTGCGGTGAGTACGTGACGCGGCCGGCCGGCGTCCCCCACACGTCGCGCAGACGGGGATCGAAATCGACCCGGTTCGTCGCCTGGGGGAGGTCCTCGCCCTGCATCGTGAACACGGCCATGCAGTCGCGCGTCGTCGACTCGATCATGAGCTGCGAATGCAACTCACCCGGCGGCAGGTGGACCGCCTCCATGATCGGCTGACCGGCGCCGCCGTGCTCGACGATCCCGCCCCGGAAGTAGGGGAGATCGGCCTGCTTGGCGGCGACGGACGCGGCCGCGTCCGGGACCATCGGGTCGTCCATCAGGTGCGTCACGGCCCGCCCTCGGTGCGCGTGCAACCGGAACGGGAAGATACCGAGCACCAGCGTCTGGAAGTGGAACATCAGGAAGCGCCCGACGACGTCGGCGTTCCCGATGCCGCTGCGCAGCAGGAGCCGGGGCGTCTCGAACGCGCCCCCGGCGAGCACGACGAAGCGGGCGCTCACCTCGTGCTCGTCGAGTGCGGCGTCGAGGTAGCGGACGCCGCGCGCCTGGCGACCGCCGCCGTCGAGCACCACCGCGCGCGCGAAGGACTCGGGTCGGATCTCGCACCTTCCCGTCCCGAGGGCGCGGCGGAGCGACGCCACCGGGTCGCCCTTGGCGTCGATCGGGCACCCGAAGAACCCGCAGAAGCCGCAGTTGTTGCAGGCCGGACGGCCGTCGTATTCGACGCTGTTGACCCCGGTGGGCGCCCGGTACGGGTGGTAGCCGAGTCGTGTCGCGGCCTGGCTCGTGAGGACGGCGCAGAACATGTCGGGGCCCGGCGGCATCGGGTACGGACCGGAGCGGGGCGCGGCGAACGGGTTGGCGGTGTGGTCGCCGGCGACGCCGACGATGCGCTCGGCGTCGGCGTAGTACGGCTCGAGCTCGTCGTAGTCGAGCGGCCAGTCGACGACGTCGGCGCCCTCGATCGGCCCGAGCTCGGACCGGGCGCGGAAGTCGACCTCACGAAAGCGCGGCAGCTTGCCGTCGGCGTGGAAGCCGCCGCCACCGACCGTCGACGGCAGGTTGTTCACGTCGCCGGTGAAGATGCGGTCGCCCTCCTCGGGCGAACGCCGGAACGCGCGCGGCTCGAGCAGCGGGTCGGGGCCGAGGAAGTGGCGCTGCAGGAACTTGAGCTCGTCGTTGCTGATCTCGCCCGATGGCGCGAAGGGGGGCTCGAGGTCGAGGAGGTGGTTGCGGCCCTTCTCGAGCACGATCACCGACCAGCCCGCCGCCGTCAGGACGTCGGCGGCGGTGGCGCCCCCGGGCCCGCTGCCGATGACGACCGCGTCGCAGTCGCGGTCAGTCACGGCCGGCGACCTCTTCATCGGTGTACCCGCGCGGCTGCACGTCCCCCGGGAAGCCGATCGCTTCCCACCCCGCCTGGTCACGGTTGCCGCCGTACTCGGGTGCCCCGTACGCGCCTTCGCACGCGTGCCCGTACAGCAGCTGCTTGAACTCGGGCACGGCGTCGAGGCGCGCGTCCTGCTCGTCCGGCGGGAGCCCGACGAAGTCGGCTCCGAGCGCGGCGATGCCGTCCCGGTACTCCCGCTGCCAGCCGTCCACCGGTCCGTTGAACTCGCGCTCGGCGATGCCCAGCGAGCCTTCGATGCGGGTTCGCCAGGCGAGCTCCTCGAGCCGTGAGAGCGGCAGGAACTGCTCGAACGACGCGTCGCCGCCGTGGCGGCCCGAGAAGGGCCCGCCCGCCCAGACGCGCGGCGGGTCGGCGAGGAACGCGCCGAGGAGCCCGTCGACGTAGTCGGCGACGCCGAGGGCGGTGGCGCCGGGATGTCCGGCGGTGGCGGGGATCAGCCGGTCGCACGCGGCTTCGACGACCTCGTACGACTCAGGATCGAAGTAGACGGGCACGCACTCGGAGGTCTACGAGACTCTGAGCTCGTAGTTGCCGAGCCCGTCGAGGCGAGCGGTCGCGCCCGGTGGAAGCACGACCACAGTGAACGGCTCCTCGACGAGCGCAGGTCCCTGCACCTCGACACCGGGGCCGAGGACCGAGCCGTCGTACACGGGCGCGTCGACGAACCCCGATCCCATGAACTCGGGCCCGAAGTACACGCGCCGGACGCTCCGCCGCGCCGCCTTCGCCTCCTGCACCGTGCCCAGCGGAGCGAAGCGCTCCGGCTTGGGCGTGTTGCCGCGCGCGACGAGCCGCACACCGCGCAGCAACGGCTGCTGGTTCCGGAAGCAGAAGCCCCGGTCGGCTTCGTGCTGGTCGTGGAACCGCTCGGTCAGGTCGAGGAGCCCCGGTTCGTCGAGGGCGTCGCCCTCGGGGACGGGGACACTCATGTCGAAGTTCTGGCCCGGGTAGCACATCTGCGCGAAGAGTCCGACGTCGACCTCCGGCGCGGCGAGGCCGGTCGGGTCGAGCTCCTTGCGCGCTTCGTCCCGGAGCTCCGACATGAGCGTGTGCACCCGCGCCAGGTCGACTTGCGACAGCGGGACGACGTACGCCCGGAGAAGGTCGACGACGTAATCGGCGACGAGCACACCGAGCGCCGAGAACGCGGGTGCGGTCTTCGGGACGAGGATGCGGTCGATGCCGAGCTCCGTGGCGATCGCCCACCCGTGGACGGCGCCGTTGCCGCCGTAAGCGATCAGCGCCAGCTCGCGGGCGTCGGCGCCGTGCGACGCCAGCACGCGCCGCGTCGCGTTCGCCATGTTGGCGTTGACGATGCGCTCGATCCCCCACGCCGCTTCGACCACGTCGAGGCCCAGCGGCTCGGCGACGTCGCGCCGGATGGCGTCCCGGGCGCCGTCGAGGTCGAGCGTCATGCGGCCGCCCGCAAAGCCCTCGAGGGGCAGGTAGCCGAGCACGGCGTCGGCGTCGGTGACCGTCGGCTGCGTGCCACCCCGCCCGTAGCACGCAGGGCCCGGCGCCGAGCCCGCGCTCTCGGGCCCGACCAGCAGCGCGCCCTGGCGCACCCGTGCGATCGATCCGCCGCCGGCGCCCACGCTCTGCACGTCGACCATGGGCATGCCGATGTAGTAGCGATAGCGCCAGTTCCAGTCGGTCTTGATCTCGGGCCGGCCGTCGCGCACGAGGCACACGTCGAAGCTGGTGCCGCCCATGTCGACGGCGATGAAGTCGTCGACGCCCGTCTTGCCCGCCGCCATCGCCGCGCCCATTACCCCTCCGGTGGGCCCGGACGCGAGCACGGACACCGCCCGCCGGGCGACGTAGTCGGGGGGCATGACGCCGCCGGTCGACTGCATGATCAAGAGGGGTCCGCCGTACCCGGCGGCGCGGAGCTTCTCCTGCAGACGCCCGACGTACGCAGCGATCCTCGGCGCGACGTACGCGTTCACGAGCGTGGTCGAGACGCGCTCGAACTCCGGCCCGCGCGCCATGACCTCGTGCGAGAGCGACACATGGTCGACGTCGGGGAACTCCTCCCTGATGATCTCGGCGGCGCGGCGCTCGTGCTCGGGGTTCACGAAGCTGAACAGGAACATCACCGCAACGGAGCGGACACCGAGCTGCTTCAGTCGCCGCACGCCGCGGCGCACCGCGTCCTCGTCGAGCGGCGTGAGCACCTCGCCCCGGAAGTTCATGCGCTCCGGGACGGGGATGCGCGCCCGCCTGCGGGCGATGGGCGGGGGCGCCGGGTAGGTCGGGTCCCAGATCTGCTCTTTGTGCACCCGGCGCATCTCGATCTCGTCGCGATGCCCCTCGGTGACGAGCAGGCCGGTCGGCGCGCCGTTCATCTCGATCATCGTGTTGTCGGCCGTCGTCGTGCCGTGGACCAGGATGTCGATCTCGGCGCAGAAGTCCGACAGCGGGCGGTCGAACCGGTCGGCGAGCTCCTGGAGGCCGTTCATCACGCCGACGGACTGGTCCTCGGGAGTGGTCGGCGTCTTGTCGAGCACGACGTCGCCGTCGGGTGTCACGCAGATGAGGTCGGTGAACGTCCCCCCGACGTCCACTCCCACCCGGTAGCCCATGTCAGCCCCGGCGCTGCGCGCGAAGGGCGGCCGTCGCCTCCTCGTCGATGGCGAGGGTGAGGTCCTCGAGGGAGCCGCTGAGGATGACGCCGTAGTCGCGCCCGGCAGCCTCGACGCTGACGTACTCGTCGAGCACGTCGTCGAGGACCGCCTGCGGGTCACGGTCGAGCGGGTCGCCCCAGCCACCGCCGCCGCCGTAGTCGTACATGATCCGCTGCGCCGCCGAGATCGGCACCCATTCGGCGGTGTGCTGCACGACGAACGGGTCCTCGGAGTCGTAACGGATCACCATCTTGTTCGGCGCGCCCGGCTTGCCTCCGCAGATGCCCGGCATCGGATACTTCATGCCGACCACGTACGTGTAGACCTTGGCGTCGACGAGCACCTCCTTCTCGTAGTGGCTCCCGCACAGGCCCCGCCACTGGCCCGGCCCGCCGGAGTCTGTGCGGTAGTCGCGGCTCCATTGCACGTGCGGGTACAGGCTCTCGTTGATCTCGGCCGTCGCCTTCCAGAGGTTGCCGAACGACGCGTTCTGCGCGCCCCAGGCGTCCATGCCCTTCCCGGCGTTGCACCAGCCGGCGTACACCTCGGCCGAGTGGTCGGTGAACGACTGGCGCGTGCGCGGGTCGACGCCGACGATGATCGTCGGGATCCCGGTCTTGTACGTCTGCGGGACGGCCTTGTCCGGCAGCACGTGCTGCATCGCGACCGCGATGACCTCGCCGACGTCGGCGCCCGGGTGGTGCGTGCCCGCGCTCACGGGCTTGCTCGGATGCGGGTTGAGCACGCAGCCCTGCGGCACGACCAGCCTGATCTGGTCGAAGAACCCCTCGTTCTTCGGGATCTCCGGGTCCATCATCGAGGCGATCTGCCCGACCGTGTAGCCGCGCGTGTTGCCGAACGTCGACCACGCCTGGATCTCCTGGCGGGTGTCGCTGCCCGTGTAGTCGATCTTCAGGTCGTCGCCGTCGACGGTGATCTTCACGTGGAGCTTGATGTCGGGGTTGCCGAGCGGATCGTGGTCGACGTACGCGTCGGCCTCGTACACGCCGTCCGGCCACGCCGCGACCTCTTCGCGGAAGCGACGCGCCGCGTAGTCGATCATGAAGTCGACCGACTGCTCGACGGTGTCGACGCCGGAACGGGCGATGATGTCGCCGAGGCGGTCGGCCGCGAGCTGGGCGGCGCCGATCTGCGCCCGCAGGTCGCCGATGTAGTCGGGGAGGCGGTTGTTCGCCGCCATCGCGTAGAGCACGTCACGTCGCTCGACGCCGCGGTCGATCACCTTCACGCCCGGCCAGCGCGCCCCTTCGCCCCAGATGTCGTTGGCGGTGACGTTGTAGCCGCCGGGCACGTTGCCGCCGGTGTCGCCGTGGTGGCACTGGATGCTGGCGATCAGCACCATGCGCCGATCGCCGGTGTTGGGGTCGGTGCCGAAGACGGGAGCGAACACGTTGTAGTCGGGGAGGTGACCGCCGCCGTGGTATGGGTCGTTTGCCGCGAACACGTCGCCCTCGCGGAACTCGTCGACGCCGAGGTATTCGAGCGCGAAGCGCACGGGCAGCGTCGAGGTGAGCATGAACTGCGGGATGCCGACCGACAGCGCGGCGAGACGGCCCTTGGCGTCGAGGATCGTCGCGTTGCGCTCGTTGCTCTGGTTGAGGATGGGCGTCGTCGCCGTGCGCGACACGTAGGTGGCCATCTCGAAGCAGATGGTCTCCATCGCGCCCCGGATGACCTCGGCCGTCACCTGGTCGACGGTCGGGCGATCGTGGAGACGACCCCGGTGGCCGGCGAGCTGGACCAGATCGACGTTCATGGCTCCGTCCCCCTCGTGGCCGGCTCCGCACGGATGACGAGGAATCTGACACCCACGTCAGTTCTATCCTAGCCTTCGCCCGTAAGGCGGA
>DATFXK010000265.1:0-3337 GCA_035316005.1 Acidimicrobiia bacterium | reverse complement strand
GTCCGATCGCGGAGTGCCCGGGGCGGGACTCGAACCCGCAAGTCCTTTCGGACAATGGATTTTGAATCCATCGCGTTTGCCGAATTTCGCCACCCGGGCGTTCTCGACCGCCCATGATGGCATCACCACGCTGGAACAGCCCTCAGGGATGCGGCGTTGTCGAATGCGCGGCGAGTGGGTACGCCCTCATTACAATGCACAGCTAGAACGCGGAGTTCGTGATGTACCTGGCCCTCGAAACCAATCAGTGGGTAGCGATCCTGGTCGGGGCTGCCTGTCTTGCAGCACTCCTGGTCATCGTGGTGGCGCCGTGGCGGCGGGTCCGGGCCGAACCTCCGATGCGCGACGACGTCGAGGCCCGTCTCCTGCTCGGCGAGGACCCCAAGGAAATCGCCTTGGAGGAGGACGAGGAGGCAGCCGTGGGCCCCTCGGGCCCGCGCGCCGAGGTCTTCGAGCTCGACCCCGAGCGCCGCTCCTCCGCCGGCTAGCTACTCGGCGCTCGCCAGCGCGAAGAACAGGCGTCCCTCGCAGGCCGGGGCGCCCTCGACCGTGGCCCGCCCCCGACCCCAGCCACCTCGGGCGCTGAGCCGTTCCAGCTCCACCTCGGTGACGAGCTCGTCACCGGGACGGACGAGGCGCCGGAACCGCACCTTCTCGACGCCGCCGAACAGCGGCAGCTTCCCGGCGTAGCGATCGTCGGCCAGCACGGCGATCGCGCCCGTCTGCGCCAGCGCCTCGAGCTGCAACACGCCCGGAAAGACCGGGTTGCCCGGGAAGTGCCCGGCCAGAAACGGCTCCTCCCCCGTCACCCGGTAGCGCCCCCGCACCGAGGCACCGGGCTCGAGGGCGTCCACCGCATCGACGAAACGGAACGGCGGCCGGTGCGGGAGGAGTGCGACGAGCGCATCCGAATCGATCGACATGGGAGAAAACGAGACGTTACACGCCGTTCGTCGAACGGCAATCTCGGCGTGTAACCCTGCCCGGACGCCGTTGGTCGGAGCATGAACCACACGTTCGGGCGGAAGCGAGCACGTGGGCATCGCCGTCATCTTTCCCGGTCAGGGAACCCAAGCCGTCGGGATGGGCGTGTCGTGGCGCGACCACCCGTCCTGGAGCATCGTCGACCGGGCCGAATCCGCCCTCGGCGAGCCACTCTCCTCGCTCGTCCTGGACGCGCCCGCCGAGCAGCTGGCCCGAACTCGCGACGCCCAGTTGGCTGTGCTGCTGACCTCCCTCGTGACGTGGGACGCGGTCTGCCCCCGCATCGAGGCGCCCATCGCGTTCGCCGGCCATTCGCTCGGGCAGGTGACGGCGCTCATCGCCGCGGGTGCGCTGCCGCTCGAAGAGGGCGTGCGGTTCGCGGCCCGCCGGGCCGAGCTCACGCAGGCGGCCGCCGACACCCACCCCGGCCGCATGGCCGCGCTGCTCGGCGCCTCGCTCGAGCAGGCCGAGGACGCCTGCCGCGCCGCGCCCGACGGGTGCTGGATCGCCAACGACAACGCGCCGGGCCAGGTCGTGATCGCCGGTACGCCCGACGGCGTCGAGACGGGCTCGGCCCGGGCCAAGAAGCTGGGGGTCAAGCGGGCGACGCCCCTGAACGTCGGCGGCGCCTTCCACACGCCGTTGATGCGCACGGCCGCCGACGCGCTTGCTGCCGAACTGCCGAACGTTCCGCTGTCCGCGCCCGTGGCGCCGGTCGTCTCCAACGGCGACGCACAGCCCTACACCGACGCCGACGGCTGGTTCTCCCGGCTCGCCGTGCACGTCACCGACCCCGTCCGGTGGCGTGCCTCGATGGAGACGCTCGCCGGCATGGCGGCCACGCGCTGCCTCGAGGTCGGGCACGGCTCGATGCTGGCGACGCTGGCGAAGCGGACGGTGCCCGATGTCCCGGTCACCGGAATCGCCACGCCCGACGATCTCCCCACCCTCACGGAGGTTCCATGACGATGGAGACGGCACTCGTCCAGGGCGAGGGTCTGATGGTGCCCGAGCGGGTGATCGTGGCACCCTCGGTAGGCGTGTTCCGCCCGTTGTTCGGCCACGACGTCGCCTGTGGGCAGAGCGTCGACACCGGCCAAGCCGTGGGCGTGATCGAAGGCCCCGGCGTGATCACTCCCGTCCGGAGCCCGTTCCGTGGCGTGCTCGCCGGTCTCCTCGCGCACGACGGCGAGCGCCTGCGCGAGGGCGAGCCCGTCGCCTGGCTGCGAGTCGCGTAGCGGTGCGGGCCTGCGTCCACGGCTGGGGCACGGCCGTCCCGGAACAGCTCCTCACGAACGCCGATCTCGAACGGCGTGTCGACACGACCGACGCGTGGATCGTCGAGCGGACCGGCATCCGCGAGCGTCACATCGCGGCCGCGACCGACACGACCGCGTCGATGGCCATCGACGCGGGCACGAACGCGATCAAGCACGCCGGGATCCCGCCCGACGCCGTCGACCTGCTCATCGTGGCCACCGCCACTCCGGAACAGCCGATCCCCCACACGGGCGCGTTTGTCGGCGAGAGCCTCGGCCTCCGTTGCGGCTCGTTCGATCTCGGTGCCGGATGTGCGGGATTCGTCTACATGCTCGTGGTCGGCTCCTCGCTCCTGACGACCGGCAACCTCGACCACGTGCTGATCGTCGGCGCCGAGACGCTCACCCGCCTCATCGACCCCGACGACCGGGCGACGTGCATCCTCTTCGGCGACGGCGCCGCCGCCGCCGTGCTCAGCCGCTCTCCCGACGACGGGCCGGGGGTCCTCGCGTGGGACCTCGGCTGTGACGGCTCGGCCGCGGGCCTCCTCGAGATCCGCGCCGGCGGCAGCCGGATGCCGGCGACGCCCGAGACCATCGCCGCCGGCGAGCAGTACCTGAAGATGCAGGGCCAGGAGGTGTTCCGGCGGGCGGTGCGGGCGGTCGTCGACTCCGCCCGAACGACGCTCCAGCGCGCCGGCGTGAGCACTTCCGACGTGGCGTGGTTCGTCCCCCACCAGGCGAACATCCGCATCATCGAGTCCGCCGCGACCCGCCTGGGGATCGACCAGGACCGGACGATCGTGAACATCGACCGGTACGGGAACACCTCGGCGGCGTCGATCCCGCTCGCGTTGGCGGAAGCCGCCGACGACGGCCGGTTGCGCGATGGTGACCTCGTGCTGATGTCGGGATTCGGCGCCGGGATGACCTGGGCCAGCGCGCTGCTCCGTTGGGGCAAGCCTTGACCGACGCACGGGTGGCGTTCGTGACCGGTGGGTCGCGCGGCATCGGTCGAGCGTGTGCTGTCGCGCTCGCCGAAGCCGGGCACCGAGTCGCGTTCTGCTACTCGAGCGACGAGGACGGCGCCAAGG
>DATFXK010000264.1:0-8140 GCA_035316005.1 Acidimicrobiia bacterium | reverse complement strand
GGGCTGTTACCTTGATGATCTGGCACTCGCACCCTTCGAGTGCTAACGCCCGTCGAACATCTCGTTTCACCGCCAGGAGGCGCCACGATGAACCTGCAGCCGCTGGAGGACCGGCTCGTCGTCCGGGCCCAGGAGGCCGAGGAGACGACCACGAGCGGTCTCGTCATCCCCGACACGGCCAAGGAGAAGCCCCAGCAGGGCGACGTGCTCGCCGTGGGGCCGGGCCGGCGCTCGGACCAAACCGGCGAGCTCATCCCGGTCGACGTCGCCGTGGGCGACGTCGTCGTCTACTCGAAGTACGGCGGCACCGAGATCACCGTCGACGGCGAGGACCTCCTCATCCTCACGAGCCGCGACGTGCTGGCCAAGGTCGCCAAGTAGCGCCCGCACTCGGTCGAACGCGATAGGGGTCGGGCCCGGGGGCCCGACCCGCTATCGGTCCTCGGTGGCGTCGTTGCCACCTTCGTGCCGCTCCAGCAGGCCGCGAATCTCGTCGGCCCGGAAGCGGTGCTGCCCGCCCGGGGTCCGCAGCGCCGGGATTCGGCCCCGCTTCGCCCACAGCACGACTGTGCGTCGGTCCACCCCGAACAGGCCCGCGACCTCCGCCGACGTCAGCAGGTCGTCGTCGCGTGCCTCGGCTCCGGGCTCGGCCGCCGCGCCGTTCGTGTTGGCGTGGCCTTCGTCGCTCATTCCATCTCCTTCGTGCGGATCGCGCAGCCGCGCGATCGGTGTCGCGTGCACATCGGAGCGGCTAGTCCGGTCGAAGCAGTGGGTCGCGAAGCGAGGTCGACGTGTAGACGCGAGCCTCGGCGAGCAACCCGGCACCGCGAGACGCGCCGCGCGTGGCCGGGTCCGGGAACGCCGCCGGGTCCGTGCGGGTGGGGTGCAGTGACCCGCCGCCCGGACACGGGTGAGCTGATCCCGACGCGCCGTCCGGCGGCGCTCGCGCCGGCGCGAGCCCGGCGTCGACGTCGACGAGGACGCCGATGGCCACACCCGGGTCGACGCGCCACGGCGCCGGCTGGGAGACGAGCGTCGACGGGGGGCGGTCGGGGACGCCGGCGGGCGCAGGCGCGCCGGAAGCCGGCGCCGCGACGAGTTCGAGCACCCGGTCCAACGGCGGCGGCACGTTCGGGACGTCCGGCACCGCGGGCAGCTCGGGCAGCAACGGCGGCTCGGGTGCCTCGACCTCGGGCATGCCCGCCAGCGGCCCCGCGATCCCGGTGAGGCCCCCGGCGTCGACGAAGGGCGTGCCGGGAGCTTCGGGGACGCCGGGCAGACCGCCGAGCTCGGGAGGCGCCGGCACGGGAGACCCGGGGGGCGCCGGCGTATCGACGGGCGGGAGCGTCGGCAGGGTCGGGATGGGCGGCGACGGCGGCGTCGGGACGGGCAGCTGCGGGGGCGAGGGCGGCGCGACGACCAGGTGCGGTGGCCGGGGCGGCGGAGCCGGTGGCGGCGGCGTGGTGAACGGAGGCGGGGCGGGATCGGCCGAGGGTCCGGGAGTGGTGCGCGGGGGGAGCGCGTCCGCGTGCGCGGACCGCTCCCGTTCTGCCAGCACGAGCAGCGCCGCCGCCGCGAACGCCAGCAGCAATAGGCGGGGCAGAAGTCGGACAAACGCCCTCATTCGACCGAAATTCTAGGCACAAACCGGACATCCGTGCGCAGAAGTCCGGCCGGTCAGGAACCGAGGCGACTCCGGGCGGTCTCGCGGGCCCAGCCGTAGTCGGCCTTCCCGTTGGGGCCCCGGGGGACCCGCTCGACCACGACCACGTGGCGTGGGCGCTTGAAGCGGGCGAGGCCGCTGCGCTCGACGGCCTCGGCGATCTCGTCCTCGTCAGGCGTCACGCCCGGCGCCGGTGCCACCACGGCCGTGACCGCCTCGCCGAAGCGCTCGTCGGGTACGCCCACCACGACGACGTCGGCCACCGCCGGGTCCTGCTTGACGGCCTCCTCCACCTCCTCGGGGAAGATCTTCTCGCCGCCCGAGTTGATCGACACCGAGCCCCGGCCCAACAGCGTGATCGTCCCGTCCTCCTCGACGGTCGCGTAGTCGCCGGGGATCGAGTAGCGCCTCCCGTCGACGACGCGGAACGTCTCTGCCGTCTTCTCCGGGTCCTTGTAGTACCCGAGCGGGATGTGACCGCCCACGGCGAGGTGCCCGACCTCGCCCGATCCCGGCTGCACCTCGCGGCCGTCGTCGGTGAACACCTTCGTCTCCTGCCCGATCGCGAACTTGGCCGTCTCGCCCGTGGAGTCGGCGGTGGTGATCGCGTTCGCGAACCCGACACCCTCGCTCGACCCCAGCGAGTCGTACGCGATGACGGGATGGCGCGCGATCAGCTCGCGTTTCACCGACTCGCTCCACATGACACCCGAGCTGATGACGAGCACCAGCGACGAGAGGTCGTAGGGCTCACCGCGAGCCTCGGCCTCGTCGAGCGCGCGCAGCATCGGCTTCGCGAACGCGTCACCGACGATCGCGATCTGGCTGACGCGCTCGCGCTGCACGACCTGCCACAACTCGTGGGGATCGAAGTGACGGCCCTCGAGGGTCACGATCGTGCCGCCGAGGAACAGCACCTGGAGCGTCGAGAACTGACCGGTGCCGTGCATGAGCGGTGACGCGGGCAGATGCACCGGGACGAGACCGGACTCGTGGACCTTCTCGACGATGGCCGCGACGCCGGTCGAGTCCTCGGGGATCGGCAATCCGAAGAACGCCGTGGCCGCGGGCGCGAGCGCGGCGAAGAGGTCCTCCTGGCGCCACATGACCGCCTTCGGCATGCCGGTCGTTCCGCCGGTGTAGAGGAAGAGGACGTCGTCGCCCGAGCGCTCGATCCGTTCCATCGGCTCGTGGGCGGCGACGAGGTCCTCGTAGCGAAGCGCCCCGTCGACGAGCGGCGACCCGTCGTCGACCTGGATCGCAGCGCGGACCTTCAGGGCCGGGTCACGGATCGCGTCGACCCGCTTGCCGAGCGAGCCGTGGTACACGATCGCCTCGGCGTCGGAGTTCTCGAGCAGGTAGGCGAGCTCCTCCTCCGTGTAGCGGTAGTTCACGTTGGCGGGGACCGCGCGCAGCTTGAAGCAGGCGAGGAGCGTCTCGACGTACTCGTTCGAGTTGTAGAGGTAAAAGGCCACCTTCGAGTCGGGGCCGAGGCCGATGGCGCCGAGGGCGGCGGCGAGCCGGCTCGCCCGCTCGTCGAACTCGCGCCAGGTGCGACGCCGCTCGCCCCGCACGAGCGCGGTGTGGTCGGGGATCGTGTCGGCCACGGACTCGAACACCGTCCCGAAGTTCCAGTTCACGGGCCCTCCTCGGCGTTCCCAGGCGGCACCGGAGCGCAGCGTACGCTCCTCCTATGAGCGGCCGGGGCGGGGGGCAGCGCATTCCCCGCCCGCCTGCCGTCCGGGTCGGCGGTCCGGCGCCGTGGAGTCATGTACCCCCGGACGAGCGCCGGCTCACCCTGGCCCACGTGCGTGAGCGCTGCGCGGCGCTGCCGCCGCCGCAACCGCCGGCGTTCGAGATGCCCGGGAGCCGCCCGGCGGGGGTGCTCGTGCCGCTGTTCGAGAGCGGGGGCGAGGCGCACGTCATCCTCACCAAGCGGCCCGAGACGATGCCGACGCATCAGGGCGAGATCTCCTTCCCCGGCGGCGGACTCCACCACGGCGTCGACATGACGCCCTGCGACGCGGCGCTGCGTGAGGCCGAGGAGGAGATCGCTCTGCCGCCCGGGGCCGTCGACGTGGTCGCGGAGCTCGACACGCTGGCCACGGTCGGCTCGCGCTTCACGATCACGCCGTTCGTCGGGATCGTCGACGCCCTGCCTCCTCTCGTGCCGAACCCACGCGAGGTCGTGAAGATCCTCGAGGTGCCGCTGTCGGAGCTCCTCGACGACGAGGCCTTCCACGAGGAGTACTGGGGATCGCTGGACCGGGCCATCTCCTTCTTCGAGCTGCCCGGCGAGACGGTGTGGGGCGCGACCGCGCGCGTCCTGGTCGCGTTCCTTGCCCATCTCACGGCCCGGCCGTAGTCGGGCGGTAGCATTTTCTTTTCCGGCAGAGGGAACCGAGCAGGAGGGGACGAGGGCGTGGAGGTCGAGATCGGGATCGGCAAGTCGGGGCGCCGGGCCTACGGGTTCGACGACATCGCGATCGTGCCCAGCCGCCGGACCCGAGATCCCGAGGACATCGACGTCACCTGGGAGCTCGACGCCTTCCACTTCGACCTGCCCCTGATGGCGGCGGCGATGGACGGCGTCACCTCGCCGACCACGGCGATCCGCACCGGCGAGCTCGGCGGGCTGTCCTGCCTCAGCCTCGAGGGCCTCTGGACGCGCTACGAGGATCCCGAGCCGCTCTTCGAGGAGATCGCGTCCCTGGAGCCGGACAAGGCCACCCGCCGCCTCCAGGAGATCTACGCCGAGCCGATCAAGGAGGAGCTGATCGGCGCCCGCATCCAGGAGATCAAGGCGGCCGGCGTCACGACGTGCGCGTCGCTCACCCCGCAGCGCGTCGAGCGGTACGCCAAGCTCGTCCTCGACGCCGAGCTCGACGTTCTCGTCATCCAGGGCACGGTGGTGTCCGCCGAGCACGTCTCGAAGACCACCGAGCCGCTGAACCTCAAGAAGTTCATCCGCGAGTTCGAGCTGCCGATCATCGTCGGCGGCTGCGCGTCGTACTCCACCGCGCTGCACCTCATGCGGACGGGCGCGGTCGGCATCCTCGTCGGTGTCGGCCCCGGGTACCAGTGCACGACGCGCGGTGTGCTCGGTGTGGGCGTGCCGCAGGCCACCGCGATCGCCGACGCCGCCGGCGCCCGCATCCGCCACCTCGACGAGACGGGCGTCTACGTGCACGTCATCGCCGACGGCGGCATGCGTACCGGCGGTGACATCGCCAAGGCGATCGCGTGCGGCGCGGACGCGGTGATGCTCGGCACCACGCTCGCCGGCGCGTACGAGGCGCCGGGCCGCGGGTTCAACTGGGGCATGTCGACGTTCCACCCCGACCTGCCGCGTGGCACCCGCGTGCACGCCGGGCAGCGCGGCACGCTCGACGAGATCCTCGTCGGCCCCGCCCACGAGAACGACGGCACCCTCAACCTCTTCGGCGCCCTGCGCACGTCGATGGCGACCACCGGCTACGAGTCGGTCAAGGAGTTCCAGAAGGCCGAGGTCATGGTGGCCCCCGCGTTGCAGACCGAGGGCAAGAGCCTCCAGCGCAGCCAGGGCGTCGGCATGGGCCACTGACGCGGTCGCGATGGACGCCTCGCAGTTCGACACCGTCCTCGTCGTCGACTTCGGGGCGCAGTACGCGCAGCTGATCGCCCGGCGCGTGCGTGAGGCGCACGTGTACTCGGAGATCGTGCCCCGCACGATGCCGCTGTCGGAGATGCTCGCCCGGCGGCCGAAGGGCATCATCCTCTCGGGCGGGCCGGCGTCGGTCCACGTCGACGACGCGCCCTCGATCGACGCCGCGCTGTACGACGCCGGCGTCCCCGTGCTCGGCATCTGTTACGGCGCCCAGCTCGTCGCGCAGCAGCTCGGCGGCGAGGTCGGCCGCACCGGGGGTGGGGAGTACGGCGCCACGTCGCTGCACCTCACCGGCGACACCTTCCCGCTGTTCGGCGCGCTGTCGGACGAGCAGGTCGTGTGGATGAGTCACGGCGACGCGATTACGAGCGCACCCGACGGGTTCCGGGTGACGGCGACGACCTCCGGCGCCCCGATCGCCGCCCTCGAGGACCGCGACCGCGCCGTGTACGGCGTCCAGTTCCACCCCGAGGTGGCGCACACCGAGCGCGGCCAGGAGGTGTTGAAGGCGTTCCTGTACGACGTCTGCGGCTGCCGGCCGTCGTGGACGAACACGTCGATCATCGAGCAGGCCGTCGCCGAGGTGCGGGCGCAGGTCGGTGGCGAGCGCGTCCTGTGCGGCCTCTCCGGCGGAGTCGACTCGGCGGTCGCGGCCGCACTGGTGCACAAGGCCGTGGGCAACCAGCTGACGTGTGTGTTCGTCGACACCGGGCTCATGCGCGAGGGCGAGGCCGAGCAGGTCACCGAGACGTTCCGGGGGCAGTTCCATGTCGACCTGATCCACGTGAAGGCCGCGGACCGGTTCCTCGCCGCCCTCGACGACATCGCCGACCCGGAGCGCAAGCGCAAGGTCATCGGCGAAACCTTCATCCGCGTGTTCGAGGAGGTGGCGCGCGACGTCGAGGACGCGCGGTTCCTCGTGCAGGGCACGCTGTACCCCGACATCGTCGAGTCGGGCGGATCCGAGAACGCGACGATCAAGTCGCACCACAATGTGGGCGGCCTGCCGGACGACATGCAGTTCGAGCTGGTCGAGCCGCTGCGCAACCTGTTCAAGGACGAGGTGCGCGCCATCGGCGAGGAGCTCGGCCTGCCCGAGGAGATCGTGTGGCGCCAGCCCTTCCCCGGCCCCGGCCTCGCGGTCCGGGTCATCGGCACGATCACGACCGAGCGGCTCGACATCCTGCGCCGCGCCGACGCCATCGTGGTCGAGGAGGTCAAGCGGGCCGGCCTGTACCGCCGGATCTGGCAGAGCTTCGCCGTGCTCCCCGTCGTCCGGACGGTCGGCGTGATGGGCGACGGCCGGACCTACGAGTACCCGATCGTCGTGCGGGCGGTAACCTCCGACGACGCCATGACCGCCGACTGGGCCCGGCTGCCGGCCGAGGTCCTCGAGCGGATCTCGTCACGGGTCATCAACGAGGTGCCTGGCGTGAACCGGGTCGCCTACGACATCACCAGCAAGCCACCCGGAACCATCGAGTGGGAGTGAACGAGAGCGGGAGTGAGTCCATGAACGTGTCCGAGCTCGCAGCCACCGCCCGGGCCATCGTCGCCCCCGGCAAGGGCATCCTCGCCGCCGACGAGAGCTCGGGCACGATCAAGAAGCGCTTCGACAAGATCGGCGTCGAGTCGACCGAGGAGAACCGGCGTTTCTACCGCGACCTCCTCTTCACCACCGACGGCGTCGAGGAGTTCATCAGCGGTGTGATCCTGTTCGACGAGACGATCCGCCAGTCCACGAGCGACGGCGTCCCGTTCCCGAAGGCCCTCGCCGACAAGGGCATCATCCCGGGCATCAAGGTCGACAAGGGCGCCAAGCCGCTCGCCCTCGCCGCCGAGGGCGAGACCGTGACCGAGGGTCTCGACGGGCTGCACGACCGGTTCGCGGAGTACCGCGACCTCGGCGCCCGCTTCGCAAAGTGGCGCGCCACCTACACGATCACCGACGAGCTCCCGTCGCAGAATTCGATCGACGTGAACGCCGACGCGCTGGCGCGCTACGCCGCGCTGTCGCAGGAGGCCGGGCTCGTGCCGATCGTCGAGCCCGAGGTCCTGATGGACGGCACGCACACGATCGGGCGCGCCGGCGACGTCACCGCCGCCGTGCTCGAAGCCGTCTTCCATGCGCTGCACGAGCAGCGGTGCGTGTTCGAGGGACTGCTCTTGAAGCCGAACATGGTGCTGCCCGGGTACGACTCGCCGAACCAGGTCCCCGACGAGGAGATCGCCGAGGCGAGCGTGCAGTGCTACCGGTCGACGGTGCCGGCCGCCGTGCCCGGCATCGTGTTCCTCTCCGGCGGGCAGTCCGACGAGGAGGCGAGCGCGCGTCTCAACGCGATGAACCGGCTGGGCCCGCACCCCTGGGAGCTGAGCTTCTCGTACGGTCGCGCGCTGCAAGCGGCCGCGCAGCAGGCGTGGAAGGGCGACACCGCCAACCGCGACGCCGCCCAGCGCGCCTTCTACCACCGGGCGAAGATGAACAGCCTCGCCCGCTACGGGAAGTACTCGCCCGACATGGAGCGCGCGGCCTGATGGCGAAGACCGTCGAGGAGGCGAAGAAGAAGCTCGACGACGAGTACGGGCAGGTGCGCCGGAAGTTCGACAAGATCCACACCGCGTTCGATCGTGTGATCTCGGCCGGGCCCGAGGACGACGTCTACGACCGCCTGAAGGACCTCGAGAAGGTCGTCAAGGAGGTTCGCGACGGCGGCATCGTCGGCTCGGGCGCCAACGGGCACCGGCGCGCGCTCAAGGAGTACGAGGAAGCCAAGGCCGCCCCGGGCGGCTGAGCGCAGCACGGCGATGCGCGCGCTGGTGCAACGGGTCAC
>DATFXK010000263.1:0-13553 GCA_035316005.1 Acidimicrobiia bacterium | reverse complement strand
AGGGTGTCGATCTCGCTGTGCAGGTAGCGCACGCGCACCCCGAGCTCGATCAGGTAGTCGGTGAGGTCCTCGGCCATCTTCTTCGTCAGCGTGGTGACCAGGACGCGCTGCTCCGCCTCCGCGCGGACGTTGATCTCGGCGAGCAGGTCGTCGATCTGCCCCTTCGTCGGCTTCACGATCACCTCGGGGTCGACGAGCCCGGTGGGCCGCACGATCTGCTCGACGACCTGCTTCGACGTCTCGAGCTCGTACTCCCCGGGGGTCGCCGACATGAAGACGACCTGGTTCACGTGCTCGATGAACTCGTTGAACCGGAGCGGTCGGTTGTCGAGCGCGGACGGGAGCCGGAAGCCGTGCTCGACGAGCGTCTCCTTGCGGGAGCGGTCACCCTCGAACTGCCCGTGGAGCTGGGGGACGGTCACGTGCGACTCGTCGAGGATGCACAGGAAGTCGTCGGGGAAGTAGTCGAGCAGCGTGTACGGCATCTGCCCGGCGTCGCGGCCGTCGAGGAATCGCGAGTAGTTCTCGATACCGGCACAGCTGCCGATCTCACGCAGCATCTCGAGGTCGTACGTCGTGCGCATCCGCAGGCGCTGCGCCTCGAGCAGCTTTCCCCGCTCCTCGAACCAAGCCAGGCGATCCTTGAGCTCGCCTTCGATCCCTTCGATCGCATGCTGCATGTGGTCCTCGTCGGTGACGTAGTGCGACGCCGGGAACAGCACGAAGCGGTCGAGCTCCTCGACGATCTCTCCGGTCACCGGATCGACCGAGCACATGCGCTCGATCTCGTCGCCGAACAGCTGGATGCGCACGCCCCGCTCCTCGTAGGCGGGGAACACCTCGATCGAGTCGCCCCGAACGCGGAACTTGTTCCGGACGAAGCCCTCGTCGTTGCGCTCGTACTGCAGCTCGACGAGGCGACGCAGGATCGCCCGTTGGTCGCGCTCCTCCCCTACGTCGAGGATGAGGCACTGCTGCTCGTACATCTCGGGGGCACCGAGGCCGTAGATGGCCGAGACCGAGGCCACGATGATCACGTCGCGCCGGGACATCAGCGCGCTGGTGGCGGAGTGACGGAGGCGGTCGATCTCGTCGTTGATCGACGAGTCCTTCTCGATGTACGTGTCGGTGGACGGGACGTACGCCTCGGGCTGGTAGTAGTCGTAATAGGAGACGAAGTACTCGACCCGGTTTTTCGGGAAGAACTCCCGGAACTCGCTTGCCAGCTGGGCGGCGAGGCTCTTGTTGGGGGCGAGGACGAGCGTGGGCCGCTGGGCCCGCTCGATCGCACCCGCGATCGTGAACGACTTCCCCGATCCCGTGATGCCGAGCAGGGTCTGGTACCGGGCACCTCGCTCGACACCGGTCGCGAGGGCGTCGATCGCCTCGGGCTGGTCGCCGGCGGGCATGAAGGGGGAAATGAGCTCGAGCGGGGGCATCGATCCGATGGTACCGGCGGGGTACGACCCGAACCTCCGCTACCCGCGGTGGCGGCGCTCCAGGTCGGACCAGATCTCGTCGATGCGGCGCCCGAGCGCGGCTCGATCACCGCCGTTGTCGACGACGTAGGTGGCGAGCTTGCGGCGCTCGTCGTCGCCGGCTTGCGCGTTCATGCGCGCCTCGGCATCGGCACGGTCCACCCCCCTCGCTTCGAGTCGCCGGAGACGGACGTCCCGCGGCGCCTCGACGACGATCACCGTCTGGTACGGACGCTTGCGTGCCTGCTCCGACTCAGCCAGCAGCGGCACGTCGAGCACGACGATGGCGTCGCTCGGCGCCTCGGCGACGCGGCGGGTGAACTCCTCGTTGATGGCCGGATGCGTGATCCCCTCCAGGTCACGGCGCGACTCGCCGTCGGAGAACGCCACCTTCGCCAGGGCCGCCCGGTCGAGACGGCCGTCGGCGTCGACGATGCCGTCGCCGAACCGCTCGACGAGCTTTGCCAGGGCCGGCTGCCCCGGTTCGACGACGGCGCGCGCGACCCGATCGGCGTCGACGATGACCGCGCCGCGCGCGGCGAGCAGGTCCGCGACGGTGGACTTCCCGGCTCCGATCCCGCCGGTGAGCCCGACGAGCAGCAAGTCAGCCGGTTTCGCTCGGCGGTGTCTCGGCGGCGTCCGCGGTGGTGGCCTCGGCGCCCTCGGCGGCGTCCGCGGTGGTGGCCTCGGTGCCCTCGGCCTGCTGCTCGGCGGCCTCCGCGGCGGCGGTCTCCTCGGCAGAGGGACCGATGTACTGGCCCTGCTCGTCGAATTGGTCCTCGCCGAAGTGCTCCCGGTACTCGGCCGCGACCTCGCCGCCCTCGGCGGCCTGTTTGATCGACAGCGAGATGCGCCGGCGGTCGAGATCGATGTCGATGATCTTCACCCACAGCTCCTCGCCAGGGGTGACGACCTGCTCGGGCGCCTCGACGTGGTGCGCGGCCATCTCGGAGATGTGCACGAGGCCCTCGATGCCGTCGCCCACCTGCACGAAGGCACCGAAGGGCACGAGCTTCGTGACCTTCCCGTACACGAGCTCGCCGACCTGGTGACTGTTGGCGAACTCCTGCCACGGGTCCTGCTGCGTCGCCTTCAGCGACAGGGAGATGCGCTCCCGGTCGAGGTCGACGTCGAGCACTTGCACCTCGACCTCGTCGCCGACCTGCACGACCGAGCTCGGGTGGTCGACGTGCTTCCAGCTCAGCTCGGAGACGTGCACGAGACCGTCCATGCCGCCGAGGTCGACGAACGCACCGAAGTTCACCACCGACGAGACGACACCCTTGCGGATCTCGCCCGGCTTGAGGTTGGCGAGGAACTCGTCGCGCTGCTCGCGCTGGGTCTCTTCGAGGTACGCCCGCCGGGAGAGGACGACATTGTTCCGGTTCTTGTCGAGCTCGATGATCTTCGCGTCGAGGGTGCGCCCCACGAACGGGTGGAGGTCACGCACACGGCGCAGGTCGACGAGCGACGCAGGCAGGAAGCCGCGCAGGCCGATGTCGAGGATGAGGCCGCCCTTGACGACCTCGATGACCGGCCCGGAGACGATGCCGTCCTTCTCCTTGACGGCCTCGATCGTCCCCCAGGCGCGCTCGTACTGCGCCCGCTTCTTGGAGAGGATCAGGCGGCCGTCCTTGTCCTCTTTCTGGAGGACGAGCGCCTCGAGCTCCTCACCCAGCTGCACGACCTCGTTGGGGTCGATGTCGTTGCGGATGGAGAGCTCACGCGACGGGATGACGCCCTCGGACTTGTAGCCGATGTCGAGTAGGACCTCGTCGCTGTCGATCTTGACGACCTTGCCGGACACGATGTCGCCGTCGTCGAATTCGACGATCGTGGCGTCGACCGCATCGGAGAAGGATTGCGCCCCGAGGTCGTCGAGGACGACGGGGCCGCCGTCGGGCGGTGCCGCGGTGGCTACAGCGCTGTCGGCGCCGGATGGCTGCGAGGTCGGCGCAGCCGACTCACTCTGACTCGTCTCGGGCACGGAAGCGTTGTCGGTCGCTCCCGTGGCCTCCTGCTCGGACAACATTGCTCCTTGGAAACAGTGATCGCTCCCCCTGCCTGCCGGCGCACCTCGCCTCTCGGACAGGTGACGACGCGAGCGCGGGAAACCGGCCCCGCGAAGGACCGTCTCCAGCGTAACCCACGTTCAGTTGCGCCGCCGGGCCAGCAGCAGCAACTCGGGGTCGTCGAGCGTCGGCGGCGCGGCCCGGTACCGACCCGGTGCGACGCCGTGCACGCCGACGACGTCGAGTCCGGACCGGCCCGCCATGAGCCCGAGCTCGCGCGCGGTGAAGCAGGTGGTCCACAGGTCGAAGACCCGCTCGACGCCGTCCGCGTTGCGGACCCTCGACCGTTCATGGAGCACTCCGGTGGCGGGATCGAAGGTTTCACCGTCCTCCAGGAAGCGGACCGCGAACGCGGCCGAGAACGCAGTGAGGGCGAGCCGCCCGCCCGGCCCGACCGCGGCCGCGATCCGCTCGAAGGCACGCGCCTCGTCCCGGCCGCCGAGGAGGCCGAACCCGCCCTGGCAGAGGCAGAGGACGGCGTCGAAGTCGCCCTCGTATGCCAGCTCGCGCACGTCACCCACCTCGAACCGGGCCGGCAGCCCCTCGGCCTCGGCCGCGTCCCGGGCGAGGGCGACGAAGTCCTCCGACAGGTCGACGCCGACGACGTCGATGCCACGACGTGCGAGCGCGAGCGCGTGCCGCCCGGGACCGCAGCCCACGTCGAGCACGCGCCGGCCCGGCGCGAGCTCGAGCGCGTCGACGAGGAACCCGATCTCCTGCTCGGTGCCCTTCGTGAATGCGTTGCGCAGGTACGCAGGCCCGAGGAAGCGCGCAACCTGGTTGAACCACGGACCAGACTGCACCGATGGCATCTCAGTCATGAGATGGCCACGCAGCTGACATCGGCAACTGGGGTTAGCTCGCGACCGGTTCCAGGACCATCGTGTCGGGCGCCCCCGCGAGTGCTGGCGCATTCTCCGGGACTGCCCAGACCTGATCCTTCAGAAAGCGCAAGAACGCCTCCGCCTCGCCGACGGTCCGGAAGTCCAGGTCGACCACGATGTAGCCGGGGTTGTCGACGGGCTGCTGGACGCGCTCGTCTCGCACACCCGCTTGGCGCCGGACATCTGAGAACCGGTTGAACGCCGACAGCCACGTCTCGAGGTCGGTGATCGCGTGTTCGATGTGCAACGTGGGCATCCATATCTCCCTTCAGGCTCGCCGAGCGCGCCGAGCTTGCCCCTTCGGTCGCCAACAGGGACCCCATATCTTCTCGACGCCGACGGGGCGGGGCCGTCCACACCCGCTCGAGGAGTCGCGGGTCGGCTACGAGACGCCGACCCGCGTCCTCTCCTCCTCGTCGAGCTGACGGAGCTCGGCGTCGATGTCTCCTTCGGGCTCGACGTGGACCCTCGGCAGGATCCGGTCGAGCCACCTGGGGATCCACCAGTTGGCTTTGCCCAGCAGCTCCATCGTGGCGGGTACGAGGATCAGCCGGACGATCGTCGCGTCTAGGAATACGGCCACGGCGAGCCCGAAGCCGAACAGCTTGATCGCCCGGTTGTCGCCGAGCACGAACGCGCTGAACACGAAGATCATGATCGCGGCGGCAGCCGTGATCACTCGTGCCGTCGCGGCGAGGCCGTCTGCAACCGCCGTCGCGTTGTCGCCCGTGCGGTCGTACTCCTCCTTGATCCGGGAGAGCAGGAAGACCTCGTAGTCCATCGACAGGCCGAACACGATGGCGAACAGCATCATCGGCGCCCACGCCTCGACGGGGCCCGCTTTGGCCACGCCGACGAGGTCCTTGAGCCAACCCCACTGGAACACGGCGACGATCACGCCGTAGGCGGCACCGATCGACAACAGGTTCATGATCACCGCTTTGAGCGGGACCAGGATGCTGCGGAAGACGGTCATGAGAAGCACGAACGACAGCAGCAGCACCAAGCCGATGAACAGCGGAAGGCGCTCAGCGGTGTAGTTCGAGTAATCGGTCGCACCGGCAGTGAGACCGCCGACCTTGACCTGGACGTCGGTGCCGCTGGTCGCCGCCGGGACCACGTCGTTGCGCAGACGGTCGACGAGATCCGCCGTCTGCTTGTCCTGCGGCGAGTGCGTCGAGAACACCTGCATGATCGCGGCGTTGCCGGCCTGGTTCGGTTGGGGCGGCGTGACGAAGGCGACGTCTTTCGCCGTGCGCGCCTGGTCCGCGATCCGCTGCACGACCGGGAAGTCGGCTTGGCCGCGCGGCATGTCGACGGCGAGGATCATGGGGCCGTTGAACCCGGGACCGAAGCCTTCGACCAGCAAGTCGTACGCGCGACGGGTTGTGTCCGACGTGGGCTGGTTGCCGGCGTCGGCGAAGGCGAGTCGCATCGACACCACCGGCGCGGCCAGAACCAGTAGGACGACCAGACCGGCGATGGCTCCCGGCCAGGGGCGGTGTTGGATGACGCGGCTCCAGCGGTGCCAGAACGACTCCCGGTACTCGCCCTCGGCGCGCTTCTTGTGCGGCAGCCCCAGCTTGTCGATGTTGTGTCCGACGAAACCGAGGACGGCCGGCAACAACGTCGTCGCCGCGAGCATTGTCATGAGGACGCCGAGGGCGATCCCGACCGCCAGACCACGCACCGCAGGCACGTTGATCACCAGCATGCCGAGCACGGCGATCACCACGGTCGTCCCGGCGAACACGACGGCGCGCCCGGCGGTGTCGGCGGCGAGCGCGACGGCCCCCTCGGGCTCATGGCCGTCACGAAGCGCCTGCCGGTACCGCGTGACGATCAGCAGTGCGTAGTCGATCCCTACGCCGATGCCGATCATGGCGACGGCCTGGGTCGTGAAGTCGGGCATCGTGAGGCCGTTCGCGGTCAGTTGCACGAGCGCGATGCCGGTTCCGATCCCGAACAGCGCGGTCATGATCGGCAGCCCGGCAGCCAGGACGGACCCGAACGCGATGAGCAGCACGATGATGGCGGCCAGGATGCCGATCGCTTCGCTCGCGGGGAGGTCCTGCTTGCTGAACAGCTGGCCGCCGAGCTCGATCCGGAGCCCGGAGACCTTCACCTGCCCGGTCTCCGCCTTGACCTGGTCGGCCGCGTCCTGGAACGCCTTGTCTGAACGGTCGGCGAAGTTGACCTCGGCGTACGCGATCCGGCCGTTCTTGGAGACCTGTCGCGCACCTTCAGGCGCGTACGGGCTCACGACCTGCGTGCGCGGCACGGTCCGCTGGATGCGCGCGAAGAGCCGCTCCATGGCCGGCTGTACCGCGGGATCGGCGACGCCCTTGTCGGTCGTGTAGACGATGTGCCCACTGAAGCCGGCCCGCGCGTTGAAGCCATGACTCTCGAGGAACTGCTGGGCCTGCTTGCTCTCGGAGCCCGACAGCGAGAACTCGTTGCGGAAGACGCCACCCGCAGCGCTGCTGACCACGCTCACGGCGACCAGAAAGGCGATCCACGCCGCGAGGACTCGCCAACGGCGGCGGTAACACAGGCGGGCAAGGCGCTTCAGCATTGGGGGGACCTCTGCGACTCAGTCGTATGTGGGGGCTGTGCTCGTCCCGCTTTGGACCCTGCCGCGCCGCGGAACTCATCGAGCAGACTTGACGCCGCTTACCTTACGAAGTGAAATATCCACATGTCAAGACGTTCAAAACGTGACCTATTTCTCGAAACGATGACGGCGTGCCGGGAATTCACCAGCGCGGTGGATGCCGTCAACCAGATCGTCGCCGGCCGCATGGGCGTCAATCGGACCGATCATCGCGTTCTCGAGATCCTCAACCGCAAGGGCCCGATGACCGCCGGCGACCTGGCGACGGCGGGTCATCTGACCACCGGTGCTGTCACGGCCGTCGTCGACCGGCTCGAAGAGGTGGGATACGTGCGCCGAGTACGGGACACGGAGGACCGTCGCCGCGTGCTCGTGGAGCAGACGGTGGACGGCAGGAAGACGGGGATGCGCTACTACCAGCCGTTCATGGCCGCCACCTTCGAGGCGATGGACAAGTACACCGCCGACGAGCTGGCCGTGATCCGCGACTTCATGCAGGGCGCAACGGCGATCAGCGAGCAGTACGTCCGAGAGCTGCGCGCCGCCGGCTCCAGCGACGAAGCCGACACTGCGTGAGCTGACCTACTTGGCTTCGGCCCAGGTCGAGCCGAACCCGATGTCGACCACGAGCGGGACCTTCAGCGTGCAGACCGACTCCATGACCTCCCGCACGAGCGGCTCCACGCGTTCCCGCTCCTCCAGCGGTACCTCCAGGACGAGCTCGTCGTGGACGGTCAGGATCATCTGGGACCGCAGGCCCGCGTCCTCGAGCGCGCGATCGAGGTCGACCATCGCCAGCTTGAACACGTCGGCGGCCGACCCCTGCACCGGCGCGTTCTGGGCCATGCGCTCCCCCATCTGGCGGATGCGGAAGTTGTCGGACGACAGCTCTGTGATCTGGCGTCGGCGACCGAAGATCGTCGTCGTGTAGCCGCGTTGCTTGGCCTCTCGAACCGTCGTGTCCATGAACTCCTTCACGCTCGGGAAGCTCGCGAAGTAGTTGTCGAGGATCTCCCGGGCCTCCTCGGTGGGGACGCCCAGGCGTTGGCCGAGGCCGTACGCCTCCATCCCGTAGGCGAGCCCGAAATTCACGACCTTGGCGAACCGGCGCTGGAACGGGTCGACGTCCTTCTCGTCCACGCCGAAGACCATGGCCGCCGTCGTCGTGTGGATGTCGGCACTCCGAGAAAAGGCCTCGATCAGGCCCGGGTCGTCGGTCAGGTGCGCGAGCACCCGCAGCTCGATCTGCGAGTAGTCGGCCGTGAGCAACCCGCAGCCATCGTCGGCGATGAACGCCCGGCGCATCTCGCGACCGTCGGCCGTGCGCACCGGCACGTTCTGAAGGTTCGGGTTCTCGCTCGAGATTCGCCCGGTCGTGGTGTCGGTCTGCTTGAACGCGGCGTGGATGCGCCCGTCGTCGCCGATCAGCGGTGGCAATGCGTCGGCATAGGTGCTGCGCAGCTTCTCGACCTCGCGGTAGCGGAGGAGGTCCTCGATGATCGGGTGCTCCTCGACCATCTTCTGGAGCGAGTCGGCGTCGGTGGACGGCCCGGTCTTCGTCTTCTTCACCGGCGCCAGGCCGAGCTTGTCGAAGAGCACCTGACGCAGCTGCGGGGTGGAGTTCACGTTGAACTCGTCGCCGGCGTGCGCGTGAATTCGCCCGACGAGCTCCTCGCAGCTCTGCGCGAGCTCGGCGCGCAACCCTTCGAGGAACTCGCGGTCGATCTTGACGCCGTAGTCCTCCATGCGCGCAAGCACACGGACGAGCGGCCGTTCGACGCGCTCGTAGAGGTCGGTCAGCTCGCGTGCCTCGAGCGCGTCGGCGAGCGTGCCGGCGAGGCGTCGCACGGCCAGCGCCCGGCGTCCCGTCTCGTCGACGCGGGACTGACCGTCGAGATCGAGGTCGAGCGTCCCCTCCTCGGCGTCCGGCGAGCGCACCTCGAGCGACAGGTAACGCAGCGCGAGGTCCTCGAGGAGATAGTTCCCCTCCGCCGGATCCAAGAGGTACGCCATGACGGCGGTGTCGGAGTGCAGCGTGCGCACGTCGACCGGGAGCCCGTGCATCAGCTCCTTGGCCCGATGGACGACGAGCGGCGGACCGCCGTCGCCGACCAGGGCCGCGAGCGCGTCACTCACCTTCGGGTCGCGGAGGAGCTCGCCGTCGATGTAGTCGGCGTGCTCGTCCTCGTCGGTGACGGCCACACCCGCCAACGGGCTCCGACCGGCCTCGCCCTCCCAACGGCCTTCGAGCACGAACGACCCGTCGACGGCGCCGAGGTCACGCAGGCGTGTCGCCGCCGCAGCCGCGTCCGGAAGCACGGTGACGTCCGCTTCGAACGATTCGGCCTCGGGCTCGGCGGCTTCCTCGCCGATGGCCTCGAAGAGCCGTGGCAAGAGCGTGCGGAACTCGAGCTGGTCGAAGAGGACACGGACCTGCTCGCGGTCCCACGAGCGTTGGCGCAGGTCGGCGGCGGAGAACTCGAGCTCGACGTCCGTCCGCAGGCGCGACATCTCCCGGTTGAGGAACACACGGTCTCGCGCGTCGCCAACGTGCTGGCGTTGCTTCGGAGGCAGCTCTTCGAGGTGCTCGTAGATGCCTTCGAGGTTCCCGTACGTCGACACGAGCTTCGCCGCCGTCTTTTCGCCGATCCCGGGGACGCCGGGGAGGTTGTCGCTCGTGTCGCCGCGCAACGCGGCGTAGTCGGGATATTGCGCGGCGGTTACGCCGCCGGTGCGTTCGACGATCCCGGCCTCGTCGTAGAGCACGTAATCGGATACGCCCCGCCGGTTGTAGAGGACCTTGACGTGGGGGTCCCGGACGAGCTGGTACGTATCGCGATCGCCGGTGACGATCACCGTGTCGATCCCCTCACCGGCGGCCTCTCGAGCGAGGGTCGCGATCACGTCGTCCGCCTCCACCCCCTCGACCTCGAGCATCGGGACCGCCAGCGCGTCGAGGACCTCGTGGATCAGCGGCATCTGCGAGGAGAAGACGTCGGGCGTCTCCTTCCGGCCCGCCTTGTACTCGGCGTCCATCTCGTCGCGGAACGTCGGCGCGCCCGTGTCGAACGCCACCGCGATGTAGTCGGGTTTCTCGTCGCCCAGCATCTTGATGAGCATCGACGTGAAGCCGTACACCGCGTTCGTGATCGTCCCGTCTCGGGTCGCGAGGTCCGTCGGCAGGGCGTAGAAGGCCCGGAACGCCAGCGAATGGCCGTCGAGGAGGAGGAGCTTCGGCACGTCCTGATCGTATGCCCGGCACCCCCGCCTTCACCGCGCCGACGGCGGCTTTGCCGACCGCCGCAAAGCCGGAGCTTGCGACGGCGACAGAAAGAACGAGAGTCGCCGGCCTCGCGACCGGCGACTCTCGGCGATGGTGCTCGGGCAGGTCAGAACGCGGCGTCGACCTGGACCCACATGGTCGGGAACACGAAGAAGGCCAGTCCGATGGCGACGAGCGCCACGGAGCCGCCACCACGGCTCCCCCAGCTCACGCCGCCGAAGGCGGCGAGGGCGAAGCAGGCCACGGCGATGATGTAGAAGATCGCGAGCTCTTTCGACCCCGGTTCGAACGCGGCAAGCAGCATCGAATCCTCCATGTCGGGACGGCCCGGAATCGGTCGCCTCTGCCGGCTGCGTACCCGCGGCCCTACCCGAAGAAACGAATTCGGACCCGCCGGTCAGGGAGTGAGCTCGCCGTCGAGGACGCGGCGGGCGATGTCGTGCACCTTGACCCGATTGTGCATCGCCTGCTGCTGCAGGAACCGCCACGCCTCCTGTTCGGTGGTGCCGTGCTGGTCCATCAGTACGCCCTTGGCGCGGTCGATCGTCTTCCGTTCCTCGAGGCGCTCGGCCAGATTGCCGACGTCCCGCTCGAGCGATGCCAGCTCCGCGTAGCGCCCGAGCGCCATCTCGATCGCGGGGATGAGGTCACTCTTCTGGAACGGCTTGACCAGGTACGCGAGCGCGCCCGCGTCGCGGGCCTGCTCGACGAGATCGCGCTGGGAGAAGGCGGTGAGGACCAGCACCGCGGCCAGCCGCTCGCTCGTGACGTGGCGCGCCGCGGTGAGGCCGTCCATACCGGGCATCTTGATGTCGAGGATCACGAGGTCGGGATGGTGTTGGCGGACGAGCTCGATGGCTTCGTCACCTCGGCCGGTCTCGCCCACGACCTCGTAGCCCTCCTCTTCGAGGAGCTCCTTGAGATCGAGGCGGATGATCGCCTCGTCCTCCGCGATCACGACGCGTGTGGGATCCGGCACGGGCGCGCTCCGTGGTTGCGGGTGCTCAGTGGGCCGAGAGCTCGGCTGCCATCCGGTCGAGGAGAGCGTCTTGCTCGCGCTCGAGCTCCGCGATCGAGCCTGCGAGCGCGTCCCGGTGGCGGGCGAGCGCGTCGGCATGGCGGCGGGCGTCGCGTGCCTCGACGTCGCCGAGCGGCGTCTCAGCCACGAGGGCACGCAGGCGGGCGTCGTCTGCCTCGTCCTCGAGGAACGCGACCTGCTCGTCGGTGACCGCCAGCTCCGTCCGCAAGCGCTTGAGTCGTTCGCTCACGTCGACGAGCCGCCGCTGGAGGATCGACTGGGACATGGGCCACGGAGTTTACGCCCGGGAGCGGCGAATCCCATCGAAACCGGGCCACAATGGGTGCGTGGACATCCCCAACGTGATCTTCACCGCCGAGCACGACGAACTGCGAGCCGCCGTGCGCCGGTTCGTCGACAAGGAGCTGGCGCCGTCGGTCGACGAGTGGGAGGAGGCCGGGTTCTTCCCGGACTGGGTGTTCCGGCGCTGCGGCGAGCTCGGGTTTCTCGGCCTCCACTACCCCGAGCGGTGGGGCGGCGCCGGAGGCGACCTCGCCGCCGAGATCGTGTTCATCGAGGAGCTGTCGCACTGCGGCGCGGGCGCGATCCCGATGGCGATCTCGGTGCAGACCGACATGGCGACGCCGGCGCTGGGCGAGTTCGGCACCGACGACCAGCGCGAGCGCTACCTCCGACCGGCGATCGCGGGCGAGAAGATCGGCGCGATCACGGTGTCCGAGCCCGACGCCGGTTCGGACGTGGCCAACGTGTCGACACGCGCCGTGCGCGACGGCGACACGTGGATGATCAACGGTCGCAAGATGTTCATCACCAACGGCGCCCGAGCGGACTTCCTCACGCTCGTCGCGCAAACCGAGCCCGGGTCCGGATACCAGGGGATCTCGCTGTTCCTCGTCGACACGGAACTGCCGGGCGTGTCGGTGTCACGGACGCTGAAGAAGCTCGGGATGTGCTCGAGCGACACCGCCGAGATCGCCCTCGACGACGTGCCCGTCCCCCACGCCAACCTCATCGGCCTGGAACCCGGGCAAGGGTTCGCGCAGCAGATGTGGCAGTTCCAGTACGAGCGCCTGGCCGGCGCGGCCGCGTCGGTCGGACAGGCCGACAAGACGCTCACCGAGACCATCGCCTACGCACGGGAGCGGCGCACGTTCGGGAAACCGATCGCGGATCACCAGGTGATCGCGCACATGCTCGCCGACGTCGCCACCGAGCTCGAGGCCGGCCGCGCGTTGCTCTACTCGACCGTGTGGCGGATCCAGCAGGGCGAGTACCCGGTCGCCGAGATCTCGATGGCGAAGAAGTACTGCGCCCAGATGCAGAACCGGCTCGCGGACGCGTGCCTCCAGGTCTACGGGGGCTACGGCTACATGGCCGAGACGCCGGTCAGTCGCGCCTGGCGCGACGCCCGCCTCCAGCGCATCGGCGCCGGCACCGACCAGATCATGAACGAGGTGATCGCCAAGCGTCTGGGCATCTCCGCGGGCGACTGACGAATCCGGCTCGAGTAACCCTTGGGAGGGGCTAAGGCGTCGCGCTGTACGGTTCCAGCAGCTCCACCATCAGTGCTTGCTGCGCCTTGGCGTCGGTTGATCCGATGCCGCCGCGGCCCGTGGGTTGCGTCGCGAGCTGCATCGGTGTCGAGCCGGACTTGTTCGTGCGCTTCGGGTCCGCGCCACCGTCGAGCAGCGTGTGCACCAGACGCGCTTCATACGCGGCGGCAGCGATGTGCAGTGCGGTGTCCCCGGCGTAGACGTAGTGGTTGATCTCGTCGAGCTAGTACGTCGCCGCGTCACGTCGGTTGGCGCCCGTGTCGACAGACGCGCTCGCCAGTGCCGGTCAGGCCCTCAACATGCGGGACACCTTGTCCGCATCGCGCGCCCCGATTGCTCGAACCAACTCGATCAACGCAGACTCGGCGGCAGCCATTCTGGCGGACTGTATCCGGACCATCCCCGAACATCGGGCGAGGCGCGCCGTTGGCCCTCGCGGCCTCACGGAGTGCTGCCTCCGCCACCGGAAGAGGTGGTGATCCGAGTGGGGTCCGATCGCGGAGTGCCCGGGGCGGGACTCGAACCCGCAAGTCCTTTCGGACAATGGATTTTGAATCCATCGCGTTTGCCGAATTTCGCCACCCGGGCGTTCTCGACCGCCCATGATGGCATCACCACGCTGGAACAGCC
>DATFXK010000262.1:0-13026 GCA_035316005.1 Acidimicrobiia bacterium | reverse complement strand
CGGACAGGACCGCCGCGCCGAGACGGCGCTGGACGGCGCGGTCGCGCAGGGTCCTGCCGATCCGACTCATCGGGTCATGCTTCCATTCGCGGGCGCAGCGACGGTGTCAGCCCGGTCGGGCCCCTGTCACGCGCAATCGCGGCAGAGCATGCGCTTGGCGTCGGCGAGCTGGCTCCGGGGCAGCACGAGGAAGCACGAGGCGCACAGGAACTCCCCCGGCCGTCGGGGGGCGATGCGGGTGGGCCCGTCGCCGCGCTCGTCGACGTCGGGCTCCTCCTCTTCTTCGTCCTCCTCTTCGTCCTCGAGCGTGGCGCTCGCCGTGCGCTCCTGCAGCAGCACGTCGAGCGGCTCCTCCACGTCGTCGGGGTGGAGCTCCTCGTCGAGGTCGACGACGTCCTCTTCCTCCTCGGTCGTCTCGGCCGCCGCCTTCGCCGGTTCGGCGACCACGACCTCGGTGGCGTCGCCGTCGTTCTCGTCCTCGTCCTCGTCTTCGAGCGCGACGTCCTCGTCGAGGTCCTCGTCTTCGAGGTCTTCGTCCTCGAGCTCGTCCTCGTCGAGGGAGTCCTCGTCGAGCTCGGGCTCCTCCTCGTCGAAGTCGTCGTCACTCATTGCTGTTCAGCTCCGCGAGGCGCATGGTCGAGGGAACAGACCCCGCTGCGCCTCGCTTTCCCGCGGGTCCCGGGGCCGTGGGGCCGCGGAGTATAACGCCGCGTCCCCGAAGTGCTGCACAACGGGGCAGGGCGCTCGCGCATTCCCGCGCGAGACCGGCAGCAGGGGGCCGACGCGAACGGAACGAGGGGTCCAGGAGACCGTTGGGGCCACTGTTTGGCCCGCACTGCCCTGGCAGCGAGGTTATTCCAGCGTTCTCTACTTGGTCTCCCGGACCCCCAACACCCCGCACCGCCCCTTCCGAACGAGCTCCGCGGCATCGCCACCGGAAGACCCACGACCGGCATCACGGCGCAGGGGTGAGGAGTAGTACGCCCGAGATCCGGGGCCGTGTCAAGGGACAACCCCGATCGCGGCGGCGTCGTGACCAGCACCGTCGCGCGTCGATGCTGCTCAGCGCGCCCCGAGTTTTTTTCGCCGCGCGCTTACGGCCGGGGAGCGGCGCGGCGCTGCTCGGCGGCGCGCTCCGCCGTCAGGCGCTCGAGCTCGTAGGTGGTGTGGTCCACATGGCGCATCGCCGCCGCCACTGCCCGGTGGCCGGCCTCGTCGGCGATGAGCCGGTGCATCTCCTGGCACACCCGGCGGTACGCGGGATGGCCCTGGGGCGAGGTCCGCAGCTCGAGCATGTGCATCGCCTCCCGGGCGTTCATCTGCACGACGAACCGGACCCGGTAGGCCAGAGACACGGCGTACGGCGCCTGCTCCGGCAGCCTCGGTGCCAGCGCGTCGTGGAGCGAGGCCGAGACCTCCATGGCCTCCTCGAAGGGCTCGGCGAGGCCGGCCTCCACGACCGCCTCGGGGACGTCGTAGCCGTGGGCCGGGGACAGCGGCTGCCATTCGATCGTCAGCATCCGGTGGCGCTGGAGGTCCCGGAACGCTCCGTAGTCGCAGAGGACGTCGAAGCGGTAGTCGGTGCGCTCGAAGGCCCGCCCGGGCCGGTGGCGGCGGTTGGTCCGCTCCCCCACGTACGCGCGTAGCAGCGCGACGCGCTCGTCCGTCGAGAGGCGTCGCACGCGGGCCCGGATCTGGTCCTCGGGCAGGTTCGTGTGCGGATAGCACACGGCCGCGAGCAGCTTCTCCTCGCCCTCCGGATCGAAGTCCGTCAGGACCACCGCCGGGCGCGGCTCGGGTGCCTCGCCCCCGAGCATCCGGTCGACGAGCTCGGCGGTCGCCCGACGGGTGTCGCCGAGGTACTCGGTCCACGCCCCACCGCGCTCCGGGAGGTCGACCCGAGTCAGGAACGACGGGATGACCTTGCGCAGCTCGTCGAGCATCATCGCCGAGTACTGCCGCGCCTCGGGCAACGGGTGCGCGCGCATGCGCAGGAGCAGCGCCTCGAACGCCTGACCGGTCCCGTAGATCCCGACGTTCGACAGCGTGGCGCCTGGGAGGATCCCGCGAGCGGCGTCGCACGCCTTGGCTTTGATCGTCTGCTTGTAGACGAAGTCGGAGTCGCCCGCCTCTTTCGGGTATCGGGCGCGTGCCCAGTCCATGAGCTCGGGGAGCGTCCGCGCGTAGGTGTCGAACAGGGAGTCGAGATCGGCCACGTAGCGCGCGCTGAGGGGCGAGCCCGCGATCTCCGGGTCGCGCCAGTACCGGTACCGACCGCCGAGGCGCGTGTCGTACGGGATGTAGCGGGTGGACTGCTCGAGGTAGGCCATGAGCCGACCCCATTCGAGGATCTTGGTGAGCAGGTTCGACGCCTGCTCGCAGGCGAGGTGCACGCCGCCGAGCTGGGCGACGGAGTCGTCGCCGTACTCGAGGAAGACCCGTCGGTAGAGGTCCTCCGCCCGGCGGAGCCCGACGGTGGCATCGACCGTGAGGTCCCCGGTCAGGTCGAGGTCGCCGACGAACTCGTCGAGGAAGAGCCGCCGCAGGCTCTTCGGGGAGCGGGAGTACCGGGCGAACAGGGCCCCCTTCACCACCTCGGGCAGGTTCACGAGGGCGAAGACCGGGGCGTCGAGGTTCGTGAAGTACGGGCGCAGTACCGCCTGCTCCTCGTCGGTGAAGCGCTCGGGCACGTACTGCATGGGGCGATCCGGGTCGGTGGACGGGAGGTTGATCGTACCGGCGGCCTCCGTCGGGTCGGCGGATGGCGCGGGCGCGCTCGGCACCCGCTCGTCAGACGAGCAGCCGGATCGATGCCGGGACCACCGCCACCTCGAGCCGGTTGCTCCGCCCCTGCCGGCGCCCGTCGATCTCGACCGGGAGGCGCCGGGCAGTGACCTCCACCTCGATGCGCCGCGCCCGTCCGGAGGCGATCCGGGGATGCGGTACGTGCGTCCCGGACGGGAGCCGGCGACGCATCTCGACCCGCTCCCGCCGCCCGAGCGCGTACACCTGCACCTCGACCCAACCGTCGCCGGGGTGGCCGCGCGGCACGAGGTCCACGCCCCGGAGGTACTGCCCGTTCGCGACAACGACTGTCGTGGCCCGTCCCGCGAACCACGGTCGGCCGTCGAGTCGCACGGAGACATGCGAGGAGCGCGCGCTCCAGCGCAGCCGGTCCGGCGCCGGGCCGAGCACGACTGCGTTGACCGCCGTCACCTCGTCGTCGTCGCCGCGGGCGCCGCCGGCGACGGCCAGGGCGTCCATCGCGACCTCCGTGGCGCCAGAGCCTTCGGGGCCGAGCCCGAGCGCGCGGCCGAGGTCGGATCGTGGCGAGGGGTGGAAGCGCAGCAGCTCGCCCGGATGATGCGTTGTGCGCGCTGCGAGGTCTGCGTCGTCGCCGGTGACCTCGACGTCGGGTGGTCCGGTGGCGGCGTGGCCCCACGGCTCGCCGTGGCGGAGGCGGCGCGTCACGTTTCGACCGCACTCGACGCCGCGATCACGTCGCGGAAACAGGCGTCGGCGGCGGCGCGTGCCGTCTCTGCGGTCGCCGGTGCCGGTGCGACGTCGCCGATCTGTCGAAGCAGATCGATGCACTGCTTGACGTGACGCACGAAGTCGCCGCCCGTCATCTCGTCGTCGTCGGCGAGGAGGTCGGCGAGATCCGCGCCCGCGGCCCACTCGAACGCGTAGGACGCGAACCCCGGATCGGGAGCGCGCGTCTCGGGCAGGCCGGCGTCGTCCTCGTTGTTGTTGAGGTCCCGTGCGATTCGGTCGATCCCCCGCCATCGCGTCCCGAGCTCCCGCGTGGGCCATCGTTCCGGCGGCAGCCGGCCCCCGCTGTCCGGGCCCCGCCGTTCGAACGTGAAGCACGACACGAGGGCGGCGAGCTCAGGCGCATCCAGGCCGTCGAGCAGTCCCTCGCGGAGCGACTCGGCGACGGCGAGATCGGTCTCGGTGTACAGGTACGCCAGGAGCGAACCCGGCTCGGTGAGTGACCAGTCCTCGACGTACCCCCAGGCCTCGAGGACGCGCAGGACCCGGTCGAACTGACGGGCGAGGCTCTCGCTGCGGCCGTGCACCCGCCGTTCGAGGCGGGCGACGTCGCGTTCGAGCCGGTCGGCCGCCGCCGCTGCCTCTAGACGCGCGTCGCGCCGCCGATCGGCCGCGACCGCGTGCTCGGCGAGCTGCGCCTCGAGCTCCGAGACCCTCGCCGTCTCGGGGTCGCGTTGCCCGCCGTCGCCACGGGCGCCTCGCACCCGGACGCGTCGCAGCCGATCGGCGACGTCGCGCCGGAACGCGCTGTTGCGGGGCGCGTACGGGACGGGCAGCTCGATCTGACCCACGGGCTTCGGCGTCTCGTCGAAATCGTCCGCGTTCAGTCGAACGAGATCGCGTCCCTCCGTCAGACCGAGCACGCGTGGGGTGCCGCGGTGGCCCCGCTCGTGGCCCAGCACGGCCACCCGACCGTGACGGCCGCCCCGAACCAGGACGTCACCGGGGCGGAGCTGCTCGAGCGCGTCCGCCGTCCGGCGCGCGCCGCGACGCGACCGCCGCTCGGCGTCGAGGGCGTTCGACAGACGCCGGTACTCCTCGACGTCGCCCGGTCCGCGTCGCGACGTCTCGCGCTGGCGATTGAGCTGCTCTTGGCTGCGCTCCAGCTGTCGCTCCAACCCGACGACATCACGGTCGGCCTGGAACTGCGCGAACGACAGGTTGAGCAGGTGGTGCGCGACGTCCGCCGGGTAGCGATGCACGAGGTTGGCGGCCATGTTGTAGGTGGGCCGGAACGAGGAGCGCAGCGCGTACGTGCGCCGGGACGCGAGCGCAGCCACCTGGTCGAACGGCACGAACGGGCTCCAGCACACCACCGCGTACCCGACGTCGTCGATCCCCCGTCGCCCGGCGCGCCCGGTGAGCTGCGTGTACTCGCCCGGGGTGAGGAACTCGTGACGTTCACCCGTGAACTTCGAGAGCTTCTCGATCACCACCGACCGGGCCGGCATGTTGATGCCGAGCGACAGCGTCTCGGTGGCGAACACCATCTTCACGAGACCGGCGGCGAACGCCTCCTCGACGGCTTCCTTCATCGGCGGGACCATGCCGGCATGGTGGGCGGCGAGGCCCGCCTCGAGACCCGTGATCCACTCCCCGTAGCGCAGCACCTCGAGGTCCTCGTCGGTGAGGGGGTCCGTGTGCTCCTCGGCGATGCGGCGGATCTCGCTACGTTCCTCGGCCGTGGTCAGGCGGAGCGCGCCGGCTACGCACTGCGCGACGGCCTGGTCGCAGCCGGCCCGGCTGAAGACGAACGTGATCGCCGGCAGCATGCGCCGATCGGACAGCACTTCGGTGATCTCGACGCGCCGGGGCGTGCGGAGCCGCCGTCGGGGGCGGCCGCGCCCGCCGGTACCTCGACCACCGACCGAGTCCAGGCGGGCCGCCTCCGGGTTCGGCCGGAGGTCGCCGTCTCGTTCGACGAAGGTCGGCAGCAGGTGGACCCGATCGCCGCCGCGCTCCCCCACCATGTAGAGGTGGTCGAGGCGCACCGGGCGCCGCTCCTCGATGACCGCCGCCGTCCCGCCCCGAACCGTCTCCGCCCACGCCGCGAACTCCTCCGCGTTCGACACGGTCGCCGAAAGGCACACGACGCGCACCTCCCGTGGCAAGTGGATGATCACCTCCTCCCACACCGCGCCGCGGTACGGGTCCTGGAGGTAGTGCACCTCGTCGAGGATCACGAAGCGCAGACCGGCGAGCGTCGACGAGCGCGCGTAGATCATGTTGCGGAGGACCTCGGTGGTCATCACCACGACGGGGGCATTGCCGTTGATCGAGTTGTCGCCCGTGAGCAACCCGACGCGCCCGGTGCCGTGGGCGCGGCCGAGGTCACCGAACTTCTGGTTCGACAACGCCTTCAGCGGCGTCGTGTAGAAGGCCTTGCCACCGTCGTCGAGCGCGGCGGCGATCGCGTACTCGGCGACCACCGTCTTGCCCGAGCCCGTCGGCGCAGCGACGACCACCGACTCGCCGTCGTCGATGGCGTCGAGAGCTCGGCGCTGGAAGGCGTCGAGGGGAAAGGGCGTGCTCGCCTCGAACGACTCCCGCCGGCCGGCGTGATCCTCCGGGATCCGGGCCTCGGTCACGACCTCACGGCGTGCCCGCGGGGGTGGACAACGGTGGCGTGGACTCCGGGGGCAGCGTCGCCGGTGGCACCGAGAGCGGTGTGCTGTTGCTCGGCGGTCCCGATCCCGAGTTGTCACTCGGCCGGAGGAACCAGATCAGGGCGAGGGTGACGACGAGGACGCCGACGACGGCCCCGATCGCGGTGAGGACTTCGCGGCGGCTTCGCGGCGGGCGGTACGCGTCACGCCGGCGACGAGGTGGGCTCATCGCTTCAAGATCCTTCCGACGATGATCGACAACTCGTAGAAGATGTACATCGGGATCGCCATCGCAAACAGCGAGTATGGATCCTGACTCGGCGTGATGACAGCGGCGAAGATCACGATGATCAGGATTGCCGGCCGGCGCCACCGACGAAGCTGCCGCGTCGTCAGTACCCGCGCCAGCAGCAAGAAGACCAGCACCACGGGGAACTCGAATGCAACCCCGAAGGCGATGATCATCAACGAGACGAGCCCGAGATACTTGTCGGCGGTGAGCTCGGGTCTCAGCTGCGATCCGCCGATGTCCAGAAGGAACTCGAGCGCCTTCGGCAACGTGAGGAGCGCGATGTACCCGCCCAATGCGAACAGCGCGATCGACGCAAAGATGAACGGGATCGCGTACCGCTTTTCCTTGGGGTTGAGCCCCGGGGTGATGAACCGCCACAGCTCGTACAGCCACACGGGCAGCGCGAGCACGATGCCGCCGTAGGTCGCGATCTTGATGCGCGTCAGGAACGCGTCGAGCGGGCCCAGGAAGATGAGCGCGTTCTTCTCGCCGTGCGTCGCGTCGCGGTAGTAGTTGACGAAGAACCTGATGATCGACTCGGAAAAGATGAAGCACACGATCGCGGCGAGCGACACCGCGATGATCGAGATGATGATCCGGCGCCGAAGCTCGGTCAGATGCTCGACGACCGTCATACGGCCGCCGTTCTCGGTGGTTGCCACGGAGCCGGTTACGAGGTGGTGTCAGCCGCAGGCGGTTCTGGGGGCGCGGAACGGTCGGGCGGAGGCGGTTCGAGCTGCCGCGGAGCATCGTCGGCGCCGTCGGAGCCGTGGCCTTCGTCGTCGCGGAAGGCGTCCTCGATGTCGTCGCGGATGCCCTGCTGGAACTTCCGGAACTCGCGGTAGCCCCGCCCGACCTGGCGGCCGAGCTCGGGCAGCTTGCTCGGTCCGAAGACCACCAGCGCCACGACGAGGACCACGAGGATCTCGAGCGGGCCGATCTGCGGCAATCGAGCTCCCTTCGCGCCGATTCCCCGCACGATGCTACCCGTGAGGGTCTCGAATGCCGTCTCCGGGCTGCGATGATGCAGGGACCGTGCGACCGATCACGTTCGCCCACCGCGGCGCCCGCACCGAGGCACCCGAGAACACGATGCCGGCCTTCCGGCGCGCGCTCGACCTCGGCGCCACGGGGCTCGAGACCGACGCGTGGCTGTCGGCCGACGGCGAGGTCGTGCTCGTCCACGACCGCGTCGCCCGCCGGGGCCTCCGCCGGCGCAACGTCTCGAAGTCGACCGCCGGCGTGCTGGCGGAGCTGGACGTGCCCCGGCTCGCCGACCTCTACGCCGGGCTCGGCTCGGCCTTCGAGCTGTCGATCGACGTCAAGGACCGCGCCGCCGCCGATCCCATCGTAGAGCTCGCTCGTGCCGCAGGCGACGACGCCCCCGGCCGCCTGTGGCTGTGCCATGCGAGCGTCCGATTCCTATCGGGCCTCCGGGAGCGCATGTCGGACGTGAAGCTCGTGCACTCGCGCCGCCGGCAGCACATCGAGGCACCACTCGAGCGGCACGCCGCCGACCTGGCGGCGTCCGGCATCGACACGATGAACCTCCACTACTCGGAGTGGACCGCAGGGTTGGTCGCCCTCTTCCATCGGTTCGGAGTGAACGCGTTCGCGTGGGACGTCCAGGAGGTCCGCCACCTCCGTGCCATGCTCGGCCTGGGCGTCGACGCCTTGTACTGCGACCGGGTCGACCGCATGGTGGCCACCGTGACGGAATGGTCCGAGCCCCGCCGCGAGGACGCCTAGACCGACGAGCAGGTCGGCGGAAGGGTCTACAGGAAGCCGAGGTCGTTGAGCGGCCAGATGCGCACGAACACGCGCCCGACGATCGACGACTCCTTGATCGGCCCGAAGAAACGCGAGTCCTTCGACGCCGTCCGGTTGTCGCCGAGCACCAGGATGTCGTTGGCCGGGATCTTCGTGGCCGCGATGTCACCCTCCCCGTTCGAGCAGGTCGGGCCCGAGTTCGGCGCGCACGTCTGCACACCCTTCTGCAGGTACGGCTCCGTCAACGGGTGGCCGTTGATGAACACCGCACCGTTGTGTGCGGAGAACGTCTCGCCCGGGAGCGCGATGACCCGCTTGACCAGGTCCTTGATCTCGCCGTTGGCGTCCTTCGCCTTGGGTGGGGTCTCGAAGACGACGATGTCGCCCCGGTTCACGTCGTGCAGGTGGTAGCTCACCTTGTTGACGAGCACCCGGTCCCCCACGTTCAGGGTCGGCTTCATCGACTCCGAGGGGATGTAGAACGCCTGGAACAGGAACGTCTTGATGAGGATCGCGATCAGAAGCGCGCTGCCGATCAGGATCGTCCACTCGATGATGGTGCGCCGGGTCTTGCGCCCCTTCTCGCTCAACCTCGAGCGCCGGCCCGCGCCCGAGCGCGCCGACTCCTCGGTGACCTTGGAGTCAGAAGGAGGCGCGTCCGTGTCGACGACGCCGGGGTCGAGGTCGGTCACGTAGCCCGCTCCACTGGCGCCCATCCTCGCACGTGGAGGTGTCAGGAGCGGTAGCGGGTCAGGAGCCGGTTGGCCGCTTCGGCGCCCACCTGCTGCAGCGCCGGCGGGGCCACCACCCGCGCCGCCGGGCCCAGGTCGAGCAGCAGGCGCTCCAGCCAGGCCCGCTCACTGACCGCGAGGACCACCCACCATGAGCCGTCCGGACGCTCCTCGGCCCGCTCGGACGGGTAGCTCTCCAACACCCACGTCGCTTCGGGATCGAGCTCCAGCGTGACCCGAGGGTCGTCCGGACGAGGGCGGTACACGCGCTCCCCGAAGTCGGGCTCCTCGCCCACAGAGGGATCGAAGCGCTCACCGGTCGGACGAACGGCCCGAATGCGGTCGATGCGAAACAGCCGCTCGTCACGGGCCTGATGGCAGTACGCCGCCGCGTACCAGTGCCCGAAGGCGTGGAACACGGAACGGAGATCGATCCGGCGTGTCGTCGTCGCGTCCCGCCCGTACGAGTAGTAGTCGACCTCGACGCGCTCGTGCGCGGCGGCGGCGCGGCGCAACGCGTCGAGGTACGCGGGCTCCCCCACCTCCACCGTCAAGCCTTCCGTCGCACCCAGCGCGCTCGCCAGCTTCTCCAGCGCGGCGGCCAGCGCGCCGCGCTCGTCCGATCCCGGCACCGCCAGCAACGCCCGCCCCGCGGCCAGGAGCGCCAGCCCCTCTTCGGCCGCCAGGCGCAGCGGGCGGTCGAAGTACTCGGCGAAGCGGATCCAGACGTGGCCGTCGACGATCTCGACCTCGATGAGGCGATCCGGCGTGTAGGGCGGGAGCCCGCACAACGGGAGCAACTCGAGGTCGCGCTCGAGCTCACCCTCCGACACGCCGAAGCGGGACGCGATCTCGGCAAGGGCGGCGCCGGGATGCTCTGCGATCCAGGGTACGAGGGCGAGGACGCGCCGGAGGCGCGAGCCGGCGACCGGGCGCGGGCTCACGCCGCGCCGCCCGCGACGGCTTCGAGCCAGGAGACCATCTCTGACCGCAGTTCCGGCGGCCCGACGACCTCGGCTGCGTCGAGAAGCCCGAGCACGAACGACCGGAACGCGGCCGTGTTGGTGACCGGGAACTCGAGGACGACGCTGCCATCGTCCCCGCGCTCGACGACGGCTCCCACACCGACCTGTTCGACGACCGCGGCCGCTTGGGAGGCGTCGACGAGGACGCGCGCCGCCACGGCCTCCTCTTCGCCGTACCGCCACGGCTCGTCCCGGAGCAGCGCCCCCGGTTCGAGGCGAGCGGGTGGATCGAAGCCGCCCGGCGACCCGGCGTCGACCTGGCCTTCGATGCGGTCGACGCGGAACGACCGCTGTTCCCCGCGATCCCGGTCGTGGCCGACGATGTACCAGTGACCACGCCGGAAGAGGATCCCCCACGGATCCACGTGCCGGCGCTCACCGCGATACGTGAACGTGACGGTGGATCGGGTTCGGTACGCGTCGAACAACGCCGGCAGCGCCGGTACCGTCGGGAGCGCCGCCAGGGCGTGCGCGGCTTCGCCCTCGCGCCCGCCGAGCTTCAGCAACGTCTCGGCCGGCGCGGGACCACCCTCGAGGCGTACGGCCGTGACGGCAACATGCAGCGCCGCCTGCTCGTCCGGGGTCAGGTCGAGCGACGGCAGGTAGTACTCGTCGGGCGGGATCCGATAGCCCTGCTCGGGACCGAACGAGTCCACCCCCTCGAGCCGCACGGGGATGCCGATCCCCCGCAGCGTGTCCTTGTCGCGCTCGAACTGCCGGCGGTACGACATCTTGTCGTCCGGATAGCCGGGAACGAGCTCGACGATCTCCTCGAGGGTGAGCGGCCGCCGCGTGTCGAGCAGCGTCGCGACCAGGTTGGTGAGGCGCTCGAGCCGGTCCGTCACAGATGTGCGCGCGCCGCGGCCAGGGCGCCGGCCGCGCCGGCGGCGAGGAACAGAGCGGGGTCGTCGGCCGCCGGCCGCCCCATCGACACGACGTCGAGCCCGTGCTCGGCGAGCAAGCCGAGGACGTCGGGGGACGTCACGTCGACCAGGTCGTGGCGCGCGGCGATGCCGGCGTCCGTGAGGTCGGACTGCAGACGGGCGTCCTCCTCCCGACCGAGGCGGGGCACAGCCACGGTGACGCGGTCGCGGCACGCGAGCCGCAACGCCGTACGCGTGTGGTGCGACAGGCCGATGTGGCGCGCCCTCGGATCGGCGAACGATACGCGCAGGCAGGCGATCGGCTGCCCGTCGAGGGCGGCGGCGGCGTCGAGGATCCAGCCGACCTCCATCCCCGAGAAGCCGAGCCGGGTGTTCGTGCCGACGATGCCGGGGCCCATCGCCACGACGACGGCATCGGCCCCGGCCACGTGCCGGGCGACGGCCAGCGCAGAGAAGATCGAGACGGCTTCGTAATCGCCCCCGAAGGCGTGGCCGTAGGTGATCGTGGCGTCGACGAGCCCGCGCTCCCGCAGGGCGTACGCGAGGTCCGACAGCGCGAACGGCAGGCCGGCGCCGTCCGTCATCACGTAGGCGAGGCGCGCGTCCGGGGCGCGGTCCTTGAATGCCACCGCCGCCGCCGGCAGCTGGCTGTGCAGCGCCGCCGCCACGACCGGCATGCCGTCGACCGACTCGACCTCGGCCAGCTCCTCGAGGTGCTCCTCGGCGCTCCCGACGTCGGCCTGCAGGCTCGTGTACCGGCCCTTGATGATGTGGCCGGGTCCTCGTTCCGCCCACCGCTCCCGCTCGAGGTTCCAGTGCACGACGTGCCACCCGCCCGTGCCCAGCCCAAGCTCGACCGCCGTCGTGTTCACCACGACTCGGTCTCCCACCGCGACCGTCCCCGTGAGCTGCGTGAGCACGTAGGCGCGCTCGTTGCCCTCGCCGAGATCGACCTCGACCCGCTGCAGCCCCGGCCGCTCCATGAGCAGCGTCGTTACCTTCCCCGACCGGAACGACGGCATGGGTCGAGGTTAGAAGGCTCCGGCCGGACCAGCGTGGCTACAGGCTCGAGATCAGCCGCTCGACGCGGTCGTCGCGGGCCTTGAACGGGTCTTTGCACAGCACGGTGCGCTGCGCCTGATCGTTCAGCTTCAGGTGCACCCAGTCGACCGTGTAGTCGCGCTTCCGCTCCTTGGCTCGCTTGATGAATGCCCCGCGCAGACGGGCACGCGTTGTCTGCGGAGGTGTGTTGACCGCCTCGTTGATCTCCTCGTCGGTGACCATGCGCTCGACCTGGTCGCGTCGCTCGAGTAGGTAGTAGAGCGAACGGGAGCGGGTCACGTCGTGGTACGCGAGGTCGAGTAGCGACACGCGCGGGTGCGTGAGCGGCAGGTTGCCGCGCGTCCGGTACGACTCGATGAGACTGTGCTTGATCACCCAGTCGACTTCGGTCGTGAGCTTGAGCGGGTCCTGCTCGAGATGGCCCATCACGTGCTCCCACATCTCGAGCGCCTTCTGCTCGAGCGGGGGCAGACCGTGGCGCTTCGCGAAGCGCAGCGCGCGGTTGAGGTACTCCGACTGGATGTCGATCGCCGAGAGCTCACGTCCGTTGGCGAGACGCACGCGCCGACGGCACGTGATGTCGTGGCTGATCTCGCGGATGGCGCGGATCGGGTTCTCGAGCGTGAGGTCGCGCCAGGGTGCACCGTCGTCTTCGAGCATGCGCAGGATGATCGAGGTCGCGCCGACCTTCAGGAACGTCGCGTACTCGCTCATGTTCGAGTCGCCGACGATCACATGCAGCCGCCGGAACCGCTCGGCGTCGGCGTGCGGCTCGTCGCGGGTGTTGATGATCGGACGCGACCGGGTCGTGGCGCTCGACACGCCCTCCCAGATGTGCTCGGCGCGCTGGCTGACGCAGTACATCGCGCCGCGGGCGGTCTGGAGCACCTTGCCCGCACCGGCGTAGACCTGCCGGGTGACGAGGAACGGGATCAGGACATCGGTGAACTTCGAGAAGTCGCCCTCGCGCTCGACGAGGTAGTTCTCGTGGCAGCCGTACGAGTTGCCGGCGCTGTCGGTGTTGTTCTTGAAGAGGAACACCTCGCCGCGGATGCCCTCTTCGCGCAGTCGCTGCTCCGCGCTCTGCACGAGGCCTTCGAGGAT
>DATFXK010000261.1:0-9082 GCA_035316005.1 Acidimicrobiia bacterium | reverse complement strand
GACGCGCGTCGCGGGCGCGGTCGTCAAGGCGGGTGGGGTGGCCGAGGCGGTCGCCGGCGACGTCACGAGCGAGGACGACGTCCAGCGGATGGTCGGCACCGCCACCGGCGGCAACGGCGACGGGCGCCTCGACGTGCTCGTGTGCAGCGCGGCGGTCGAGGTGCGGGCGTCGCTCGCAGACACGAGCGATGACGAGTGGCAACGCGTGCTCGACGTGAACCTGAAGGGCCCGTTCCTGTGTCTCAAGCACGCGATCCCGGCCATGGCGCGCTCGGGCGGCGGCTCGGCAGTCTTGCTTGGCTCGGTGCTCGGCGCGATCGGGGCGCCCGGATACGCGGCGTACTGCGCGTCGAAGGGCGCGCTGGTCAACCTGGCCAAGCAGGCGGCGATCGAGCACGCGCCGGACAAGGTGCGAGTCAACGTGGTCTCCCCGACCGCCTGCGAGGCAGGGCTGTTCCTGAAGGTCGTCGAGCAGGCACCTGACCCGGATGCGATCAAGCGCATGGTCGCCGAGCGCACCCCGATGCGCCGGCTCGGGACGGCCGACGACGTGTGCGAGGCGATCATGTTCCTCGCCGGCGACGAGTCCAGCTACATCAGCGGCTCCGTCTTCCCGCTCGACGGCGGGTTGGCGGCGCGGAGAATGTGATGCGTGACGGAAAGCGGATCTTCGACGCCGACGCGCACGTCGTCGAGCCGGGTGAGGTGTTCGGCGAGGCGCAACGGGCCGGCCCCGAGATCATGGACCTGCCGCCGACGACTCCGTTCGAGGCCGCCGGTGACATGTCGAAGCTGGCCGACTTCTTCGAGTCCGGTTGCGCGGCCGACGCGTACCTCCGCTGCATGGACACCGAGGACATCGATGCCGTCGTGCTGTACCCCTCCATCGGGCTGTACGTGCCGTACCTCCCCGAGCTCGAACCCAAGGCCTCGGCGGCGGCGTGCCGCACCTACAACGACTGGATCGCCGGCTACTGCGCGACCGACCCATCCCGCCTCGCCGGTGTCGGGATGGCCCCGCTCGCCGACGTGAGCCTCGCGGTCGACGCCGCGCGCGCGGCCGCCGACCTCGGCCTCCCCGGCGTCATGGTGCGCCCCAACCACCTCTACGGCCGGAGCCTCGGCGCCCGCGACTACGACCCCCTCTACGACGTGCTCGAGGAGACCGGGCTCGTGCTGGCGGTGCACGAAGGGCTCGGCGTGCGCGGCGCACCCACCATCGGGCGCGACGTGAGCGACACCTTCGCCGTCCGCCACGCGATGTCCCATCCCATGGAGCAGATGGCGGCCATGGCGAGCCTCATGCTCGAAGGGGCGCTCGAGCGCCATCCCGGTCTGCGCATCGCGTTCCTCGAGTCGGGCACGGGCTGGCTGCCGTACTGGCTGGCACGCCTCGACGGGCACGCCGAGTGGATGCAGGACACCGAGACCGCCGCGCTGTCGCTCACGCCGTCGGAGTACTTCGCCCGCCAGTGCATGATCAGCACCGATCCCGACGACCCACTTGCGGCGTGGACCGTGTCGCAGGTCGGCGCCGACCACGTCGTGTGGGCGAGTGACTTCCCGCACCCAGACGCGCTGTACCCCGACGCCGTCAGCAGCTTCCTCAAGGAGTCGGCCGAGCACGGCCTCGGCGGCGACGACCTCGCCGCCGTACTCTGGGACACGCCGGCGCGCTTCTACGGGTTGGAGGAGCGCTTCGGCTGACGGATGGGCCGGCTACGCCACCCGGCAGGCCGTCGACGTCCCGAACCGCGCGGCCACCATCTCCTTGAGGCCGCGCGGGAAGCTCTCGTGCGCGGCGAGGTGCGGTTGCAGCAGCGCGCGCTGGGCCTCGACATCGCCGGCGAACGCGCGCACGCACCGTTCCGGTTCGGCGTTGGCCAACGCGAGGATGGCGCCGGCGCAACCGAGCGGGCCCGCGAACGAGAGGAGCGCGGACGACCCCGTGTAGATCGCGCCGTCGTACTGGTCGAGCTCGTGCAGCAGCCGCTCGGCGTCGCCCGACGAGTCCTTGATACCGGCGACGAGCAGGTCGCCGAGGAACCGCACGGCGATCCCCGGCGGGGCGACCTTCGGGTAGTGGTAGGCGAGGACCAGTGTTCCGGCGGCGGCCTTCGCCACCGCGTCGTAGTACGCCCGCGGGTCGGTCACGCCGGGCGGCGACAGCGTGAGCAGGGCATCGGCCCCGCGTTCGACCGCGTCGCGCGTCAGCGCCGCCGCCTGCCGTGCCGACGCCGCGCCGGTGCCCGCGATCACGGGGACCGGTGGCGGCACCCGCCGCCGCACGGCTTCGAGCAGGGCGACACGCTCGTCCGCGTCGAGGGCCGCTGCCTCGCCGGTCGTCCCCGCGACCACGACGGCGCGCATGCCCGCATCGATGAGCTGGGCGGCGAGGTCGGCCGTGGCCGGCGCGTCGAGCTCGCCACGGTCGTCGAACAGGGTCACGAGCGCGACGCCGACGCCGGTGAACACGGGGGTGGTCACCTCCGCACGCTACCGGCCGGCGGCATCGCGGAGGAGCTGCCCGAAGTGGTGACCGGTGATCCGGTACCCCCGCGCGAGGTAGAGGCGGTGGGCGTCGTGGCGCTGGGAGCCGGAGTCGAGCTGGATGGAGTCGCAGCCGTTGCGCTCGGCCTCGACACGGATCCAATCGAGCAGACCCGTCCCGTGCCCGGCGCCGCGGGTCGACTCGCGCGTGACGAGGTCTTCGACGTACAGGAAATGACCCCACGCCAGCATGTCGCCGATGTGGAATCCCGCTACCGCCGCCGCCGCAGGCCCACCGTCATCGAACGACGCGACGATCCGGTAGCCGGCCGACCGTTGCACGTCGTTCACTCGAGCGACGAACTCGGCGTCCGTCCCGATGTTCGGGCGCAACTCGAGCATCGCCTCGTACGCAAGATGGGTCTCGGCGAGACCGAGCTCTCGAATGCCCATGCGATGAAGCATTACTAAGGTCCGCCCCATGAGCGAAACGGTTTTGTCGGAGACGGCCGATCGTGTGTCCACGGTGACGCTCAACCGTCCCGACGCCCGCAACGCCATGAACACCGAACTGCAGCGTGAGCTCGCGATCGCGCTCGCGGCCGCCGAAGCCGATGACACCGTCGACGTGGTCGTCCTCACCGGCGCCGCCCCCGCGTTCTGCGCCGGCCTCGACCTCCGCGAGCTCGGCACCACGGCCGCGAACCTCGTCGGTGGGCGCGACGACGAGCACCGCAGCCCGTTCACCGTGCTGTGGACCATGACGAAGCCGGTCATCGGCGCGATCAACGGTCCCGCCGTGACGGGCGGCTTCGAGCTGGCCCTGGGCTGCGACTTCCTCGTCGCGTCGGAGCGCGCCACGTTCGGCGACACCCACGCGCGGGTGGGAGTCACCCCCGGCGGAGGGATGAGCGTGTTCCTCCCCCAGACGGTCGGGCTGCGCAAGGCGAAGGAGATGAGCCTCACGGGGAACTTCATCGACGCCCACGACGCACTCGCCCTGCGGTTGGTGAACCACGTGGTCGCGCACGACGATCTGCTGCCGACGGCCACCGCCCTCGCGGCCGACATCGCCGGCAACGACCAACAGGCGGTCCGCAATCTGAAGCAGCTCTATGACCGCGGCTCCAAGCTGAGCGTCGGCGACGCGCTCGCGCTCGAGCAGGAGCGGTTCCGCAACTTCCGCGTCGACCCGTCGGAGATCGAGCGCCGGCGAGCAGCTGTCGTCGAACGCGGTCGCAGCCAGCAGCAGTGACGGCGGTACGGTGATCTCATGGACGTGACGCCGCTGATCCAGGCCGCGGACACGAAGATCCTGCTCGTCGTCATGGACGGCCTCGGCGGGTACGCCGACACCGACCACGGCACCGAGCTCGAGGAGGCGGCGACGCCCCACCTCGACCAGCTCGCCGTCGACGGCACCACCGGCCTGGTCGAGCCGGTCGGGCCCGGCATCACTCCCGGCTCGGGCCCCGGGCACCTCGGTCTCTTCGGCTACGACCCGGAGCGCTTCGAGCTCGGACGCGGCGCGCTCAGCGCGGCCGGCCTCGACTTCGAGCTACGCCCGGGCGACGTTGCCGCCCGCGGCAACCTGTGCACGCTCGCCGCCGACGGCACCGTCGCCGACCGCCGCGCCGGTCGCCTCCCAGACCACGAAGCCGACGCCGTCGTCGCCAAGCTGCAGGACGGCGTGCGCCTCGACGGGGCAGAAGTGTTCTTCCGGCACGAGCGCGAGCACCGCCTGCTGGTCGTCCTGCGTGGTGCCGGCCTCGACCCCGCGCTCACCGATACCGACCCGCAGCACGAGGGTGTCGCGCCCCTCGACCCGCAGCCGCTCGAGCCGGAGGCAAAGCACACCGCCGAGCTCGTCACGGAGGTCGTGGGCCAGGCCCAGCGCACGCTGGCCGGCGAGCCGAAGGCGAACGGCATCCTGCTGCGCGGCTTCGACACCCAGCGCGCGCTCCCCGGCTTCGGCGAGCGGTACGGCCTGCGCGCCGCCGCCGTCGCCGTCTACCCCATGTACCGCGGCATCGCCCGGCTCCTCGGGATGGACGTGCTCGGCCGCCCCACGACGCTCGCCGACGAGCTGCAGATCCTGCGCGACAGCTGGTCCGACTACGACTACTTGTTCCTGCACCACAAGGGCACCGATTCCGCCGGCGAGGACGGCGACCGCCCGCGCAAGATCGCCGCGATCGAACAGCTCGACGCCGTCGTCCCCGAGCTGCGGGCGCTGGGCCCCGACGTGATCGCGGTGTCCGGCGACCACTCCACGCCGACGCAGATGGCCGCGCACTCGTGGCACCCCGTGCCGGCGCTCCTGTGGAGCGAGCGCTGCGGCCGCGACGACGTCGACCACTTCGGCGAGCGCTGGTGCCGGCACGGCGGGCTGGGGCTCCGCCCCACCAAGGACCTCATGCCGGTGATGCTCGCCAACGCGGGCCGCTTGCAGAAGTACGGCGCTTAGCGCACTCTGGCCCCGTGGCGGGGGCCGAAGAGTTCGATCTCCAGATGAGCGACGCCGACGCGCTCATGTGGACCGTCGAGAAGGACCCGACGCTCCGGTCGACCGTCGTGACGGTCCTGACGTTCGACCACAGTCCCGACTGGGACGCGCTGGTCGAGCGGGTCGACCGTGGGAGCCGTCTCATCCCCCGCCTGCGCCAGCGGGTCGTGACGCCGCTGCTGCGCGTCGGGCCGCCGTGCTGGTCGGCCGATCCGCACTTCGACCTCTCGTACCACCTGCGCCGCGTGCGCGCCCCCGAGCCCGGCAGCTTCGAATGCGTGCTCGACCTCGCCCGCAACGCGGCCATGGCCGGCTTCGACCGCGCCCGTCCGCTGTGGGAGTACACGGTCGTGGACGGGCTGGAGGGCGGCCGGTCGGCGTTCGCCATCAAGGTGCACCACTCGATGACCGACGGCGTCGGCGGCATGAAGCTCCTGATGATGCTGTTCGACCTCGAACGCGACCCCGACCCACCCGGTCCGACAGACGAGCTCCACGACCTCCCCGCCTTCACGCCGCTCGCGCTGGTCGGGCGCTCACTCGACCACCGGCGACGACGGGCGTGGGACATCGTCCAGCACGGTCTCGCCAACACGGTGAACGCGGCACGCAGCGCGGTACGCGACCCGGAGGCCGCGCTCCGGGAGGTGAATCGGGTGACGCGGTCGGTGGCGTCGTTCCTTGCGCCGGCGACCACGCCCCGCTCGCCCATCATCGGCGCGCGCAGCATGGCCCGTCGCCTGGCTGCGCTCGACGTGCCGCTGGATGACCTGAAGCGCGCGGCCAAGTCCGTCGGCGGGTCGCTCAACGACGCCTTCCTCGCGTCGGTCGTCGGCGGCGTCCAGCGCTACCACGAGCTGCACGGCGTCGAGCCGTCCGAGCTGCGCATGGTGATGCCAATCAACCTGCGCGGTGCGGGCACCGCCCTCGGCGGCAACCACTTCACGCCGGCCCGGTTCCTCGTCCCGCTCCAGATCGCCGACCCCGAGGAGCGGATGCGCGCGCTCGGCCGGCTCGCCCGAGGCGTCCGCGACGAGCCGGCGGTGGCGCTCACCGACGCGCTCGCTCTGGTGCTCAACCAGCTCCCCTCCCGCATGACGACGGCGTTCTTCGGCGCCATGCTGAAGGGCTCCGACTTCGTCACCAGCAACGTGCCCGGCTCGCCGTTCCCCTTGTACGTGGCGGGCGCCGAGCTCGAGCGCATGTACCCGTTCGGCCCCCTGTCGGGCACCGCCGCCAACGTCACGCTGCTCTCGCACTGCGGGACGTGCTGCATCGGGATCAACACCGACGCCGTCGCCGTACCGGACGCGCCCGAGTTCGCCAAGTCCGTCGAGGCCGGCTTCGCCGAGGTGCTCGCGCTCGGCGCCTGAGCACTCGACAGCGGCGGCCGGGATCGATGACCCGACCGCCGCCGACCGGTGGCGTATTACGCGGTGACGGGCGCGGCGCCCGCGAGTTCACGCTTCGGGCTGTACTGATAGTTCGTGATGAGGCTCACAGCCAGCACCGCGACCCCGCCGATGATGTAGAAGATGCTCAGGCCGGTGTCGCCACTCCAGAAGTTGAGCGCGAACGGAGCGACGATCAGCAGCGTGGCGGCGAGGTAGTCGCCGGCGGAGTGCACGGTGAAGGGCAGCACCTTCAACACGCCGAGTGGATAGCGGGTCAGCATGCTGACGAGCAGTACGACGGCTCCGACCACGACGCCGGTCGCGATGGCGCCGGCGGATCCACCGACGCCGAGTGCGACGACAATGAGCAGTCCACCGACGGCATAGTCGGCAGACGCATGGAACCAGGCTGGCAACAGCTTGACGAGTGACATGACGGCTCCTTTGCGAACGATGGAACGAACGCGCTTGCTGCCTGGAGTCCGCACCCGATGACCTGCATGGATGGCGCTCGAGATGGAGATCCTGTGCAGACGCGCACGGGAACGGCCCGCCCCTGATGATCGATCCGGGCATCGCGTTCGTATCCTGAGTGCATGGACGGCGCGCCGGTCGGACGGCGGGTGTTCCTCGGGCTCCTGGGCGTGGGCGCGGCCGGGATCCTGTGGGGGTCGAACGCGCAGCGCTGGCTCGAGCGGCAGGTGGGCCCGTACCTGGCCAAGGACGGCACCGGCCTGTCCGGCCTCCTGCCCATCGGACGCTTCCGCATCTACTCGGTCACGGGGTCGATGCCGCACCGGGGCCACGACGAGTACCGGCTCCACGTCGGCGGGCTCGTCGACCAGCCGCTCACGCTCTCCTACCAGGACCTGCGCACGATGCCGCCGACCGGCCTCACCCGCGACTTCCAGTGCGTGACGGGGTGGCGCGTCTTCGACGTGAAGTGGAGGGGCGTCCGGCTCGCCGACGTGCTCGATCGCGCCGGAGTACAGCCGGCCGCCAAGGCGTTGCGGTTTCGCTCCTTCGACGGCACGTACGCCGAGAGCCTCACGCTGAAGCAGGCGCGCCGCGACGACGTGCTGGTCGCCTACGAGCTGGAGGGAGAGGAGCTGTCGGACGCGCACGGCGGTCCCGTCCGGCTCTACGTGGCGCCCATGTACGGCTACAAGTCGATCAAGTGGCTCGATCGCATCGACGCGACCGACGAGGTCGTGCCCGGCTACTGGGAGAACCGCGGGTACGACGTCAACGGCTGGGTCGGGCGCTCCAACAACCGTGACGACAACGCAACCTGAGCGCAGCATGATCCCGCGCTTCGACCGCGTCGAGCGCGTCGCGCATTGGACGACGGCCGGGTTGCTCGGCGTGCTGATGGTTACAGGCGCGGTGCTGTATGCCGGGCCGTTCTCGGCGATGTTCGGGCGCCGTGAGCTGTTCCGGCAGGTGCATGTCTACGCCGGCATCCTGCTCCCGGTGCCCGTGCTCGTCGGCCTCGCCGGACGGTGGGGTGCGCAGCTCCGGCGGGACGTCGGCCGCATCAACCGCTGGACACGCGACGACGCCCGCTGGTTCCGCCGTCGGAACCGCGTCCGCGCTGGCCGGCTCGACACCGGCAAGTTCAACGCCGGGCAGAAGCTGAGCGCGACGTTCTTCGCCGGCGCGATCGTCGTCATGCTCGCCACCGGATTGATCCTGCGCTGGCCCAATCCGTTCTCGGACGACTGGCGCACCGGCGCGACCTTCGTCCACGACTGGTTCGCGTTCGGCATCTGGATCGCCGTGCTCGGTCACATCTTCTTTGCCATCCGCGATCCCGTCGCGCTCGGTGGCATGACCCGCGGCGAGGTGACGCCGTACTGGGCCCGCACCGAGCGGCCCGCTTGGTACCGCGAGATGACAGGCGAGGGGCGTGATCGACCAGTTGGTCACGCCGGGTTGGAATAGACGCGGGTCGGACGAACGAGCACCGCGGTGTGACCCTCGGCCGCCATGGTGTCGTCGAGCGTGGCCCAGTCTTCGGGCTTCCCTCCCGCGGCAACCGCGTACACCGAATTGGCGCCGCACGGCGTGGGCGTGTCGGTCGTGTACCCGGGACCAATTCGCGAGGCGGGGATGTGGGCCGACACCGGCTTGCCCGCGCCCATGGGTATGCCGACGCGATCGCCGGCGGACGTCGGCTCCGCCGTCGTCCATGCAATCGAGGCCGATCGCGCCGAGGCGATCGTTGCCCCGTTGCCACTGCGCATCGGCGCATTCTCGGTCGCAGCATGCCGGCAACCGTTGCGAGACTGGCGCCACGATTCGGTGCCACTGCGCTGACCGGCGCGATGGCAGAGGCGCTCAAACACAAGCGATAGTCGACCAGCCCGGAGGAGTCGAAAAGCCGCCATGCCGGCGCTGACACCAAAGAACGTGGCGATCGGTCGGATGGTCGCAGGCGCGCTCTACGTCACCCTTCCAAGACTGCTCGTACGAACGTGGACGGGTATCGAGGACCCGCGCGTCAATGCTCTTGGGCGCGCGATCGGTGCGCGCGACCTCGCGCTCGGCTTCGGGGCGCTCCTCGCACTGCGCCGTGCCACTCCTGCACGCGGCTGGTTCGAGGCAGCCGTGCTCACAGATGCCGCGGACGCTGTCGCAACGATTCTCGTGTTCCGGCAACTTCCGCGATTGCGGCGCTGGTTGATACTGG
>DATFXK010000260.1:0-2390 GCA_035316005.1 Acidimicrobiia bacterium | reverse complement strand
ACGAGCGGACGCAGCGGCAGGACGCGCAGCGCACTCTCGCGCTGGACCTCGGAGCTGATGGCCGCCAGCCGCTGGCGGATCGTGCCGGCGAGATTCGCGTCACCGACCAGCACCGCCAGCCTGCGAACCTCTCCCAGGTAGAGCGCGTGGTAGAAGAGGCTGCACACGGTGGCGTCCATCACCTCGGCACGCGTCGCCCGGCGGTCGTACTCGGGTGACAGCGCGTTGGCACGCTCCGCCGCCAGCCGCTTCGGCGCCTTCGCGAGATAGTCGCAGACTGAGCGGGTCAGGCGATGATCGGGCACGCGGACGGCGATCGTTTCGAAGAAGGCGGCGGTCTCCCCGTGCAGCGCGAGTCGGCGGGCGGTTCCGGCCAGCACCGCTTCGCGCCGGGTGATCTCCGCCGGCGACGTGTCCTCGAGCGCGGGCGCCGTGTAGTACGGCAGCTCGCAGACGAGCGAGAAGGCGTCCGGGCATACACGCTTCAGCCAGTCGTCTGCGCACGTGCCCGCCTCGATGATCGCTGCCGGATCCTCGTCGAGCGTCCGCGCGAGGTACTCGTAGGTGTCCTCGACCGAGAACAGCTCGTAGACTGCCGGCGCGAGCGTCTTCAGGTACGGCACCTCGGGCTCGCCGCGATGAAGCGGGAGGCCCTGTGCGGCGACCAGGTCGTCGAGCTTCCGGAAGAGGGCGGGGCGGGCGCCCGAGACGTAGAAGTAGACGCCGCAGAAGCCCGCGTTGTGGAGCGAGTAGAACACCTGCGGCCGCACCCGCTCCATGACCCGCATGACCGCCGCGGTCTCGGGCGAAGGCGTGGTGAACCGGAGGGTCTTGTAGTCGACCGGGAAGCTCCACTCGACCTGCTCGCGGTGCGGCGGCCGGTAGAACTCGAGCGCGTAGCGCAGCGGCGAGAACGCGCCCTTGAACCACCCTTCGTTCAGCACGAGCCCGTCGGGATCGGCCACCGGCACGGCGAAGACGGTGACGTCGAGGCGGTAGCGCAGCTCGTCGTCCTCGCACAGCAGCCGGGTGAGGAAGTCGATCGTGAGCGTGCCGATCGGCTCGTTCGGATGCGGCACGCCGAGCAGCAGTACCGGGCGCCGACCGTGCCCGACGGTGAGCAGCTCGATCGGCCGTCCCTCGGCAGATGCGCCCACGGTCTCGACGCGGGCGACCCCGGGGAACTCCTTGGTTAGCCGGTGCGTCCGCTGCCGAAGCTCGTCGAGCGAGAAGAACTGACGATGGTCGGGAACGCGGGCGAGCGCGCGGTGGAGGACATCCATCGCCTCCGTTCTAGTCGGAGCACGCCCCCCCGCGCCACGACCGGGAATGGCGTCGGGGCCGCGGCGTGCGGGCACCGCCGATCCGCTTGCCACCCCCGTGGTCTGCAGGTATCGGATACACATGAAACGGACGAATCTTGTGCTTCGTGAGGACCTGTTGCACGAGGTCACGCGTCTGAGTGGCGAGAAGACGTACTCGAGAGCCGTCGAGCGAGCCCTCGAGGACTTCGTCCGACGAGCCAAGGCCCGGCGTATCCTCGAGCTTCGAGGTTCCGGGCTCTGGACCGGCGATCTCTCCGAGATGCGCCGAGACGCTCGCTTGCCGCGTCGGAAGCGCGGATGACGCTGGTCGACACGTCGGTCTGGATCGAGGTGTTCCGGCGTTCGAGACCCCTCGACCTGACGGCCGTCGTAGAGTTGGACGAGATCGTCACCTGCCTGCCCGTCGTCCAGGAGGTCCTGCAGGGATTCCGCGACGAGCGTGCATATCGCCTGGCCCGGGAGGCCATGCTGTCGCTGCCCACCGTCGAGTCCCCGTTGGCGAGCGACGTAGTCCTCGAGGCCGTCGGGTTGTACCGAGCCGCCCGGAGCCGCGGGCTCACCGTGCGTTCGTCGATCGACTGCCTCATCGCGGCGTGCGCGCTGCGACACGATCTCGACGTGCTGCACCGCGACCGCGACTTCGACGCGATCGCGCACGTGTCGCCGTTGCGTACCCGCCGCGCCTGAAGCGTCGGACCGCTCTCGCCACCGCGCTCCCGCTGCCCCGGGATCATCGAGCTCACCACGGGGTTCTAGGGTCACCGGTGTCCTCGACGAACGGCCCTCCTTCTGGTGTCCTCGACGAACGCCCTCCTTCTGGCAGGCCCGCGTCAGCAGGACGGGAGAACGGTCGGGAAGCTCGTCCCGGCGACGTTCCCCTTCCAGCAGTTGTCGGTCCCCGTCTCGTCCCAGGCGAGGTCCACAGCGAACACGGGATTGATCAGGGGTGACGGGGCGGTGCCGTTCCCGGTCGCGCGGTTGAAGAGGATGCGGTTGAAGTCGGGGTTCGGTTCGATGTCGAGCGCCGCACAGTCGGCCGGCGAGAGGTTGTTCGCGACGCAGAAG
>DATFXK010000259.1:0-5106 GCA_035316005.1 Acidimicrobiia bacterium | reverse complement strand
CCGGGCCCGGGCCATCTGGACCACCTTACCGGCGGTTTTGGTTGTATGGAATACTGTTGCTTATACAACCGTTGCCGGGACAAGAGAGATTCCCAAGGTCTCGGAACGGAGGAACGACGATGAGCCAGACAGAGGTTCGTACCATCCAAGGCATCGAGATCCCCGAGCCGGGCGATTGGCAGCTGGACCCGGCGCACACCAGCGTCGTGTTCACGGCTCGCCACCTGATGGTGAGCAAGGTGCGGGGCCAGTTCCACGGCGTGTCGGGCAACATCCACATCTCCGACGACCCGCTGGGCTCGTGGGTCGAGGTGAAGATCGACCCGGCGAGCGTCCAGTCCGGCGACTCGAAGCGCGACGAGCACCTGCGCTCGCCCGACTTCTTGGACATCGAGCGGTACCCGGAGATCACCTTCCGGAGCACCCGCCTGGAGGGCGACAGCCCTGGCGGCTTCCGCCTCGAGGGTGACCTCACCGTGCACGGTGTGACCCGGCCGGTCACGCTCGACGTCGAGTACCACGGCTGGACGACCGACCCCTGGGGCGGGCGCCGGGCCGGCTTCTCGGCGACCACCGAGGTCGACCGGGAGGACTTTGGCCTCACCTGGAACGCCGCAATCGAAGGCGGTGGGGTCCTGGTCGGCAAGAAGGCCAAGCTCGACTTCGAGATCGAGGCCGTCAAGCAGAACTGAACCTCCCCGAGACAGGGCACGGCGACGCCTCCGGGAGTTACGGTGCGCCCCACCGGCTCCCGGAGGCGCTGCGCGTGACGGCGGACGACGCGTTCGACGACCTCGAGCCCATCTTCGGCGCCGCCCGTGAGGAGCGACGGGCCGAGGAAGAGGAGTACACGAGGGCGGCGCTGCGGCAGTGGGCGCGCCATCGCGACCTCCTGGACGTGATCCGCGAGCTCCAACACCGCGGCGACACGATCTCGGTCCAGGTCGGGAGCATGGTGTTCGTGGGCATGGTCGACGCGGCCGGGCGCGACTACGTGCAGCTCCGAACGGACGGCGGACGCGTCGACATCCGGCTCGCTTCGCTCGTACCGGAGGGCGCGCCGGTTCCCGTGCTCGTGCGTGTCGTCAATCGCGCTCGACACGGTGGTCGACGGGCCGAAGCTGATGCACCCAGCTTTCGCGCCCGGCTGCTCGAGTACGACGCGGACGAGGTCGAAGCGATCGTCGGCGCGCCTGCGGTCGCGGACGAGCTTCGCGGCTGCCTCGTCGTCGGACGCGATCACGTTGTCGTGCGGGGACACGCCGGTGAAGAGACGTACGTGCCCCTGGGGTGCGTGTCGTGGGTGAGGCCCTCGCGCGACTAGGCGTTACGGCGCGTCGGCGCCGCGCTTCGTCGACGTCGACTGATCGTGGCCCGGGAGCGAGCGCAGCCACTCGAGGAGCTCGTCGCGGTCGAATCGCATCTCACGCCCGCCGGGGAATCGGTGACACGGGACCTTGCCGTCGCGCACGAGCTTGCGCAGGTACTCCACGTGCACCTGGAGCAGCTCCGCCGCGTCGGCGGTTGTGAGCACGTTCGGGAAGTCCGCTCCGGCGTCGGCGGCGGGGGGCATACGTGGATTTTACCCCCTCGGGCACGTCTCGATAGGGACTCTTGACATCTTGAGGCATTCTGCTGCATCATCACCGCGCTACGGTTTGTGCCGCTTGACGCAAATGAGCGGCTTCTGCACTATTGGCGAATCGTTCGCCTGTGGGGTGACGACGGCGGAGGGGTGGATGGCGGAGGTGGTGGCGCCGAGGTCGCAGCGCCCCGATGCCGTCCCCCGGTCGGCGGCTGCGCTCCCGCGGAGCCTGCTGAGCCGCTTCTCGACGGGCCATCTGGTGATGGTCGTCGCAGGCCTCATCGGACTGCTGCTCACGGTCGCCGTGCTTCGTCGCGCCGACGAACGGCAACCCGTCGCGGTCGCGGCGCGCGACCTGGCACCGGGTACCGCGCTCACCGAGTCGGCGGTTCGCTACGAGCGGGTGAAGATGGACGACGCGCTCCTCGGCACGGTGCTCCAGCCCGATGACGTCAAGCGCATGCGCGACTCGGTCGCGGCGTACCCCATCGCCGCCGGTGAGTTGGTGCATCGACGTGCGCTGAGGCCCGCGGCCGCTCCTGCCGGAAAGCGCGCCATGAGCGTTGCCATCGATCCGGCTCGAGCCGTCAATGGTGAGCTCGAAGCCGGTGACCGCGTCGATGTGATCCTCGCCGGCAGCCACGAGGTCTCGATCATCGTTGCCGCCGCGGAAGTCCTGAGTGTCGGCCGGCCGGACCGCGGGGGCGCCTTCGGGGGGGTCGACGACAAGTTCACGGTGACCCTTGCCGTGGACGCTCGCGAGTCGCAGCTCGTCGCGGCCGGGATCGCGGGCGGCGATCTGGTGATCACGCGGACGACAGGCTCGCGGCCAGCTGAGGCGACGCCGCCGTTGGCCGTCGACGGGTCCGGCGCCGGTGGGCGATAGGCGTGTCCGAGCCGGAGGTGGCCCTCGTCTTCTCGCCGGAGGCATGGGTCGAGAGCCTCCACCGGCACCTCACCGATCACGGCGGGGGGCGCGTCCGGCAGGTGATCGTGGATCCCTTGCTTGCCTTCGACGAGGACTACGGCACCCTGGTGGTGAGCCACCGGTGGCCGAGCCTGACGCGCACGTTCGTCGACGCGGTCCACCGGCGGAACCGACGCCTTCTCGGCGTGTTCGATCCCGACGAGCCAGCCGGCCGCGAGTTCCTCGTGTCACTCGGCGTCGATCGCTCGCTTCCGTCGGACGCTTCGATGGCCGAGTTCGTCGACGCGTTCAACGCTCTCGAGCCGCAGGTCCGCAACCCCGTGCCGTCCGTCGCGGCCCTGGAAGTCGCCGTCGACGGTGGTTGCCTCGCGACATCGAACGGGGACGGGTCCCGGCGGTCTCGACTCGTCGCCGTGGGGGGAACCCCGGGGGCAGGCGCCACTGAGCTGGCGATCGGGCTCACGGCCGCGTTGCGGGTGCGACGGGAGCACGCCGTGCTCGTCGACGCCGATGAGGTCGTCCCGTCGATCGCGCAGCGCCTGGGGCTGCCGATCGAGCCGAACCTCCGGAGCGCCATCGAGTCCGTCGAGTACGGGATGGGCGACGTCGACGAGTCGATCGTGCGGGCCGCTCGCGAGATCGAGGTGCTGACCGGGCTCCCCAATGTCGGTGCCTGGTCCCAGGTGCGTCCGAGTGAGGTGCTGGACGTCGTGGAAGCGCTCGGCCGCATCTGGCCTTGTGTCGTCGTCAACTTCGGGAGCCGGTTGGAGGATGTCGGCCGGGGCGGACGCAGTCGCTACGGCATCAGCCGGGCGATCGTCTCCGAAGCGTCCGACGTGATCGGCGTCGCGCCGGCGACCCCGGTCGGGGTGACACGAGGGCTCGGTTGGGTGGCGGAAGTGCGCGCGCTGAACCCGACTGCGCCCGTGCATTTGGCGATCAATCGAGCGCCGCGCGACGCCTTCCGGCGGGCCGAGATCGAGCAGGAGATCCGGCGAACGTTCGAACCCGAGAGCCTCCTGCTCGTGCCGCACGACCCTCGTGTCGAAGCCGCCGCCTGGTCCGGGACCCTTGTCGCGTCGGGGCCGTACGCGAAAGCCGTTACCGAGCTGGCGGCGAGGGTGGTGCCGATCGCGCCGACCGGAGCGCGGACCCATCGCAGCGCGGCGAGACGGCGCGGACGCACGCCGGCCGTGGCGCAATGACCGTTCGTGCCGATGCGTATGACGGCATCCGCCGCGATGCGCTGGTGCGGATCGAACGGCGTCGACTACGCCCGGAAGGTGACCTCGACGAGGTGCAAGCCGAGGTGCATCGTGCGGTCGACGAGTACCAGCGGCGCGCGCATCTCGGCGACGAGATTCCGCTCAGCGACCCGGGGGAGATGGTCGGCCGGGTCCTGCGGTCGATCACGGACTTCGGTCCCCTGACGGAGGTGATCGCCCGACCGGACGTCGAGGAGATCTTCTTCGAGGGCCCGAGAGTCTCCTTTCTCGACTCGTCGGGACGGCTGCGCGGTCTGACCGTCCCGACGGGCGAGGGCGAAAATCGTCAGATCGTCGAGCGCCTGCTCGCACCGACCGATCGGCAGCTCAACACGAAGCACCCGATCGTCCAGGCCCGCGTGCTCCAGGGAAGCGCACGGCTCACGGCCGCGATCCCGCCGGTCAGTGATCGGCTCTCGGCAACGCTTCGGCGCTACACGGTCCGCAACGTCACGCTCGGCAGCCTCGTCGCTCTGGATTCCGTCAGCCGCGAGGCGGCCGACTTCCTGTGGGCGATGATGCAGGTCCGCAGTCGGGTGGCGATCTCGGGCGAGCCCGGGGCGGGCAAGACCACGATGGCGGCGGCCCTCATCGCGGCCGAGCCGGCGAGTCACTGCGTCCGCTGTTGCGAGGAAATCCGTGAGATCGCGGTTCCCGTCACGCACGGGTCGTACTACGAGGTGCGGCCGCCGGCGCTCGACGGCACCGGCGAGATCAGCCTGCGCGATCTCGTCAAGTTCGTGCTCGCGATGCGGCCCGACCGCATCGTTGTGGGCGAGGTACGCGGCGCCGAGGCCTTCGAGCTCAGCCGGGCTGTCAACGCCGGCTGCGGCTTCCTGTGCACGATCCACGCGAACAACGCCGCCGAGGCGCTCCACGCGCTCGTGAACGCGGCGTTGATGGCGGGGGAGAACGTCACGGAGCGCATCGTCCGCAAGGTGTTCTCCCAGTCACTCGATCTGGTCGTCCACCTCGACCGTGACGACATCCCACCCAACGACCGTGACGGCATTCGCCGTCAGGTCATGGAGGTCGTTGCCGTGGTTCCCGCTCTCAGCGAGGACTTCACGGTGGAGCCGATCTTCGTTCGAGAGGCGCTCGGCCGCCCGCTGGTGTGGACCGGCGTGCTCCCGGCCGGGCTCGAGAGCCGCGTCGACCGGTCACTTCCGCGCGGGCTGACCCTCCGGTCCATCGTCGAGGGAGCAGAGGTGCCGAGATGACGCTGCTGGCCGGGCTGGCGGTCGGCGTGTTCGTGTACTTCCTCGTCGGGTTCCTGACGGGGCAGACGCCCGAGATCAAGGTCCGGCGCACCCGGCGGCGCACGCAGA
>DATFXK010000258.1:0-5030 GCA_035316005.1 Acidimicrobiia bacterium | reverse complement strand
GCCGGCAAGCCCCTCGTCCCGCCGTTCGACGAGGCCCGGCGGTACCCGAGCCACGACGGCGGCAGCGTGTACACGATCAGCCGCGGGAAGGGCGCGCCCATCCTCTTCTCGCACGGCGTGACGCTCTCGACGCGCGTATGGGTGAAGCAGTTCGAGAACCTGCCCGAGCAGCGATTCAGGTGCATCGGCTTCGACCATCGCGGGCACGGGGATTCCGAGGTCGGGGACTCCGGGCACTCGATCGCCAACCTCGCCGAGGACGTCCGGACCGTGCTCGAGCGCATGGACCTGCACGACGCCGTACTCGTCGGCCACTCGATGGGCGGCATCGCGCTGCAGGCGTTCGCGATCCACCATCCCGACGTAGCCGCGGAGCGGGTGCGCGGCATGGTGCTGATGTCGACGCTGGCGAAGACGTACCTGTCCGGCTCGAGCTGGCTGCGCAAGATGTTCGAACGTCTCACGGGCGGCGGACCGTCGGCCGGGGAGCTGATGACGCAACAGAACCTGGGGTTCTTCCTCGCCCGCGTCGGCTTCGGACGCGACCCGCAGGCGAGCCACGTCGAGCTCGTGCGCGAGATGATCGCCGCGTGCCCCAAGGACGCGAGCCAGGAGGCCGTCACCGCGCTCGTCGGCCTCGACATGACCGAGGAGCTGCCGAAGATCCGGGTGCCGGCGCTCGTCCTCAGTGGGAGCGCCGACGTCATCGCGCCTCCCGCGCAGGGGCGGCGCATCGCCGAGCTGATCCCCGACGCGCGCCTCGAGGTGTTCAAGGGCGCGGGCCACATGCTCATGCTCGAGCGCACCGACGACGTCGACGCGCTCATCACCGAGTTCGCGCGCGATCTCGGCGCCGGCGCGCCACTGCGGCGGTTCTGGCCCCGACGGCGGACGGCGCGGCAGCGGGCGGCGAGGCGGGCGCGCGCGGCCGCCCCGCACCGGGAGGCCGCCTCCTGATCACCGACGTCCCCGGGATCGGCGTCGGCCACTGGACCGGCGACGGCACCGGCGTCACCGTCGTGACGGTGCCCGAGGGCACGGTGGCGTCGGGCGAGGTGCGGGGCGGCGCCCCCGCCAGCCGGGAGACGGCGCTGCTCGACCCGCACCGCCTCGTCGAGCACGTCGACGCCGTCGTGCTCAGCGGTGGCTCGGCGTTCGGCCTGGCCGCCGCCGACGGCGTGATGCGCGCCCTGGAGGCCCGGGGCCGGGGCTTCTCGACCGCGGGCGGGAGGGTCCCGATCGTGCCCACGGCCGCCGTCTACGACCTGGTCAGCTCGGGCGGCGCCCGGCCCGGGCCCGAGGAGGGCGCGGCTGCCTTCGCCGCCGCCGAGCCCGGCGCCCCGCCCGCCACCGGGCGGGTCGGAGCCGGGACCGGGGCGACGGTGGGGAAGTGGAAGGGAGCCGATGACCGGGTGCCGGGCGGCCTCGGCTCGGCTTCCCGTCGCGTCGACGAGGCGGTCGTCGGCGCGCTCGCGGTCGTGAACGCGATCGGGGACGTCGTCGGCGACGACGGCCGGGTGCTGGCGGGCTCGACGGCGCCGCCGGACGCCCCGCCGTTCCCCGACCCCCTGCCGTTCGTGGAGGGAGAGCACACCACGCTCGTCGTCGTGGCGACGGACGCCCGCCTCACGAAACTGGAGTGCCACCTGGTCGCCCAGACTGCCCACCACGCGATAAGCCGGACGCTGTACCCGTCGCACACCCGCTTCGACGGCGACGTCTCCTTCGTCGTCGCCACCGGCGCCGCCGGCGCCCATTTCGACCGTCTCCGCGTGGCCGCCGGCAACGCCGTCGTCGACGCGATCCGGGACGCGGTGGCCTGACGGGGACGCCCGACGGAGACGTACCATCGGGCGTGTCGCTTCTGGTGGAGTCCCCGTTCGCCTCGTTCGAGGAGCTCGAGCGGGAGGCCCTCGGCTGCACGAAGTGCCCCCTCGCCACCCAGGGCCGCAGCCAGGTGGTGTTCGGCGACGGCAACCCGAGCGCCGACCTCGTGTTCGTCGGTGAGGGCCCGGGCGCCGAGGAGGACAAGCAAGGCATCCCGTTCGTCGGCCGGGCGGGCCGTCTCCTGACCGGGCTCATCGCCGACATCGGCCTGCGCCGCGACGAGGTGTACATCGCCAACGTGGTGAAGTGCCGCCCGCCCGGGAACCGCGATCCACTGCCCGACGAGATCGAGGCGTGCCGGCCCTACCTCGAAGGGCAGCTGGGCTTCATCGACCCCGCGGTCGTCGTCACGCTCGGCAACTTCGCCACCAAGCTGCTGCTCGAGACGAAGGACGGGATCACCAAGCTGCGCGGGCGCGAGTTCCCGTTCCGGCAGTCCGGCGTGCTGATCCCGACGTTCCATCCCTCGGCCGTGCTCCGCAGCGGCGGCACCGCCCTCGCGCAGGCACGCGCGGACTTCGTGCGCGTGAAGCGCGTCCTGCAGCGCGTCACGGCAGAGCGCGTGGCGTCGCCGGGCACATGACCGGGCGAGGTCGGATCGTGACGCGTTCGACGGACGAGACGCTCGCGCTGGCGGGGTCGGTCGGCGACGTGCTGCGCCCGGGCGACGTCATCTCCCTCGCCGGCGACCTCGGAACGGGCAAGACCGTCTTCGCGCGCGGCGTCGCGCGCGCGCTCGGCGTCGCCGATCCCGTCGTGAGCCCCACGTTCACGATCGTGCGCGAGTACGAAGGTCGCGTGCCGGTCGTGCACGTCGACGTCTACCGCATCGACACCTTCCAGGAGCTGCACGACATCGGCTTCGAGGAGTTCGTGCGCGACGACGCCGTCACGATCGTCGAGTGGGGCGACGTCATCGACGGCATGCTCCCGAGCGACCGTCTCGACGTCCGTCTCGCCGCCGGCGCCGGCGACGACGAGCGCGTCATCGAGATCGAAGGTCTCGGGAGGTCGTGGCGCGCCCGCGCCGCTGAGCTGACCGTCGGGGCCTGACGTGCTGCTCCTGTGCCTCGACACCGCGACGCCGCAGGTGAGCGTGGCAATCGGCGAGGAGGGCGCCGTGCTGGGCGAGGTCCGCCTCGGGCGAGGCCGTCGCCACGCCGAGCAGCTGGCGCCGGCGATCGAGTACCTCTGCCGCGAGCTCGACGTCGACCTCGCGCGGCTGTCGGGAATCGCGGTCGGGCTCGGGCCGGGCCTGTTCACCGGCCTGCGCGTCGGCGTGACGACGGCGAAGACGATGTCCCAGGCGCTGCGGGTACCGGTGGTCGGGGTGGCGAGCCTCGACCTCGTCGCCTACTCGGTGCGGCACACCAGCCGGCTGGTCGCCGCCGTGCTGGACGCCCGCCGGGGCGAGGTCTTCCACGCCCGCTACCGGCCCGTGCCCGGCGGCGTGCAGCGGGTGAGTGACTACGAGGTCGGGGCGCCGGCCGACCTCGTTGCCGACCTGATGGCGGCGGGTGAAGAAGTGCTGTTCGCCGGGGACGGCGCCGTCCGGTACCGGGACGAGCTCGCCGAGGTCGACCGGTCAGAGCAGGCCGGGGCCGCGTTCGCGTTCCCGAGCGGCGCGGCCCTCGTCGAGCTGGCGACGGCGCGCATGGAGCGCGAAGAGTTCTCCTCGGGGTGGGAGGTCGAGCCGCTGTACCTGCGGCAGAGTGACGCCGAGATCGAATGGGAGAGGAGGGCGGCGTCGTAATGGCCGCCGAGCCCACGCCCGAGCCGCTGGTGGTGCACGTGGTGCCGATGCGCCGCCGGCACGTCCGGGCGGTGTTGCGCATCGAGCAGCAGGTGTACCCGCGGCCGTGGACGATGTCGTTGTTCCTCAGCGAGCTCGCGTTGCGTTCGAGCCGTGCCTACTTCGTTGCCCGCGTCGGTCGCGATGTCGTCGGGTATGGCGGTCTGATGATGTCCGCTGACGACGGGCACGTCACGACGCTGGCGGTCGACCCCCGCTGGCAGCGCCACCAGATCGGCACCCGGCTGCTGCTCGTGCTGGCGCGCGAGGCCATCGCGCGCGAGGCGCGCAGCCTCACCCTCGAGGTGCGGTTGTCGAACCGCGCCGCCCAGGAGCTCTACCGCCGGTTCGGCTTCGCCCCCGTCGGAGTGCGGAAGAACTACTACGCCGAGACCAACGAGGACGCGCTCGTGATGTGGGCGCACGAGGCCCAGCGTCCCGAGTACGCCGACCTCCTCGCCGGGATCGAGCGTCGGGTCGAGGGCGAGACCGTGGTGGAGCACGCCCGGCGCTGGTAGTCGTGCGCATCCTCGGCATCGAGACCTCGTGTGACGAAACGGCGGCCGCGGTCGTGGAGGACGGCCGGCGCGTGCGCTCGTCGGTCGTGTCGAGCCAGGTGGAGCTGCACGCGCCCTACGGCGGGGTCGTGCCCGAGCTCGCCAGCCGCGCCCACGTCGAGCTGGTCAATCCGGTCGTCGACGAGGCGCTCATGGAGGCGGGCGTCCTCGACGCCGGTGAGCTCGACGCCATCGCCGCCTGCCACGGGCCCGGTCTGGCCGGCGCCCTGCTGGTCGGCGTGAGCGCCGCCAAGGCACTGGCGTTGACGACCGGCCTGCCGTACGTGCAGGTGAACCACCTCGAGGCGCACCTGTACGCGGGTTGGCTCGAGGAGCCCGACCTCGAGCCGCCGCTGGCCGTGCTCATCGTGTCGGGGGGTCACACCTTGCTCGTCGTCATGGAGGACCACGGCCGGTACCGGATGATGGGGCAGACCGTCGACGACGCCGCCGGCGAGGCGTTCGACAAGGTGGCGCGCTTCCTCGGCCTCGGCTATCCCGGCGGTCCCGCCATCGACCGGCTCGCCGCCGAGGGCGACCCCGACGCGGTCGCCTTCCCCCGCGCGATGCGGGGCGAGGGCTACGACTTCTCGTTCTCCGGTCTCAAGACGGCGGTCGTCAACCACGTGCGGAAGCACCCGGAGGTGGCGACGGCCGACGTGGCGGCCTCCTTCCAGGAGGCGGTCGTCGACGTGCTCACGACGAAGCTGGTCGCCGCCGCCGACGACGCCGGCGCGCCGACGCTGGTGCTCGGCGGCGGCGTGGCCGCCAACTCACGGTTGCGGGCCCGCGTC
>DATFXK010000257.1:0-4141 GCA_035316005.1 Acidimicrobiia bacterium | reverse complement strand
GACGAGCCGTAGCGCGGCCATCCAGTGCGCGGGGCGCAGCTTCAGGTCGGGGAGGCGGTCGCGGAGCGCGAGGGCGGCGAAGATGTCGCCCCCGAGGTCGAGGTCACCGGCGACGTACGCGCGGCCGAAGCCGAGCTCGCCCGGCGCCTGGACGATGCGGCGCAGTGCCGTCTGCGAGCGGATGTACAGCGTGGCGGGCGGGTCGGGCGGTCCGAGCCGGCTGCCGTCGTACGCCTCGATCGCGATCGGCAGGTCGGGCCCGACGATCTGCTCGAGGAGGTCGGCGATGGTCATGGTCTTGGCCACGGGGACAGTCTCGCCGGGCCGCGGGTCAGAAGTCGACCGCGCTGAGATCGGGGATCCAGCGGGCGGCGCGCGCGCACGCCTCGCGCCAGCGGCCGCGGTCGAGCTTGCGGTGCGGCTCCACCCGCTCGCGCGGCGACCACGTCGCGGCCAGCTCGGCGTCGTCGCGCCACGTGCCCACCGCCAGGCCGGCGAGGAACGCGGCGCCGAGCGTCGTCGCCTCGAGCACGGGCGAGACCTCGACGATGCGCTGGCCGGCGTCGGCGAGTGCCTGCAGGAACGTCGGGTTGGCGCTCATGCCGCCATCGACGCGCAGGCGGGGGACGGCGACGCCGGAGTCGCCCTCGGCCGCCTCGACCAGGTCGACGCCGCGATGGGCGACTCCTTCGAGCACGGCGCGCACGACCTGCGGCCGCTCGGTGCCGCGCGTGAGGCCGAGCAGCGTGCCGCGGGCCCCGTAGTCCCACGCCGGGGTGCCGATCCCGAGCAGCGCCGGCACGTACCAGACGTCGCCGGTGTCGTCGCACTGCGACGCGACCTCGTGGCTGTCGGCGGCGCTGTCGATGATGCCGAGGTCGTCGCGCAGCCACTCGACGTTCGTCCCCGCCGCCAGCATGATGCCCTCGAGGCCCCACGTGTCGACGCCGCCGACGCGCCGGCAGATGATCGGGAACGTGCCGCCCGCGCCGCGCACCGCGAAGCCGGGTGGCGTGTCGCCCAGGACGAGGTCGAGCATGCCGCCGGTGCCGAAGGTGATCTTGGCGTCGCCGCAGTGGACGCCACCCTGGCCGAGCAGCGACGCCTGCTGATCGCCGGCGATGCCTGCGATCGGCGGCGCGCCCGGGAGCGCGGTCGCCTCGCCCACGACGCCGGACGAGTCGACGATCCGCGGCAGCATCCGCTTCGGCACGCGCAGCGTGTCGAGCGTCTCCTCGGACCAGGCGGACGCGTCGCGCGCGAGCAGCCCGGTGACGGCGGCGTTGGTCGCGTCGGTGATGTGGAGCGCGCCGGCGGTGAGCGTCCACACGATCCAGGTGTCGACGGTGCCGAAGCAGAGGTCGCGCTCACGCGCCGGGTCGGCCTGGTCGAGCAGCCACTCGAGCTTCGTGGCCGACTCGTTGGGCGCCAGTCGGAGGCCCTCGCCGCGCAGCTCGAGGCAGCGGCCGACCGTGCGCAGGTCCTGCCAGCCGAGGCCGGGCCTCACCGGCTCGCCCGTGGCTCGGTCCCACACGACCGTCGAGCAGCGCTGGTCGGCGATGCCGACGGCGTCGACCGCGCCGGCAGTGTCGATCGCGGCCCGGGCGGCGTCGACGGCCGTGGCGGCCATGCGAGCGGCGTCGAACTCGACCAGCCCGGGCGCCGGCGACGACGGCAGCAGCGGCCGCGTCTCCTCGTGCTCGACCCGGGCATCCCCGTGCACGACCGCCGCCCGCACCGACGACGTCCCCACGTCGACGACCAGGATGCTCATGGCCACGCCACCGGGCCGAACGGATCGGCGAGGCCGAGCTTGCCGGGGTTGAGGACGCCGTGGGGGTCGAGGGCGGCCTTCACCGCCGCCAGCACGCCGAACGCCCCGCCCAGCGCGTCCCGCACGAACCGGGCCCGGTTCAGGCCTACGCCGTGGTGGTGGCTGAGGGCGCCACCACCCTCGAGCACCGCCCGCGTCCCCGCGTCCCAGGCCGCCCGGTAGTACGCCTCCCGTTCGTCGGGCTCGGTCTGTCCCGCGAAGGTGAAGTAGAGGCAGGCCCCGTCGGGGTACGAGTGCGACAGGTGCGCCGATGCCATCAGGGTTCCGCCCACCGCCCGGATCGCCTGCGTGGCCTCGGCGTAGATCTTCGGGAGGTCGCGCCACCGGGCGGCGATCTCCATCGTGTCGACGACGTAGCCGCGTGAGATCAGCGCCTCGAGGGCGGAGACGTCGTTGCGGTGCTCCAGCCACCGGCCGACGAGCTCCTCGTCGAGGACCTCGGCGCCGGCGTCGACGCACTCCTCGAGGACGACGGTCATGACGCCCTCGACGAGCTCGCGGTCGCCTTCGTCGAGAGCCAGCAGCACGTGGCGGTCGCCCGTCTGGTAGCTGCGGTCGGCCTCGGTCGCGTCGTACAGGCGCAGCACGGCCGGCGTCGCGCCACGCTGCATCACACTCCGGCACGCCTCGATCCCGTCGGCGAACGACGAGAACCCGAACGCGGCCCGCCGGTCGACGGCCGGCGCGGGATGCAGCCGCAACCGGGCGCCCGTGATCACACCGAGTGTTCCCTCGCTGCCGACGAACAGCTGCGTGAGATCGGGCCCGACGGCGGCGCGCGGCGCACCCCCCGTGTGGACGACGCGCCCGTCGGCCAGCACGACGTCGAGGCCGACGACCATGTCCTCGATCTTCCCGTAGCGCGTCGAGTACTGACCGGCGCTGCGACACGCGAGCCACCCGCCCACCGTCGACAGGTCGATCGACTGCGGCCAGTGCCCGAGCGTCGCGCCGTGGTCGGCGCGGAGGCTGTCCTCGAGCCAGGTGCCGAACGTGCCCGGCCGCACGTCGAGCACCATCGACGCGCCGTCGACGTCGACGATGCCGGCCATCCCGCACAGGTCGAGGACGACGCCCCCGTGCAGCGGCACACTCGCGCCGCAGACGCCGCTGCGCCCCGCCGCCGCCGTCACCGGGACGCGCGCCTCGTCGCACACGCGCAGGACCGCCGCCACGTCGTCGACCGACGCCGGCCGCGCCACGGCCGCGGCGCGCGCCGCGACCTGGGCGTCGAGCGCCCAGATCATGGCCAGCGGCCACCAGTCGCGGCTCGCCTCCGCGACCGCGGCCGCGTCGACGGTCACGTCGGCGCACGCCGAGCGCAGCCGGCCGAGCAGCGCGTCGTCGACCGCCACCGCCGGCGCGTCCAGGTGAGCGCGAACCTCTTCCGGGGGCCCGCCGAACGCGATCGGCGGCGTCGGCTGCCCGGTCGCCCGCATCGTCGGGCGCTAGAACTCTTCGAGCGCGGTCTCGGGCAGGTCGGCGGCGTCGCGCTCGGCGGCCACCGCGGCGCGGTACTCCTTCACCTGCCGGGCCTGCTCGGCGTCGTCCCAGCCGAGCTCGGGGCCGACGAGCGTCGCGACGTCGTCGGCCGCCGCCGCGGAGTCGTCGCGGGCGAGCAGGCGCGCCCGCGTCCGCCGGGCGAGGACGTCGTCGAGCGTGCGCGCCATCTCCCGGCGCGCCGCGTGCACGGCCTCGGCCTTGAGGTACGGAAGGCCGGGGACGAGCGGCTCGCCCAGCTCGTGGTCCTCGTCGACGAGCGACTCGACCAGCGCCGCCTCCGTCCCGTAGCGGACGGCGAGATGCTCGTGACGGCTCGGCTCGTTGGTCTCGACCGGCGGCTCGTACCCGTCGGCGCCGAGCAGCTTCAGTCGCTTGGTCCGGCACCGGCGCCGCTTGCCGAGGAGCCGGTCGACCTCGTCGACCGTGTCGGCGGCCATGCGCCGGTACGTCGTCAGCTTCCCGCCCGTCACCGTCACCACCCCGCTCGGCGATCGCCGCACGGCGTGGCGGCGGGACAGGTCGGCGGTGCGGGCGTTGGTGGCGGTGCGTAACAGCGGTCGCAGCCCGGCCCAAGTTCCGAGCACGTCGGACTCGTCGACCGGCTCTGACATCACGGCATTCAGCGCCCGTAACAGGTACGCGACGTCGTCGGGCGTGCACTCGGGGTCGTCGAGGGGGCCGTCGTAGTCGGTGTCGGTCGTGCCGACGTACGTGAAGTCGCCCCACGGCACCACGAACACCGACCGGCGGTCCTTCGGCACCGGCAGGATGACCGCGATCTCGTTGCGCACCTTCGACCACGGC
>DATFXK010000256.1:0-3880 GCA_035316005.1 Acidimicrobiia bacterium | reverse complement strand
CCCGCCGGCGCAACTACGTGTTCCGGTTCCCGACGCGGGACGCCTGGCTGTCGATGTTCGGGGCATGAGCGTGACGAGTGTCCGAGTCGCCACTGCGATCATGAGCTGCCTGGGGGCCGCGATCGTGATCGGCGCGTGCAGCAGCTCCGACGGCTCTGACGGCGGAGGCAGCGGGAAGGCGAAGGCCGAGGCGCAGCGCTTCCTCAACCAGCTCGACGCCGCCGTTCGCCGGGGCGACACCGACTTCCGCATCGCCCGCGTCAACCCGGCGGTCATCGAGCGGTACGGCGAACAGCAGTGCCGTGACTTCCTGGCCGGTCAACCCCAGGACAAGACGCGTCGCGACCGGGTGAAGCGGGTCAGGAGGCCGGAGTCGTTCGGATACGACACCGACAAACTGAGCGTGACGATCGCCGACGCCACGCCGGTCCTGGTCCGCGAAACCCGGCTCGGCAAGAAGGCTGACCGCGGTCTGCATCTCGCGCGCGTCAACGGCGAGCTGACGTACTTCATCGACTGCGGCACGCCGCTCGTCCGGCAGTAGCGCGTCAGCTGGGGTCGAACACGACCGGGATCGCGTCCGGGCCGCGGAACGCGAAGCCCTGGATCACCGGCGGCGAGGCGGCGGGGTCGAGGCGGAGGTTCGGCAGGCGGGTCAGGATCTCGTCCAGCCCGACTCTCAGCTCGAGCCGGGCGAGGTGCATGCCGAGACACTGGTGCTGGCCCGTCCCGAACGCGACATGGTTCTGCGGCGGACGGTCGATGCGCCACTCCTCCGGTGCCTCGTACCGGTCCTCGTCGTGGTTCGCCGAACCCGTGATCACGCTGACGGGGGCGCCCGCCTCGACCGGGCAACCGGCGATCTCCGTGCCCGCCGCCGCGACCCGGCTCACCTGCGTGACCGACGTCTCCCAGCGCAGCGTCTCCTCGATCACGGCCGGCAGGAGGCTGCGATCGGCGGCGACCTCCGCCATCGTGTCCGGGTAGGTCAGCAGCGCGACGAGCGCGTTGCCCATGACCCGGAAGGTCGTCTCGGCGCCGGCGGGCAGCAGCAGGCGCAGGAAGCCGTAGATCTTCTCGTCGGTGAGCCGGTGCCCGTCGATCTCGGCGTGGACGAGGTCGCTGATGAGGTCGTCACGAGGGTGGGCGCGCCGGTCCTCGACGATCGGCTCGAGGTAGTCCCGCATCGCCTGCGAGGCCTCGTGCCCGCGGTCGGGGTGCAACGGCCCCGTATTGATCAGCTCGGCCCAGTGGTGGAACTGGGCGCTGTCCTCGAGCGGGACGCCGACGATCCCGCAGATCACCTGCACGGGGTACTTCGACGTGACGCTCTCCGCCAGGTCGGCCCGGCCCGCGAGTGCGATGTCGTCGAGGAGCCGCGTAATCGTGGGCCGGATGAGCTGCGCATCCCAGCGCTCGAGCGCGGACGCCCGGAAGGCGTGCGCCACGAGGTTCCGGTAGGCGCGGTGCTCGGCGCCGCCCATGGCCAGGATGAGCTCGCCCATGAACTGGCCGATGTGCTCGGCATTGATCGACGACGAGAACGTCGTGCCGTCGCGCAGCACCCGCTCGACGTCCGCGTACCGCGTGACGTGGTACGTCGGGCGGTCGCTCATCCCGCTCGACTCGGTGTAGATGACCGGGCATTCGCGACGGGCGCGCTCCCAGATCGCGTACGGCTGCCCGGTCGTGAAGTCGACCTCGTACTCGAACTCGGGCTCGGTGACCGGCTCGGTGGTCACGACATCTGCAGCGACTTCGTCTCGAGGTACTCCTCGAGGCCGTACTTCCCGAGCTCGCGCCCGTGGCCGGACTGCTTGTAGCCGCCGAAGGGCGCCATCGGGTTGAAGTTCTGGCCGTTGATGTCGACCTGCCCCGCCTGGATGCGGCGCGCCACTTGGGTCGCGTGCTCCTGATCGCCTCCGAACACGCCGGCGTGCAGGCCGTAGATCGTGTCGTTGGCGATGCGGACGGCGTCGTCCTCGTCGTCGTAGGGGATGATCGACAGCACGGGGCCGAAGATCTCCTCCTGCGCGATCGTCATGTCGTTGCGCACGTTCTTGAACACCGTCGGTCGGACGAAGTACCCCTTGTCGAGACCTTCGGGTGCCTCCGGGCCGCCCGTGACGAGCTCCGCGCCCTCGTCGATTCCCTTGTTGATGTAGTTGCGGACGCGCTCCCGTTGCGTGTCGGAGATCAGCGGGCCGAGCCGGTTGCTGGGGTCGTTCGGGTCGCCGACCGTGTACGTCTCGGCCACCTCCTTCACGGCCGACACGATCTCGTCCTGCTTGTCGCGCGGGACGAGCATGCGCGTCCAGGCGATGCAAGTCTGCCCCGAGTTCAGGAAGCAGCTCCCGACACCGGCCTTCACCGCGTCCTCGACGGGCGCGTCGGGGAGGATGATGAACGGCGACTTGCCGCCGAGCTCGAGCGTCACCTTCTTCACCGAGTCGGTCGCCAGCTCGGCGACCCGCTTGCCGGCGCGCGTCGACCCGGTGAAGGAGATCATGTCGACGCCCGGATGGGTGACCATCGCCTCGCCGACCACCGGGCCGGTCCCGCTCACGAGGTTGAACACCCCGGGCGGAAGGCCGGCGTCGTCGACGATCTCGGCGAGGATGAACGCGTTGAGCGGCGCCACCTCGCTCGGCTTCAGCACGACCGTGCACCCGGCGCCGAGGGCGGGCGCCACCTTGGCCACGGTCTGGTGCAGCGGGTAGTTCCACGGCGTGATGCACCCGACGACGCCCAACGGTTCGCGCACGACCAGCGAGTTGCCGATCTGCTCCTCGAACGGGAACTGGTTGACGATGTCGACGTAGGAGCCCATCACCATCGCCGGCAGCCCGGCTTGGATCATCTGCGAGAAGACCATGGGCATCCCGACCTCGCCCGTGACCGTCTCGGCGATGTCCTGCATGCGGGCGTTCAGCCCCTCGTGGAGCAGCTGGAGGAACTTCGCCCGCTCCTCGACCGGGGTCTCGCTCCACGTCTCGAACGCCCGGCACGCCGCCTTCGCCGCCCGGTCGACATCCTCGGGGGTGCCGTCGGGCACGCGGCCCATGACCTCCTCGGTGGTGGCGTTGACCACGTCGATCGTGCCGGAGCCCGTCGAGGGCACCCACGCGCCGTCGATGTAGAGCTTGTCGCGGTCCTGCATCCCCATCCCCCTGACTCGTAGTGACGGCGCCGCTCGGCGTGTGCGCGGTCGCTCGGTCGACTCGAAGCTCAGGCTACCGTCGGCCGGTGCCGCCTGCGACCGACGCGACCACGACCACGGAGCCGCCGGGCGCCACCGCGGTCGAGGTGACCCGGGCCCGCGCGCGGTCACGCTGGCGAACCCCGCTGCTCGACGCGGCCGGTGTCGCGGCCGCCACGGCGGGCCTGCTCATGATCACACTGCGGCTCTGGGAAGCCAACCTGCGCGTCCCGTTCGTGTACAACGCGACGGACCGGCCGCCCCTCGCGTACGCGCCCGACGCGCCGTACTACCTGATGCTCACGAAGGGGCTCGTCGAGCACGGCGCCTACCTGCGGATCCCGAACCTCGGTTGGCCGTTCCGCCTGCAGCTCTACGACAACCCCGAGACCGGCGACAACCTCCAGCTCGCGTTGCTGCGGGGGCTCGGCTTCTTCCTGCGCGACGCGGTGCTGACCGTGAACGTCTATTACATCCTCACCTTCGTCGCCGTCTCCCTCGCCGCGTGGTTCGTGCTCCGGCGCCTGGGTGTGTCGCGTCTCGTCGCGGGCGTGGTCGCCATCCTGTACTCCTTCCTCCCGTACCACTTCGCCCGGGGCGAGGCGCACCTGCTGCTGTCGGGCTACTTCATGGTCCCGATCGCGACCCTGCTGATCCTGCAGGTGCTGTCGGACGATCCGC
>DATFXK010000255.1:0-14809 GCA_035316005.1 Acidimicrobiia bacterium | reverse complement strand
CCTCGACGAAGGGGTGCTCGACCCGCGCGTCGTCGAGTGGTTCGACGCGAATCCGATGATGCGCGAGCCGTTCGAGGACTTCTCGCCCGAGATGCTGGCGCTCGCCCGCTCGCCGATCGGCGCCCCGCCGACGCGTGCCGTCGCCCGCGTGACGGACGACGTCGTCGCGGGCGTACGCGTCCGGATCTACGAGCACGACCACCCACCTGCAGGTGTCGTCGTGTACTTCCACGGCGGCGGGTTCTGCCTCGGCAGCGTCGGGCTCATGGACAACGTCGCCCGCGAGCTCGCGCACTGCGCCGATGCCACGGTGGTGTCGGTCGAATACCGCCTCGCGCCGGAGCATCCGTACCCGGCGGCCCTCGACGACTGCGAGACGGTCACCCGCTGGGCGCTCGCCCACACGTCGCGGCTCGGCGCGTCCTCGGATCGCGTCGTTGTCGCGGGGGAGAGCGCCGGTGGCAACCTCGCCGCCGCCGTGACCCTGCGGCTGCGCGGGCAGGTCGACGTCCCACTGGCCGGTCAGGTGTTGATGTACCCGGGCGTGGACGGCGGCTCGCGGGCCCACCCGTCGCGGGAAGAGTTCGCGGGCGTCGTGCTCTCGCGCACGACCATGGAGGGGTTCTGGGAGCGCTACACCGCCGGCCGCGACCTGGCGCGCGACCCGTTCGCGGCGCCGTTGCACGCCGCGACCCTGGCCGATCTCCCGCCCGCGTTCGTCGTGCTCGGTGGATGCGATCCGCTGCGAGACGAGGGGCGGCACTACGCAGCGCGACTGCGTGAGGAGGGTGTCGCGGTCGAGGACGTCTGCTTCGGCGGTCAGCCGCACGGCTTCGTCAACTTCCAGCTGCCGGCGGCGGCGGACGCATTCGAACGCATCGGCACGTGGCTGACGTCAGTGTTCGCTCGGGCCTAGGTCGATCACGACCTTCCCGATCGCGCGGCCGTCGGCGACGTGGCGCAGCCCGGCGGCGACGTCGTCGAGTGGGAACGTGGCGCCGATGTGCGGAGCAACCCGGCCCGTTGCGAAGAGGTCCATCAGCTCGGCCTCGTTCCTGCTCACCTCGGCGGCGGCGTTGGTCGCGAAGCCGAGAAACTCGAAGCCGAGGATCTGGACGCCCTTGATGAGCACGAGGTTGAGCGGGATCTTCGGGATCACCCCGGACGCGTAGCCGACCGTCACGAAGCGGCCACCCCAGCGCAACGACCTGAGCGCCGGCTCTGCCAGCTCGCCGCCCACGGGGTCGACGACGACGTCGGCGCCGCCGGGCAGCGCCTCCCGGAGCGCCTGCCGGAGGTCGCCCGAGCGGCGGTCGATCAGGGTGCGGGCGCCGTAAGACGCGGCGACGTCGAGCTTCTTGCGCGATGACGCGACGGCCGTCACCGACGCCTCGAGCAGCGCGCCGAGCTGGACCGTCGCGAGACCGACGCCGCCTCCCGCGCCCAGCACGACGAGCTCGTCACCCGGCTCCAGCCGGGCGACCGAGCGGAGCACGTGATAGGCGGTGCGATGGGCGACGCCGAAGGCGGCGGCGCGACGATCGTCCATTCCCGCCGGGATGCGCGTCAGCGCGTCGACGGGAGCGACGGCCTCGTCGGCGAAGGCACCGACCAGACCGGTCCCCGTGACGCGATCGCCGACGGCGACGGTGCCGACTCCGTCTCCGAGCTCGGTCACGACCCCCGCGAACTCGCTGCCGGGGACGAACGGCGGTGACACGTGGATCTGGTACTCGTTGGCGACGAGCAGCACGTCGGGGAAGTTCACCGCCGCCGCGCCGACCCGGACCCGCACCTGTCCGGGGGCGAGCACCGGCGACGGGACCTCTCCGACCTCCACGACCTCCGGAGGTCCGTAAGACCGGCAGACCGCGGCGCGCACGTCAGCTCACTGACCGTGCCAGACCGGCGTGCGCTTCTCCACGAACGCCATGGCGCCTTCTCTGGCGTCCTCGCTGTTGAACACGACATCACGCAACTCGTGCAGCCGCTCCCGGGCGCGCGCGGGATCCGACACGCCCAGCCGGACGAGCTCCTTCACGGCCGCCAACGCGAGCGGCCCGTTGGCCGCGATCCGCTCCGCCATCGCGACGGCCGTCTCCATCACGTCGTCCGGTGGCACGACTGCGTTCACCAGCCCGAGCTCGTAGGCGCGCTCGGCGCTGATCGGCTCCCCGGTGAGCGTCATCTCCAACGCGATGCTCAGCCCGACCCTCGTGCCGAGGAACGTGCCGCCCCCGGCGGGGAAGAGCCCGCGCTTCACCTCCGGGAGCCCGAACCTCGCTTCCGACGACGCGATGATCACGTCACACCCGAGCAGCAGCTCGAAGCCACCGGCGAGCGCGGTGCCGTTGGCGGCACCCACCAGGGGGACCGTGACCGCGCCCTCGGTCAGCCGCAGGAACGCTCGGCCGGCGTCGTCGTCGCCGAGGCCCGTCTGCTCACCGGCGGCGAAAGACCGCAGGTCCATGCCGGCGCAGAAGGCCCGATCGCCGGTCCCGGTCAGGACGACGGCGCGGATCTCGGGATCGGTCTCGGCGTCGACGATGACGGCGCCGATGCCCCGGAGCAGCTGCGGTGTGAGCGCGTTCCGCGCGTCGGGTCGGTTCAGGCGGGCGACGAGCACGGCTCCTCGCCGTTCGCGCACGAGCTCGTCGCTCACCGCACGGAATGCAGACTCACCGGGATCCCCGAATAGTGCGTCATCCCGGTGAGCTGGTCGATGTCGTGCTCGCAGGTGAGGACGTTCACGTTCGAGCGTTGGTGACCGTGGGGCACCGACACCGCTCCGGCGCGGACGCTCGGATCCACCTTCGCGACGCCGGACAGCTCCCCCTGCGCGCTGCGAACGATCACCGGCTGGCCGTCGGCGATGCCGGCAGCGGCGGCGTCGTCGGGGTGGACGACGACCTCCGCGACCTCGCCCAGGAAGTCGAGCTGGGAGTTGAGATGCCGCATCTGGCGACGCGGCACAAGCACGAGCGGCGCCGTCTCCTGCTTCAGTGCGGCCAGCTGGTCGACGAGCATCCGTGGTGCGAGCCGCCAGCCGCCGAGCCGGTCGACGTGGGCGTCCACCCACGGCGCCGGGAGCTCGAACTCCTTCTCGACCCACCCGGCTGCGACCACCTCGTCGAAGCTGCACCGGGCGCCGGCGGTGATCGTGGCGAGCCTGGCGTCGTCGGTGGCGTCCTCCCCGCTGGTGTCCGTGAGCTCGTGACCGAGGCGCCGGCCGAGCTCGGCGAGCACCCACCACGTCGACCGCCGTTCGCCGACCGCGTCGACCACCGCCGGCGTGTGCTGGGCCGCGACGCGGGGGAGGAGGAAGTCCCAGAGCGTGACGTCGGCCCGCTCGAGCTGATCCTTCGTGGGGAGCACGTGGGTCGAGAGCGCGGTCGTGTCGTTGCCGATGATCTCGATGGTGGCGAGCACCTCGAGCGATCGCAGCGCGGGCACCAACGAGTTGGCCTCGGGGAAGGCGGTCACGAGATGGCCGCCGAGGTTCAGGACCGCGCGGATGTTGCCGGCGCGGATCTCGTCCGCGAGTGCGGCGCAGGGCCACTCGCCGAGGAAGGAGCACGACTCGGGGCGAGTGCGCGGGCCGGGCCCGAACAGGCCGCCGTCGGGTGGTGAGGCCGGGAGCTCGAAGGTCTCGAGCTGCAGCGCGAACCCCGGATGGAACCACACACCCCCGGGACGGTTCATCGAACCGGTGAGGATCATCAGCGCCCACGCCAGCCACTGCGTCACGTTGGCGCCGGCCGACATCGTCATTCCGGTTCCGGTGACGACGGCGAGACGTCCGGCGCGGCGCACCGCGTCCAAGAGCTCCGTCAGCTCCGTCTCGCCGACGCCGGCGATCCTCGCCGCGTGCTCGAGGGCAAAGGGCGCGACCGCAGCGGCCAACGCGTCGCTCCCCGCCGTGTGGTGCTCGACCACTCCACGGTCCGCACCGTCGCGCAGGATTTCTCGTACCAGGTACGCGAAGACGGCGTAATCCGTACCGGGCCGGGGCGCGAGGTGTTGCGTCGCCAAGCGCGCGGTCTCCGTGCGCTTCGGGTCGACGACCCAGACGTCGGCCCGTGTCCGGAGGTCGCGGAGCGCGCTCACCGGGTCGGGGAGTGCGGAGGTGTGACCGTGGGAGACGACCGGGTTGACGCCGACGTAGACGACCAGCTTGGCGCCTTCGTAGTCGACATGAGGGTTGAGCCCGGGGGAGCCGCCGACCAGATCGGACACGAGCACCTTTGCGGTGCCGTCGATGGTGAGAGGGCTGAACCGCGCCGGCGTGCCGATGGCCGCATGGAGCGCTTCGGCCATTCGATAGCCCGCCGCGTCCATCCCCACTCCGCTGCCGAAGAAGACGCCGATCGCCTCCGGTCCGTGCTGCTCGATGATGGCGCGCAGGCGCGTCGCGAGATCGTCGAGGCACGTGTCCCAGGTGGTCGGCTCCAGCCGGTCGCCAACGCGGAGCAGCGGCTCCTCCAGGCGGTCGGGGTGGTGGTGCATCCGCGGCAGCGCCCGCCCCTTGGGGCAGGTGTACCCGTGCGAGAACGGATGGTCCCGATCACCGCGCACGCGCACCACCTCGTCACCGTCGACGTCGACGAGGATTCCGCAGACGGCGGTGCAGATCCGGCAGAAGCTGCGCTCGGTCCGCACCGCTCGGTCCGTCACGTCGGTTCAGGTCGGTTGAGGAGCAGGGTTGGCGTCAGGTCGGTTGAGCAGCAGGTTGGCGATGGCGGTGGCGGCGGGGAAGGACCCGGTGATGCCCGAGCTCATGTAGCCGGCGTCGGAGATCAGCGTGACGCCCGTGATGGCGACGGCGGCGTCGCTGCACAGGAACACCAGGGGATAGGCCTGCTCGAGCGGTGCCGAGGCCTCGACGCCAACCTCGCCCCGGTAGTCGGCGCCGAAGCCGAGCCACATGTCCTTGTTGGCCTGGGCGAGCGGGGTGTCGGTCGGACCGGGGCAGATCGCGTTGATGCGGATGCCGAGCTTGAGGAACGGGAAGGCCTGGCGCGCGACGTAGGCGCAGATCGCCTGCTTCATCGACATGTAGTCGGCCTTGCCGTGCTCCTCCACCCAGCGCACGGCCGAGTCGAAGTCGGGTGTGTCCAGGAGCTCGTGCAGCAGCGGCAGGTTCGGCTCCCAGCCCAGGCCCGCGGCCGAGGAGATGAAGCCGATCGCCGAGCCCCGGGGAACCATGTCCTTGGCGAGGAGGCGGTCGATCAAATGCCGGTGACCGATGAAGTTGATCCGCTCGATGCCCGGTGTGCCGTCGGCGACGCCGGCGCACGAGAAGACCGCGTCCACGCGCCCTCCGCATTCGTCGACGGCGGCGTCGATCGACGCCGCGTCGGCGAGGTTGACGTGAACCGCTTTTACGCCGGACAGCGTGACGTCGGCGAAGTCCATCACCACGACCTCGGCACCCGCGTCCTGGACGAGCTCGGCCGTGGCCGCGCCCATGCCGCTGGCGCCGCCGACGACGAGTGCGCGCTTGCCGTCGTACCGGAAGGCGTCGAAGAGCGCCATCTCACTCTCCCGTCAGCTTGTAGAGCTCCCGAGCGTTGTCGCAGATCATCCTGCGCTTCTCGGCCTCGGGCACGCCAACCATCGACTCCTCGATGATCCGCCGGCTGTACGGCCAGTCGTGCCGGTGGTGTGGGTAGTCGTTCGACCACATCAGATTGTCGATGCCGATCCAGTGCCGGACCGCCACCGCGAACGGCTCGCGAATGAACGTGACCTTGATGTTTCGCCGGAAGTAGTCGCTCGGGAGCATCGTGAGCTTCGAGCCCGTCCACGTGCGGTTGCGCCACCAGTGGTCGTCCATGTGCTCGAGGAACGTGGGGACCCACCCGGCCCCGACCTCCGCTCCGACAACGCGGAGACCCGGGAACCGGTCGAACATCTCCGAGTAGATGAGGCGCGACATCCAGTCGGACGCCTGCGCGACTGCGCCGCCCATCGTCTGGAGGTTCGGCAGTTGCGCGAGGAACTGCGTCACGCGCTCACCCGCGACCTTGCGTGACTCGCCCGTCTGCCGGCCCCCGGCCAGTTTCAGCCCGACGTGGATGTGGACCGGCATCTCCTCCTGCTCGGCGGCGGCCCAGAACGGGTCGTCCTCGTCGGAGAGGTCGGGGTTCCCTGACGGCCACGCCGCCAGGATCACGCCGCGGTATCCGAGGCTCTTCGCCTCCTTCAGCTTGTTGACGGACGTCTGCACGTCGATGCACGGCAGCTGGTACAGCCCGATGAGCCGCTTGGCGTCGGCCGCCATGAACTGGTCGTGCATCCACTGGTTGTACGCGTCGACGCCGGCGAGGTGGTACTCGTCGTCGGGCTGGGCCATGAACGTGGCCATCGTGCGCTGCGAGGGGTACAGCACCTCGGCGTCGACACCGTCGATGTCTTGCTCCTCGACGCGCGCCGTGCCGTCGAACGCGCCTTTGCGGATGTTGTCGTACGACGACCCGTACCACTCGAGATCCTCGTAGCGCTTGCCCCATTGGCCGGCGTTCGTCACGAGCCCGATCGGCATCGGGGGCGCACCCGGGATCAGCTCCCACGCATCTCCGCCCTTCGGGTCCTTCACGAGCTTGGGCATGACGTCGTGGAACTTCTTCGGGAGGAACTTCTCCCACGTGTCGGGCGACTCGAGCGCGTGCCCGTCCGTCGAGATGATCCGGTAGTCAATCGTCGTGCCGGGCATGGCGACCCCCCTGGCTCGTCCGACGTCCGCCGTTGATAATGTAATTCTCGTCAGGTGAATGTGTCACTTCCGCAACGGAGGTCGAGATGACCGACGAGACGCGACGGATCACCGACCTCGTGGAGCTCCACGCATTGTGCTCCCGCTACATGTTGCTCTGCAGCCAGCTCATCGAGGACCGCTGGCTCGAGGTGTTCACCCCCGACGGCACGTACAACGCCTTCGGGGCCGTGTACGGGCTCGATCGCTTCCCGGCGCTGCTCGAGGCGGCGCCCAGGGGGCAGTTCATCGGGAACATGCCCGTCGTCGACGTCGACGTCGATAGCGATCGCGCGACCGGCAAGCAGCACTTCGTCTTCATCGACCAAGCGACGCACGACATGCGGCTCGGTTGGTACAACGACGAATACTTGCGAACCGCCGACGGCTGGCGGATCCGGCGGCGGTCGACCACCTTCATGCGCAAGCACGGTGGCTTCGATTCCGGCGCCGCGCACGATCCGCTCGCCGACGCCGAGAAGAAGACGTGATCAGCCGCTGAGGCCGTGCAGGCAGAACGCCCAGGTCTCCTCGGCGCTGACGCGCTTGCGCGGATCCTGGATGAGCCGGTTGCCGAACCAGCTGTACATCACCGCCTGCTGCACGAGGGCGGCGGCGCGACGCGTGTCGCTGACCTTGATGGCGCCGGACGCGGCGGCTTCCTCGACGAGCTCCAGCACCATGCGGGAGACGGGTTCGAGCGCCGCCTTGACGCGCTCCGGATGGGCGACCGCCAGCTGCACCGAGAACTCCGAGATCGGCCGGCGATTATGCTTGCCGCGCTTGCGGGGGGTGACAGCAGGCTCACACCACTCGTGGAGCCGGATCACGAACGCGCGGAGCCGCGCGATGGGATCCGATTCGGCGTCGACGACCTCGCGCAGGTCGGCGGCTGACTCGAGGACGGCGTCCTCGAACAGCGCGAGGAGCAGTTCGTCCTTCCCGTCGAAGTACTGGTAGAAGCCGCGCAGCGACTGCTTCGAACGGTCGATAACCTCCTGGATCGTGAAGTCGGTCGTGCCCTTCTCGTCGATCAGCTCGAAGGCGGCATCCATGAATCGTTGGACCCGCTGCTCGGCACGCGAGCGCGCCGCGTCCAAGCTCCGCGACACGGCTCGCTGTCGCCAGACCGGCTCAGCGGCGTCGCGCTCAGCCTCGGCTTCGGCGCTCTCAGAGTCCACTTTCACTCCTTCGACGGTACCAGCGCGCCGAACACCGACCGTGCCCTTGCCAACGACCCATCAACCTGTTCTCCGCTTCTGCGCGAGCGCATCGACCGCGGCCCAATGCGCATCAGCCATCCAAAGCTGGGCGAAAGCGTCGGTGGCATCCGCCTCCAGCTCGGGGTGACACGACGGGACGGCGGCGCCGATCACGGACTTGAGCGCTCGCGTCGTCCCCGGGGCCGAGTCAGCCAGTTCGCGCGCCAAAGTGCGCCACTCGTGATCGAACGAGGCCCGCGGGACGACGACGTCGACGAGCCCCAGCCGCTGCGCGGCCGGCGCGTCGTACAGCCGGCCGGTCGCGATCGCGAGGAGCGCCCGGCCCCGCCCGATCACCTGCGCGAGCCGCTCCGCGCCACCCCACGCCGGCATGATGCCGAGCGACACCTGATTGAACCCGATCCTGACGTCGTCGGCCGCGATCCGGACGTCGGCCGCGATCGCGACTTCGGCCCCACCTCCGAGCGCGTGCCCGTTCAAAGCGGCGACGACCGGAACGGGGAACGCGGCGACGCGGTCCAGGAGCCGCCGGACCCGGCTCGCCATGCCGACGGCGTCCTCGTGCGTGCGGATCGCGCTGAGCTCCTTGAGGTCTCCACCCGACACGAAGGCACGGTCCCCGCCGCCCCGCAGCACGAGCACGGCGACGCCCGACGAGAGCACCCGGTCGAGCGCAGCGTCGAGCTCGCTGATCGTCGCGAACCCGATCGCGTTGCGGGCTTCGGGCCGGTCGATGGTGATGACGGCGACGCCGTCGTCGAGGGCCACGTGCACCCCACCCGAGGATCGTGGTGCCCCGGGCCCTGGGATCGGTGCGGACTGGTCGCGTGACAGGACGCGAGAATACCACTCTCGCTTTTCCGCATACGAGATTTCCAATACGCTCAGGCGATGGTGGACGACGTTCGCAGCGAGGCCGGGATCCCGCTCGAGGCGAGCTACGGCCCGGCGGACCTCCCGACGTCCGAGGCGATCCCGCCTCCCGGCACGTTCCCCTTCACCCGCGGGAACTTCCCCGACGGCTATCGGGGCCGGCTGTGGACCATCCGTCAATACTCCGGGTTCGGCACGCCCGAGGAGTCAAACGCGCGGTACCGCTATCTCCTCGAGCAGGGTGGGACGGGGCTGTCCGTCGCCCTCGACCTTCCCACCCAGTGCGGCTACGACTCGGACCACCCCGACGTGGAGGAAGAGGTCGGCCGAGTCGGTGTCGCGCTCGACACGCTCGCCGACGTCGAGATCCTGTTCGATCAGATCCCGCTCGATGCCATCAGCACGAGCTTCACGATCAACGGGACCGCGGCGATCATCCTCGCTTTCTACGTCGCCGTGGCCGAGAAGCGCGGCGTCGGCCGGACGAAGCTACGGGGGACGATCCAGAACGACATCCTCAAGGAGTACGTCAGCCGGGGCACGTGGATCTGGCCGCCGCGCCCGTCGCTCCGCCTGATCGCCGACACGATCGAGTTCTGCGCCGAGGAGGTACCGCGGTTCAACGCGATCTCCGTTGCCGGCGCCCACTTTCGTGACGCCGGCGCCAACGCGGTGCAGGAGATGGCGTTCACGCTCATGGACGGCATCACGTACTGCGACGAGGTCGTAGCGCGGGGGCGGATGACGATCGACGAGTTCGCGCCGCAGGTGTCCTTCTTCTTCTACACGCACGGAGACTTCTTCGAGGAGATCGCGAAGTACCGCGCCGGACGTCGCCGGTGGGCCCGGATCGTGCGCGAGCGCTACGGCGCCCAGGAGGACCGATCGTGCATGTTCCGCGTCGGCTGTGTCGCCGGCGGCGCTTCGCTGTACGCACCGCAGGCGCACAACAACATCGTGCGCGTCGCCTACGAGGCGCTCGCATCCGTGCTCGGAGGCGTGCAGTCGATGTTCACGGCGGCATGGGACGAGCCGTTCGCGCTTCCGAGCGAGGACTCCGCCACGCTCGCCCTGCGTACGCAGCAGGTGCTCGCCTCCGAGACCGGGGTCGCGCAGGTCGCCGATCCGCTCGGCGGCTCCTATTACGTCGAGGCGCTGACGGACGAGGTCGAGGCGCGTGTCGTCGAGGTCATGAACGATCTTGAGCGACGGGGCGGGATGGTCAAGGCGGTCGAGGACGGGTACCTCCACCGCCTCATCGCCGACGAGGCGTACCGGGTCGAGCAGGCCGTGTCGTCGGGCGAGCGGCAGATCGTCGGCGTGAACACGTTCCAGACCGGAGAGGCGGCCCCCGAGACCGAGGGATACGAGCTCGACGAGGCCGGTCGTGCTCGTCAGCTCGAGCGTCTCGCGGAGGTGAAGCGCTCCCGGTCCGTCGGCGAGGTCGCCGCGACGCTCGACGCGCTGGGCAAGGCGGCGGCACAGGACGACGCCAACCTGATGCCACTGCTCGTCGACTGTGCGCAGGCCTACTGCACGCTGGGCGAGATGGTCGACGTGCTCAAGGGCGAATGGGGCGAGTTCGTGCAGCCGACGGTGTTCTGATGGCGGTGCGCGTGCTCGTGGCCAAACCCGGGCTGGACGGGCACGACCGCGGCGCGAAGCTCGTCGCCCGGGCGTTGCGCGATGCCGGCTTCGAGGTCATCTACCTCGGGATCCGACAACGCCCGGAGACGATCGCGGCCGTCGCCGTGCAGGAGGACGCCCGGATCGTGGGGCTGAGCATCCTCAGCGGCGCCCACGTCGGCCTCACGGAGAAGACCGCCAAGGCGCTCCGCGATGCGGGTGCGGACGACGTGCTGCTCGTAGTCGGCGGCACGATCCCCGAGCGTGACGTCGCCCGTCTCGAAGCCGCCGGTGCGGCGGCCGTGTACCCCACCGGCACGGCGCTCGAGACCCTGGTCGAGAGTCTCCGGGAGCTGTCGGCGGACACGCACGCGTCGCCGTAGCGCTCGTCGCCTAGGCCTTCGTGTCGGCCGGCGGGGGAAGCGCCGTGCCCTGCAGCTCGGGGTCGAGCTCGAGGCCGAAGCTGTTGAAGGCCATGGCCAGGCAGGTGTACGTCCCCACGATGAACGCGACCTCGATGAGCTGGCGTTCGTCGAGGTGGTCGGCGAGGCGGGCCCACGTGTCGTCGTCGATGCGGTAGTCGTCGAGGAGCTCATCCGTCGCGGTCAGAAGATCGGCGTCGAACGACGACCAGGTGTCGGCAACGGCGCCGTGGGCGACGGCATCGACCTCCGCCGCGGTGATCCCACACGACCGAGCGATGCGCACGTGTTGTGCCCATTCATACGCGGACCGGGTCCGCCACGCCACGCGCAGGATCATGAGCTCGCGGGCGCGTGGCTCGATTGTCGGTGCGTTCAACAGGACGGCGTTGTACGCGAGGAACGGGCCCGTCAAGGCGGGATGGCGCAGCAACGTCGGCAGCACGTTGGGCATCCGCGGCCCGCCCGCCTCTGTCGAGAGCAGCCGTTCCGCCGCGTCCTCCCCGAACGCGGCGCGCAGAGCCGCGACCGCATCGTCGTCCCATCCGTCGATCGGGAGGGGAGCGATGCGCGCACCCGTGGCGCTCATAGGTACCGACCGCCGCTGAGGTTGATCTGCTGACCCGTGATGTAGCCGGCTTCCTCCGAGCAGAGGAACGCGCACGCCGCCGCGATGTCCTCCGGCGTCCCGGTTCTTCGGACAGGGATCATCTTGGCGATCGTGTCGGTGCTCGGGACATCACCGGTGGCCTGGGCCCGGCGACTCATCGGCGTATCGATGGCACCGGGCGGGATCGTGTTCACGGTGATCCCGTGCGGTCCGAGCTCGACGGCCAGCGCCTTGGTCAAGCCGACCACACCGCCCTTCGAGGCGACGTAGTGCGCCATGCGCGGCGCGCCCGACTGCGCGCTGGAGGACGAGATCATCACGACTCGGCCCCAGCCCCCGGCGAGCATGTCGGGGACCGCCCCTTGGATGCAGTGGAAGGTTCCCGTGAGGTTCACGGCGAGCATGCGGTCCCACTGCTCGGTCGTGATCTCCGTGAAGGGCACGAACTCGTCCAGCCCCGCGCTCGTCACCACGATCTCGATCGGGCCGAGCTCGGTGCGAACGCGATCGAGTGCCTCGTCGACCGCGCCCCGGTCGGTGACGTCGACCTTGGCCGCGAGCGCATGAGCCCCCGATCCTCGGAGGTCGTGGGCAGCCCGCTCCGCGGCATCGCCGTCGAGGTCGAGCAACGCGACCCGGTGGCTCTCCTGCGCGAGGCGCTCCGCGATCGCGAGCCCCATGCCGGATGCGGCGCCCGTGACCACTGCGACGCGACTCATCGTCCCTCCATGTGGGCGGGGCCGACGAGTATGGACGACGCCCATCGCGTGTGCAAGGCTGGCTCTCGAATAGCGAGAATGGCATTGCCGCTCGAGTGCCGCCGGCTCCGAGAGGGAAGAGGACACGTGCGGATCGGCCTGATGATCGGCCCCGAGCGGGGGCGGTACCGCGACAAGGTCGCCAAGCTCGTCGCCCACGCCGAGGCGGCCGAGGCCGCCGGGTTCACCTCCATCTGGGTGCCGCAGATCCCGAACGACTTCGACGCCCTCACGGCCGTTGCTCTCATGGGCCGGGCGACGTCACGCGTCGAGCTGGGCACGGCGGTGATGCCGATCCAGACCCGTCACCCGGTCGCGATGGCGCAGCAGGCGCTGGGGACCCAAGCGGTGTGCGAGGGCCGCTTCACGCTCGGGCTGGGACCGTCCCACCACTGGATCGTGCGCGACATGCTCGGCCTGCCGTACGAGCGGCCGGCCGGCATGGTGCGCGACTACGTGGAGGTGCTGAACACGGCGTTCGCGGGTCCCGGGCCCGTCGACGTGGAGAACGACACCTACTGCGTGCACAACCCGCTCGACGTCACCGACGTGGTCCCGACACCAATCCTGCTCGCGGCGCTCGCCCCGGTGATGTTGCGCGTCGCCGGGGAGCACGCGTCGGGCACGATCCTGTGGATGGCGGACGAGCGGGCGATCGGTGACCACATCGCCCCTCGCATCACGAAGGCGGCGGAAGAGGCAGGCCGGCCACCACCGCGCATCGTGGCCGGCATCCCGGTGGCGCTGTGCGCGATCGACGAGGTGGAGGCGGCGCGGGACCGGGCGAACCGCGTGCTCGGGCACGCCGAGTACTCGCCGAACTACGAGCGTCTCCTCGAGCACGGGGACGCGATGGATGTCGGCGATCTCCTCGCCGCCGGCGACGAGCCGGCCGTCCTCGACCGACTCCGCAGCTTCCGTGACGCGGGCGCCACCGATCTGTCGTTCCGCGTGCTGCCGCTCGGACCCGACCGCGACGCTCGAATCGCGTCGCGACGCCGTACTGAAGCATTCCTCGCGACGGTCGGCAGCGAGCTCTGATCGTCATGGAGAGGCCTACGGCCGGACCGCTCGCCGGGATCCGGGTGCTCGAAGTCGGCCATATCCTCGCCGGGCCGTTCGGGGGAATGCTGCTCGCCGATCTCGGCGCCGATGTGGTGAAGATCGAGCCCGTCGGCGGCGACCTGTCGCGACAAGTGGGCGCGGAGTCCGTCGGCGAGCACAACGTGTACTTCGCGAGCCTGAACCGCAACAAGCGCAGTGTGCACATCGACCTCACGACCGCCGAAGGCCGCGCCGAGCTCGGCGAGCTGGCGGCATCGGCGCACGCCCTGCTCGTGAACATGCGCCCGTCCACGATCCGGAACCTCGGCCTCGACTACGAGTCCATGCGTCACTTCAACCCGAAGATCGTGTGCGTCGCTCTGACGGGGTACGGGCTCGACGGGCCGGCCGCCGAGTTCCCCGCGTTCGACTACGTGATCCAGGCCGAGACCGGCGTCGCGGCGATGGCGGGGGAGCCCGACGGGCCACCCGAGCTGGCGGGGTACTCGGCCGTCGACAACTCCTCGGGGATCATGGCCGCGCTCGGGCTCGTGGCGAAGGTGCTCGAAGGCCGGGGCGGACAGGTCGACATCTCGCTGTTCGACGTGATGCTGTCGCAGCTCAACTACAAGGCGGCGGCGTACCTCAACGGCGGCGTCCAGCCCACGCGCCGGAGGCTGGGTGCGCACACGTTCTACGTGCCGGCGCAGCTGTTCGAGACGGCCTCGGGCTACCTCGCCTTGTTCGTGACCTCCGACGGCGCCTGGCGCCGGCTCTGCGCCGAGATCGGTCGTCCCCAGTGGGCGGAGGACCCGCGCTACGCGTCGATGCAAGCCAGGTTCGAGCACCGCGACGAGCTCCTCGACGACCTCGGCGCCGTCTTGCGGGAGGCGCCGGCCGGTGAGTGGGTCCGGCGGCTCCGTCCGCTCGGGATCGCGGTCGGCGAGGTGGTCGGCCTCGCCGACGCGTTGGACGGGGACCTGGTCCGTTCACGCGGCATGGTGGTGTCGGTCGAGACACCCGACGGCCCGCTGCGGATGGTCGGCAACCCGATCCGCTGCCCCGGCTCCGGTCAGACGTACGGCCCGCCGCCGCGTCTGCACGAGCACACGGGCGAGGTCCTCGGGCCGTCCTCGACCGTGTCCGATCAGGCGTCGTAGTCGACGACCACCTTCGCGGCGGTGGGAAGCGACTGACACGTGAGCACCCAGCCGTCTTCGACCTCGTCGACCGACAGCGCATTGTTCACGCGCATCGTCACCGTGCCCTCCTCGAGGTGGGCCATGCAGGTGGCGCAGTTGCCCTGCTCACACGAGAACGGCGGGCTGAGGCCGCCGCGCCTCGCGGCCTCGAGCAAGGTGTCGCCCGCGTTGTAATCGAGCGTCGTCTCCCGATGCTCGAGCCGGACGACGAGTGACTCGGCGACGGCCACGTGGTCGACGGCAGGCGCCGGCTCGGGAAGGACGAACCGCTCGATGAACACCTTGTCGGATGGGACG
>DATFXK010000254.1:0-3188 GCA_035316005.1 Acidimicrobiia bacterium | reverse complement strand
TCTTCGCCTTTCGGCTCCGTTTGTCCGCCCCTGCGAAGGGCAGTTCGCAAGGTATACCTGTGACGCGGGGCGGTCAAGGGTGGGATTTCGAAGCCGCGGACGTGCTCGCGGTCCGGCAGCCGTACCATGGGCGGACCGCGGACGCGCCGCGTCCGCCCCGAACCGACAAGGCACCCCACGCATGAGTCGCCGCCCCTCCGACCTTCCCCCCGGTCGGAACCCCCGTCCCGGCGGACAGGCACCGACGCCCACACCCACGCGGTGGCTCCCCTGGTTGATCATCGGCGCGCTCCTCGTCGGCGGGGTCTTCTTCTTCAACTTCGGCCGCACCGACAACTCGAAGGCGGAGCTCAGCTACTCGCAGTTCCAGAAGGCGGTCGAGGACGGCAACGTCGAGAGCGTCGAGTTCGACCCCGAGAACGGGAAGATCAGCGGGACCTTCAAGACCGAGCAGGGCGGCAAGAAGGAGTTCACGAGCTCCGGGCCGAACAACGACTTCCAGGAGACGGAGATCGCCCGGCTCCAGGAGAAGGGCGTCAACTTCAAGTACGTCCGCGAAGGCTCCAACATCCTGGGCGAAGTCCTCATCTGGCTCATCCCGCTCGCCCTGATCATCGGGATCTTCATCTGGATCAACCGGCGCGCCCAGGGTCAGATGGGCGCGGTGATGAACATCGGGCGCAGCCGGGCGAAGGTGTACTCCACCGAGAAGCCGAAGACCACGTTCAACGACGTGGCCGGCTACGGCCCGGTCAAACAGGAGATCGCCGAGGTCGTGGACTTCCTGAAGAATCCGGGGAAGTTCAAGCAGATCGGGGCCCGGATCCCCAAGGGCGTCCTGCTCGTGGGCCCGCCCGGCACCGGGAAGACGCTCATCGCCCGGGCCGTGGCGGGCGAAGCGGGCGTGCCGTTCGTGTCCGTGACCGGCTCCGACTTCATGGAGATGTTCGTCGGCGTCGGCGCGGCGCGGGTGCGCGACCTCTTCCAGACGGCCCGGAAGCAGGCTCCGGCGATCATCTTCGTCGACGAGCTCGACTCGATCGGCCGCAAGCGCGGCGCCGGCCTGGGTGGCGGCCACGACGAGCGTGAGCAGACGCTGAACCAGATGCTGGCCGAGATGGACGGCTTCGAGGCCACCGAGGGCATCGTGATGATGGCGGCGACGAACCGGCCCGACATCCTCGACGCCGCGCTCCTCCGGCCCGGGCGCTTCGACCGTCAGATCATCGTGCCCCTGCCGACTCAAGACGAGCGGGTCGAGATCCTCAAGGTGCACTTCAAGGACAAGAAGCTCGCGCCGGACGTGGACGTCGACATCATCGCCCGCGGCACCCCGGGGATGAGCGGCGCCGACCTGGCAAACCTCGTCAACGAAGCAGCGCTGTTCGCGGTACGGCGGGGCGAGAACGAGATCCACGCCGAGGACTTCGAGGCGGCGCGCGATCGCGTCCTCATGGGCCTCAAGCGCGAGTCGATGGCCCTCACCGAGGAGGAGAAGGAGGTCGTCGCCTACCACGAAGGCGGTCATGCCGTGCTCGGCTACGTGCTCGAGCACGCCGACCCGGTGCACAAGGTGACGATCCTGCCGACCGGCATGGCGCTGGGCGTGACCCAACAGCTGCCGGTCGAGGAACGGCACATCTACAAGCGGGAGTACATCGCCGACTCGCTCGTGGTGCGGCTCGGCGGGCGCGTCGCCGAGGAGATCGTGTTCGGTCACCTGTCGACCGGCGCGCAGAACGACCTCGTCGGGATCACCGAGCTCGCCCGCAAGATGGTGCGCGAGTGGGGCATGTCCGATCGCATCGGACCGATGGCCTGGGGATCGCAGGGCGCGGTGTTCCTCGGTGAGGACCTCGTCCACACCCGGGACTACTCGGACGACACCGCACGCGTCATCGACGAGGAAGTCGAGCGCATCCTCCGGGAGGAGGAGGAGCGCGCCCGCAAGGTGCTGTCCGAGCACCGCGCCGGTCTCGAGGCCGTGGCCCACGCACTGCTCGTCGAGGAGACCCTGGACGGCGACGAGGTCGCCCGCCTGGTCGACGAGGCCATGGGCCACAAGGCGGGCGGCCCCCGCAAGGTCACCCGGGCCGACGGCACCGAGGTCGACGCCGAGGAGCTGCCCGAAGGCGATTCGCTCAGCGACGTCGACGACGCCGTCGGCGCGCCGACCAACCCCTTCCGCGCCGACTGAGCGCGCGCGCCTAGTTCAACCCGCCCAGCTCCGGCTCGGGTGTCGAGCCGGGCGCCCGGGCCTCGGCGACGGCGGCCCAGAGATCGGTGGCGGTGAACGCCCCCACGAACGCGGCCCGCACCACGCCGTCTCCGTCAGCGACCACCGTTGTCGGGATGCCGGCGATGTCGTAGCGCCGGTGTAGCTCCGGTTGCGCGTGGTACTCGATCTCACACGTGGCGACGTCGGCCGACTCGAGAACCTCCATCTTGGCCGGGAGCCCTTCGCACGAGTCGCACGCCGTCGACGAGAACAACGCAACCAGCCATGGTGTGGTCGCGCGGGGAAAGTCGGATCGGTCGAGTTGCCGGGGAACGGGATAGACGTCGCGCGGCGGCGGTGCCGGCCGGCGCCGTTGCAGCACGAACGCAACCACGCACGCGATCGCGATCAGCCCGACGGCGAGCACGATGCGGACGACCACGGCGTTGAATCTACCGACGGCCGTCGCGTGGCCGGCCATCCTGCAAGACTCCCGCCGTGGCCGACACGGTCGACGACCCGATGGCGACCACCCCCGCCGGCGAACGGGCGCGAGCGGCGGCGGTGCGGGTCGGTGCGTGGCCGATGTGGGTGTTGGGCCTGGTCGTGCTCATCGACCAGGTCGACCAGAACCTCGTGCGAGGTGTCGTCCCGCAATTCAAGGCCGACTTCGGCATCGACGACTTCGGCATCGGGATCCTGATCTCGGCGTTCGTGCTCGTCAACGGGATCGTCACCGTGCCCGCCGGGTACCTCGCCGACCGCTGGCATCGGACGCGCACCATCGGCCACACCGTCGTGGCGTGGAGCGGGATCACGATGCTGACGGCCGCGTCCCAGAACTTCGGTCAGCTCGTCGCCGGTCGCGCTCTGATGTCGCGTTACCGGCTCGCGACCCCGAGCGCAAGGGACGCGCCGGACGGGCCGAGGATGCCACGGACGGCGACGACCGGGGCGCTCGACCGCACGA
>DATFXK010000253.1:0-5449 GCA_035316005.1 Acidimicrobiia bacterium | reverse complement strand
CAGACCTCGAGGCGGAGCTGGCCGTCGTCGTGGTACTCCTGCAGCGAGCGCACCATCGGCGCGTGCGCGGCCCGCTCGGCGATCCCGGCCGACGCCGCGAGCGTGGCGGACACCGTGGTGATGCAGGGCACCTTGTGGCGCGTCGCCGTGCGCCGGATGTGGTCGCCGTCGGCGCGTGGCCCGCGACCTCGCGGCGTGTTCACCACGAGGTCGACCTTGCCCGACGAGAGCAGCTCGACCGCGTCGAGGCCCTCCCGGTCGTCGTCGCGCAGCTTCCCGACGATCGCCTCGGCGACGAGTCCCTCGGCCTCGAGCGCGGCGGCCGTGCCCGCCGTCGCCACCATCGAGAACCCCAGCTCCACCAGCCGGCGGGCCGCGACCATTCCGGCGGGCTTGTCGCGATCGGCGAGCGAGAGGAACACGGTGCCACCTTCGGGCAGCCGGTTCCCCGCCGCCGCCTGGCTCTTCGTGAAGGCGAGCCCGAACGAGCGGTCGACGCCCATCACCTCGCCCGTGGAGCGCATCTCCGGGCCGAGCAGCGTGTCGACCTCCGGGAAGCGGTCGAAGGGGAGCACGGCTTCCTTCACCGCCACGTGCCCTCCGCTCCCCTGCCGCGGAACCCGATACCCCTCGGCCCGCAGCTCGGACAGCATCGCGCCCAGCATGACCCGGGCGGCCAGCTTCGCCAGCGGGACGCTCGTCGCCTTGCTGACGAACGGCACGGTGCGGCTCGCGCGCGGGTTCGCTTCGATGACGTAGACCTCGCCGTCCTTCACGGCGTACTGCACGTTCAGCAGCCCGAGGACGTCGAGTGCCGACGCGAGCGCACGCGTGTGCTCCTCGATCGTCGCGATCACCGGCGCCGAGAGCGTCGTCGGCGGGATCACGCAGGCAGAGTCACCCGAGTGCACGCCGGCTTCCTCGATGTGCTCCATGACCCCGCCGATGACGACGTCGCCGGTGGAGTCGCGCAGCGCGTCGACGTCGACTTCGATCGCGTCCTCGAGGAACCGGTCGATCAGTGCAGGTCGTGTCGCGCTCAGCCCTCCCTCGCGGCCGAGGCTGCCGGTGCCGGTGAGCTCGGCCATGGCGCCGTCGAGCCCGTCGGCGTCGTAGACGATCTGCATGGCGCGCCCGCCGAGCACGTAGGACGGCCGGACGAGCACCGGGTACCCGATGCGCCCGGCGACGGCGCGGGCGTCGGCCGGCGAGGCGGCGGTGCCGCCCTCGGGCTGTGGGATGCAGAGCTGGGTGCACAGGGCGTTGAACCGCTCGCGATCCTCGGCGAGGTCGATCGACGCCGGGCTCGTCCCGAGGACCGGGATGCCGGCGTCCCCGAGCGTGCGCGCCAGCTTCAGCGGCGTCTGCCCGCCGAGGCTCACGATCACGCCCGCGAGCTCCCCGCGGGCGGCGAGCGTCGTGCAGATCGCGAGGACGTCCTCCCCGGTGAGCGGCTCGAAGAACAGCCGGTCGCTCGTGTCGTAGTCCGTCGAGACGGTCTCCGGGTTGCAGTTGACCATCACCGTCTCGTACCCCGCAGCGGAGAGCGCGAAGGCGGCGTGCACGCAGCAGTAGTCGAACTCGACGCCCTGGCCGATGCGGTTGGGGCCGCTGCCGAGGATCACGACCGCCGGCTTGGCCAGCGGTGCGACCTCGTCCTCGTCCTCGAAGGTGCCGTAGTGGTACGGGGTCTTCGCCGCGAACTCGGCCGCGCACGTGTCGACCGTCTTGTACGTGACCCCGACGCCGGTATCGAGGCGCGCCGCGCGCACGGCGGATTCGTCGGTCCGCCACAGGTAGGCGAGCTGGGCGTCGGAGAACCCCAACCGCTTCGCCCGGCGCCAGTCGGCTCGGGTCGCGCCGTCGAGCCCGACCGCTGCGAGACGGGAGCGCTCTTCGACGATCTGCAGCATGCCGTCGAGGAACCACGGGTCGACGCCGGTGGCGGCGGCCACGCGATCGGTGGGCACGCCGCGGCGGAGCGCGGCTTCGATCGCGAAGACGCGGTCGGGCGTGGGGACGGCGGCGGCCCGCACGAGGTCGTCGTCGCCCTCCGCGGCCAGCGGGGTCTCGCCGGAGTCGCAGTTGAGACCGTGGCGGCCCGTCTCCAGCGACCGGATCGCCTTCTGGAGCGATTCCGGGAACGTTCGGCCGACCGCCATCGCCTCCCCGACCGACTGCATCATCGTCCCGAGCGTCGGCGTCGCTCCCGGAAGCTTCTCGAACGCCCAGCGCGGGACCTTCGTGACGACGTAGTCGATGGTGGGCTCGAACGACGCCGGCGTCTCGCCGGTGATGTCGTTCACGACCTCGTCGAGCCGGTACCCCACGGCGAGGCGCGCCGCGATCTTCGCGATCGGGAACCCGGTCGCCTTGCTCGCCAAGGCGCTCGACCGCGAGACGCGCGGGTTCATCTCGATGATCAGCTGCCGGCCGTCGGCCGGGTCGACCGCGAACTGGATGTTCGATCCCCCGGTGTCGACGCCGATGCGGCGGATGCACGCGAACGCGGCGTCACGCATCCGCTGGTACTCGACGTCGGTCAGGGTCTGGGCGGGGGCGACCGTGATCGAGTCACCCGTGTGGACGCCCATGGGATCGACGTTCTCGATCGAGCAGATGACCACGACGTTGTCGGCGTGGTCGCGCATGACCTCGAGCTCGAACTCCTTCCAGCCCACAACCGACTGCTCGATCAGGATCTCCGTGACGGGGCTGGCGGCCAGGCCCCGCTCGGCGATCGCGCGCATCTCGTCGGGATCGTGCGCGACCCCGGTCCCGCCCCCGCCGAGGATGAACGAGGGCCGCACGATGAGCGGGTATCCCACGCTCTCGGCGATCTCGATCGCTTCGCCCAGCGTCGTGGCGAACCCCGACGTGGGCACGGCCAGGCCGATCTCCTCCATCGCCGCCTTGAACTCGTGGCGGTTCTCGGCGACGCGGATGGCGTCGACGCCGGCGCCGATGAGCTCGACGCCGAACCTCTCGAGGACACCCGCGTCGTGGAGGGCGACGGCGAGGTTCAGTGCCGTCTGCCCACCCAGGGTCGGGAGGAGAGCGTCCGGTCGTTCGCGCTCGATGATCCGCGTCAGGCTGGGAACGTCGAGCGGCTCGACGTACGTCGCAGCGGCGAACTCCGGGTCGGTCATGATCGTCGCCGGGTTCGAGTTCACGAGCACGACGCGGTAGCGCTCGGACTGCAGCACCTTGCACGCCTGCGTCCCCGAGTAGTCGAACTCGCACGCCTGTCCGATCACGATGGGGCCGCTGCCGACGATGAGGATCGTCTCGAGGTCGTCGCGGCGCGCCACGCCTACCCCGCCTCCGCCATGAGGGTCGTGAACTCGTCGAAGAGGTATGACGCGTCGTGCGGGCCGGGACCGGCCTCGGGGTGGTACTGCACGCCGAAAGCGGGCGCATCGAGGACGCGGAAGCCCTCGACCACGCCGTCGTTCAGGTTGACGTGGGTGACCGCGGCGCCGCGCAGGGAGTCGACGTCGACGGCGTAGTTGTGGTTCTGGCTGGTGATCTCGACGCGGCCCGTCGACTCCTGGCGCACGGGATGGTTGGCGCCGTGATGACCGAACCGGAGCTTGAACGTGTCGGCCCCCAGCGCGAGGCCGAGGATCTGGTGGCCGAGGCAGATGCCGAACACGGGCACCTCGCCGAGCAGCGAGGCGACGGTCTCGGCCGCGCCCGCCACCGCCGCCGGGTCGCCGGGGCCGTTGGAGAGGAACACGCCGTCGGGCCGGCGGGCGATGACCTCCGCGGCGGGCGTCGAGGCCGGCACCACCTCGACGAAGCATCCGGCACCGGCGAGGTGGCGCAGGATCGTCGCCTTGATACCGAAGTCGTAGGCGACGACGTGGAACGCGCCGTCGGGATCGCCGGCAGTGTACGGCTCGTCGGTGGTCACGGCGGCGACGAGATCGAGCCCATCCGTAGGGACCGCCACCGACGCCGCCGCCCGCACGGCGGTCTCGTCGGTCCCGAACGCGCCCGGCAGTGCCCCCGCCTCGCGCAGGTGACGCGTGAGGCGGCGCGTGTCGATGCCGGCGATGCCGGGGACGCCGTGGCGGCGCAGGAACTCGTCGAGGCTCTCGGTGGCGCGCCAATTGCTGGGACGGCGGGCGAGATCGCGCACGAGCACGCCGGAGCAGAACGGCCGGCGGCTCTCGACGTCGTCGGGATTGACGCCGTAGTTGCCGATGTGCGGGTAGGTGAAGGTGATCATCTGCCCGGCGTAGGACGGGTCGGTGAGGATCTCCTGGTAGCCGGACAGCGCGGTGTTGAACACAACCTCCCCCGTCGCGACGCCCGATTCGGGGACGTGCCCGACCGCCTCGCCCTCGAACGCGGCCCCGTCGGACAGCACGAGGAGCGCGTCGCGCGTCATCGCTGCGCGATCCCGTCCACGACCACCGGCTCTCCCCCCAAGACGGTGTGACGGACACGGCCGGTGAGCTTGCGGCCGGCGTAGGGCGTGTTGCGGGCCCGGCTCGCGAGCCGGCTCGGGTCGACCTCCCAGCGCACGGCGGGGTCGACGACGCACAGGTTGGCGGGCCGGCCCGGCTCGATCGGGCCGCCGTGGGCATCGAGCCCGGCGATCGCGGCCGGCTGCCACGAGAGGCACGCCAGCGCTTCGGCGAGCTCGAGAACGCCCGGCTCGACGAGCTCGCTGAGCATGAGCGCGAAGGCGGTCTCGAGGCCGAGCATCCCGGGCGGCGCCTCCTCGAACGGCTGCTCCTTGGCCTCGGGCACGTGCGGCGCGTGGTCGGTGGCGATGGCGTCGATGGTGCCGTCGGCGAGCCCCTGCTTGATCGCGGTGACGTCGGCGTCGGTGCGCAGCGGCGGATGGACCTTGAACGCGGGGTCGAACGTCCGGCATTCGGCGTCCGTGAGCGTGAAGTGGTGGGGCGCGACCTCGACGGTGACGGGGATGCCGCGTTGCTTCGCGTCGCGGACGAGATCGACGGCGGCCGCCGTCGACAGGTGGAGGAAGTGGACGGGCGTGCCGGTGAGCTCGGCCAGCATCACGTCGCGGGCGACGACGGTGGCCTCGGCCGCTTCGGGGCGTCCGGGGATGCCGAGGCGGCTGGACCACGCGCCTTCGTGCATGTGCCCGCCGGCGGCGAGCCCGGCGTCTTCGGCGTGCTGCGCGACCACGGCGCCGGGCAGCGCTCCGGCGTACTCGAGCGCGCGCCGCATGACCCCGGCGTCGTCGACACACGCGCCGTCGTCTGTGAAGACGCGGACGCCGAGCGCATAGAGCTCGCCCATGGGCGCGAGCTCCTCGCCGGCGCGCCCCTTCGTGATGCAACCCGCCGCCGCGACGTCGCACGACGCGGCGCGGCCGGCGGCGAGCACCGACGCGACGACGGCGGCGTCGTCGAGGGGCGGCTTGGTGTTCGGCATCGCGACCACGGCGGTGAAACCGCCGAGGGCCGCG
>DATFXK010000252.1:0-9734 GCA_035316005.1 Acidimicrobiia bacterium | reverse complement strand
CTCGCCCTCGATCAGGATGTCCGCCGGCTCGACGAGCTCGCCGCCGTCGACGTCGACCAGACGCGCACTGAGCAGACGGATCGGTGGGCTCGGGGTGCGGGGTGGCGCCATGCGCCGTCAGATCGCGGGTTCGAGGACGGCGTCGAAGCTGGAGGCGCCGCTGTCGGGGACGCGGGGCTGGCGCCACACCTCGACCGGGAACGAAGCGGTCATCAGCGCGCAATAGAGCCACAGCAGGTGCGTAGCGTCCTCAGGAACCGCGTCCATCGAGAACTGCTCGAGGTAGGCGAGGGCGTCGTCCATCCGGGGGAACGCGGCGTCGTAGAAGGCCTGGAGCTCGTCCATGGTGCTCGAGATCCGCTTCGCGTAACGCGCACGTTCGGTGGGGATCGCCCAGTCGGCGAAGAGCTCGAGGTCGGCGAACTCGGCAGGAAGGGTCGTGGGCATCGTGACGCGCTCCTTGGTCAGACCGCGGCCGGCGTGCGCGAGTCCTGCTGCTCGTGCTCGCTCACGTAGCGCTGCGCTGTCTTGTGGAGATGGCGCAGCAGGATCTCCTGGTCGTTCAGCGGGAAGGTCTTCACCGGCGTCCGCGACTCGAGCATGGACTGCGTCGCCTCCAGCGTGTTGCCGTCCTGGAGCGCGTATTCCTTGAACGTCACGACGGCAAGCTCCTGCGCGAGGCGCTCACGAGCATTCTTCGGCGGCGCGAAGTAGCACGTCCCTTCGAAGATGTGCGTGTTGTACGACGTCGGCCAGTAGTGGTACGTGATCACCCAGTTCGGCTTCCAGATCAGCACCATGAAGTTGGGGAAGAACAGGAACGAGTCGAGTCCCCACGCCTTGTGACCCGCCGGATTGAGCGCGGGCGGGAGCTCGTCGAGTCCGAGGTCGGGCGCATCCCACGGCCCGAACAGCCCGCTCCGAGCCTTCTGCTCGATCGGCTTCACATGACGCATGTCCTTGGGCGGTACGCCCGTACCGGTCCACGTCGACACCATCCCGTGCGGACCATCGAGCTCGTACGCCAGCGCCTCGTAGCCCATGGTGTTCAGCCGCTGTGATTGATCGGCGACCGACTGCTTCGCGTGCAGGACGGGTGCGTGGTAGAACTCGGTGAAGGCGTCGATGAAGAGCTTCCAGTTGCTCCCGACGTCAGCGCGGTACCTGTGAACCTGGGTGAGCTCGTGGAACGGGTAGCCCTCGAGCCCCTTCGCGAACGTGCCGAGGTACTCGCGCAGCGGCGTGGTGTTCGTGGGATCGAGGTTGACGAAGACGAACCCCTCCCACACCTCGGTCTGAACCGGCGCAAGGCCGTAGTCCTGCTTGTCGAGGTCGAAGAACTCCTCCTCCTGCTGCACGAACGTGCACTGACCCTCGAGGTTGTACCGCCACCCGTGGTACTTGCACGTGAACTGCCGGCACACCCCGCTCGTCTCCTCGCCCGGGTAATCGCTCCACACGAGCTTGTTGCCCCGGTGGCGGCAGATATTGAAGAACGCGCGGACCTCGTCGGCCGACGACCGTAGGACGACGATCGACGTACGCGCGGCGTCGATCTCCTTCGTGAAGTAGCTCCCGACCCGCGGCAGCTGCTCGACGCGCCCGACGTTCAGCCACGTACGGGAGAAGATCGCGTCGCGCTCGCGCTCGTAGACGTCGGGGGAGATCGAGTCCTCGTACGAGACCGGCCCCGTGCCGAGGTCGGGGTAGTGCTCGGTCCAGGAACCTTCGGCGGGCTTCGGGAACAGCGGCATCGGCGTGGATCCCCCCGGGTGGCGGCGCTCGCCCGACGATAGCACCGATCTCCATTTGTGAGAAGCCCGTTTCCGCCTGCGCGCGTCAGCGAGGTTCGACGGGCTCGAACACGAGGTGGAGGCGCTGCAGGCCGCGCAGAATGTACGTCGGCATGTACTCGTAGCGACGGGCCCCGGGGGGACCGTGCTCTGCCTCCGAGACCCGGATGTCGGTCATGCGGTCGAGGAGCCGTTCGATGCTGACACGGGCCTCGGCCCGAGCCAGGGGAGCACCCGGGCAGGTGTGGACGCCGAACCCGAAGGCCAGGTGCTGGCGGACGTTCGGCCGGTCGAGGTCGAACTCGGCCGGGCTCTCGAACCGGCGCGGGTCACGGTTGGCGGCACCGTTGAGCACCATCAGGGTGGTGCCGGCCGCGATGTCGACCCCGCCGATGGTCGTCGGGACGCGCGCGAGCCGGAAGTCGCCCTTGACCGGGCTCTCGAACCGGAGCGTCTCCTCGACGAAACCGGGGATGCGAGTGCGATCGTCTCGGAGCAGTTGTTGGAGGTCGGGACGCTCGGCGATGAGCTGGAGCGCGGTGCCGAGCAGACGGACGGTGGTCTCCTGACCGGCTGCGAAGAGGTTGGCCGCCACGCGAACGACATCGATCACGTCGGGGATCGAGCCGTCCGGGAACGTTGCCGTGGCGAGGTCGGTCAGCACGTCGCCGCCCGGCTCGCGTCGCCGGTCCTCGATGTACGAAGTGAACCGCTCGTAGAGGTACTCGAGCGGCTTGTGCATCATGGCGTCACGTTCGGTGCTTCCGACGGCGCGGTCGGGCCTGCCTCCGAGCGCACGCCGGAACGTCTCGTGGTCCTCCTCGGGAACACCGAGCAGATCGGCGATCACGAGCATCGTGAACGGCACGGCGTACGCGCGGACGAACTCGCACCGGCCGGTCGCGGCGAACTCGTCGATGACCCGATCGGCGAGCCGCCACATAAACTCCTCGTTCTCCTTCAGACGCTTCGGCGTGATCAACCGCATGAGCAGCGCGCGGTGGGCGGTGTGCACGGGCGGATCGAGCGTCGGCAGCTGATCGCTGAAGGGCAGCTCGTCACGGTGTGCCTCGATGAGCGCACTCACGTTGTCGCCTTCCAGAGGGACGGGGAAGCCCGGGAACGGGCCGGTCACCGAGTTGCACGACGAGAAGGTCGCAGTGTCGTGGTACACCGCGGTCGCCTCCTCGTACCCGGTGACCATGACGACGTCGTGGTGCGACTCACGGAGCACTGCGCACTGCTCGCGGAGCGCGTCGAAATAGGGATAGGGGTCGGGAACGACGGTCTCGTCGCGGAAGAAATCGACGTTGTCGAAGTCGGTCACGGCTCAACTCCCATCAGAGCTCGACCAGGGTGGGGACGTGGCGCTCGGCGAGGAGCCGGCGTCCGACGTCGAAGGTGACGTCGTCGGCGGTGCCGAGGATGCCTTGGAGCGTCATCGTGCGCTTCAAGAACCGGTGGAACGGATGATCGGTCGTGAAGCCGATGCCGGCGAGCACCTGCTGACAATCCGCGCCGACCGTCTGCGCGCTGCGGCCGGCGACTGCCTTCGCGAGCGCGGCGGTGACGGGGCCCGGCCCGTCGGCGGCGGCGTCGAGGGTGGCGTCGAGCGTCTCGAGCGCCACCAGGGCTTCGGCGAGCCGGTGACGGACGGCTTGGAAGCGTGCGATCGGGCGGTCGAACTGCACTCGCTCACGTGCGTGCTCCCGTGCGAGGTCGAGCATGGCTCGGCACGCGCCCGCCATCTCGTACGCGAGCGCCCGGCGGCCGAGCGCGACGGCTTCGTCCCACGCTCGCGGCTCGAGCGCCGACACCTGCGCGGCGACGTCCTCGAGGCGCACGAGCCCGAAGCCCGCCCGCGGATCGAGACCCTGGACCGAGCGCACGTCCACGGTGGCCGCGTCGACGATCGCCATCGACAGCTCGCCCTCGGCGGCACACACCACGAGCAGCTGCCGGGCAGCGACGGTGCGGGCGGTGGCGAGCCCGAAGGCGGACACGCGACCTGCGGTGGTGTCCCCCGGCGGATCCCACGAAGCGAACGGCGGCAGCACGACGGCGAGGTCCAAGCGCGGTTCGGTATCGAGCGCGTACGCCATCACGTCGTCGAGCGGCGATGCCGTCGCGTTGGCGGCGCCGAGCGCCCGGAACACCATCTCGACCGCCTCACGAGGTTCGGCACCCAGCATCTCCGGCCACCCGACGTCCGCCAACGCGTCATCTACCGCGGCCCCGCCGCGCAAGGCGCCCCGTTCGATCGTGTCGCGCACCGTCGTTTCCAGGAGCGCTCGCTCGGCGGCGTCCATCACTCGTCACCTCCGAGGCCGAGCAGGCGTCGGGCGATGATGTTTCTCTGCACTTCGGCGGTTCCGCCGTAGATCGTGGCCGCCCGCGAATAGAGGTACTCGCTGCGCCACAAGGCGCCGAGGCCGCTGTCGTCCATCTCCACCAGGCCCGGCAGGACACGCCGGGCGGCGTCGTACGTGACCTGCTCCGCCGTGGCGACGAGGACCTTGTCGATCGACGTCTCCGCGCCGAGGGTCTCTCCCGCGGCCAGACGGTGCTGAGTGACGCGGGATCGAGACCGCAGCGCGTGAAGGGTGACGTATGCGTCGCCGATCACGGCGGCGGCGCGCTCGGTGTCGGGAGCCACCTCGACGAGCTGTTGGAGCCGGCGGTAGAGGAACGCGATCCGCTGCCAGAAGCACGACGAGCGTTCGTAGGGGAGGATGCTCATCGCGACGGCCCACCCTTGGTCGAGCTCGCCGATCATCCGGTCGGCGGGGACGATCACGCCGTCGAAGAACACCTGAGCGAACTCCTGCACACCGTTGATCATCTCCAGCGGCGTCACGGTGATGCCCGGTGTGTCCATGTCGACGAAGAACGCGGTGATACCGCGGTGGCGCGAGTCGGGCGCGCCGGTGCGCGCGAGCAGGACGCAGCGGTGGGCGTACTGCGCCAGGCTGGTCCAGACCTTCTGACCGTCGATCACCCACCTCGATGCCGCACGTGCGTCGCCGTCCGGAACTGCGCGGCACGCCAGCGACGCCAAGTCGCTGCCCGTCCCGGGCTCGGAGAATCCCTGACACCAGATCTCCGCCCCGCAGAGGAGTCGGGGGACGACCTCGGCGGCGAGCTCCCCGGGCGCGAAGTCGATCACCGTCGGCGCGAGCACCTCGACGAGGGAGTAGAGCCCGGAGTCGGTCAGGTCGCGCGCCGCCAGCGCCGCGCCGAGCTCCGTGCGGAGCATCGGCGAGCCCCCCAGCCCACCGACGCCTTCCGGCCAGCCGTACCGCATCCAGCCCGCGTCGAAGAGGATGGACTTCACGCGCTGCATCTGGTGGACGTGATCGTCGAGCGTCCCCGGAGGTTCGAACCGCGGCGCGAGCTCGTCGTGATGCGCGTCGAGCCACGCGTGGAGCGCGGACCGAAACTCGGCGATGTCGGTGCCGGCCTCTTGCCGTGTCCCTCTCAGAGGTGATAATCTAATTCTCATCTGATGAGTGCGCCACTTCCGCTGGCCGCGCCCGTCGGGGGGGAGGCGAGTTGAGTGGGACGCCGTTGCGGGTCGTGCAGTGGGCGACGGGCAACATCGGTGTCCGCGCGCTGCGCGAGGTGATCCGGCATCCGGCGCTCCGGCTCGCCGGAGCCCTCGTGTACGACCCCGACATGCAGGGAGTCGACGCGGGAGTCCTGTGCGGCGACGACCCGATCGGTGTCCTCACCACGACGGACCGGTCGGCCGGCGAACCGCCCCGTGAACGCGATTCCGTACGTGTGCGCCGCACCGCCGGGCATCCTCTCGACGGCCGACCTGCCGCCGATCGTGCCGGCCGGGCCCGGCGTCACGCCGCGGAGCGAGCGACCGGGCGCCCCTTGCCGGCGGACCACGGAGTCGGTCGCATGACGTACCTGTTAGAGCAGGCGGTGCCACCGGCGCGTGCAGCCCGACAGAGACCTTACGAAACTAAGACAGGCTCAGGGTGACTGGAAGGCGAGCGACGCAGGTGTTAAACCACGGCCGAGCGAGGCGGGGTCTGGGAGGCGGATCTCGAGGAGTGCGCCGGTCGGGGCAGTCCGGAAGCGATCGTCACGGGGGGTCGACGATGTCGGGGCGTCCAGTGGGTAGTCGTCGGGGAGTGCGCGCCGTGGTGGCGGCCGTGGCGGTGCTGGTCACCGTCTCGCTGTTCGGTGTCGCCGAGGCGGGCGCGCAGCAGAATCCGCCGGTCAACGAGCCGGGCGTGACGAACTCGGAGATCCGGGTCGGCGGAGTCGGGACCGTGTCGAACGACCCGACCGGCAACAATCCCGGGGGGCCGGCCTTCGACGGCGCACAGGCGTACTTCGACTACGTCAACTCCTCCGGCGGCGTCTGCGGCCGCAAGCTCGTCCTCGCGTCGAAGCGCGACGACGTCCTCGCGAACAACCGGCAAGAGGTGCAGGGGCTGCTCGATGACAACGTTTTCGCCGCGCTGCCCATAGCGACGTCCCTGTTCTCGGGTGCCGAGCTGCTCGTCAGCCAGGGGATCCCCACCTTCGGCTGGCTCATCAACGGCGAATGGGGGTCGGAGGACGCCAATCCGGGGCCGTCAAACCTGTTCGGCCAATCGGGTTCGTTCCTCAATCTCAAGACCGCGGGCCCCAGCTATTACTCAGACGCGTGGCTGGCGCAGAAGCTCAACAAGAAGCGCCTGGGCCTGATCGCGTACAACGTGCCTCAGTCATCGGGGTCGTCCGACGCCATCGAGCAGACGTTCCAGAAGTTCCCGAAGTCGGGGAAGGTCGTGTTCAAAGACACGAGCCTGTCGTTCGGCGCGGTGGACTACAGCGTGCAGGTATCGAAGATGAAGGACGAGAAGGTCAACCTCGTCATCCCGTCTGTGGATGCCAACGGCGCGTTCACGCTCGCGCGTGAGATGAAGAAGCAGGGCTTGAATGCTCCGATGATCCTGCCGAACGCATACAACCAGGAGCGCATCGAGAAGAACGCCGACGTGGCGAACGGGAACTACTTGGCGATTCCGTACGCACCGTTCCAGACGACGCCCAAGCCCGCCGGCCTGAAGCGCTACGAGAAGTGGATCAAGAAGAGTGGCGGCACCATGAACGAGAACTCATACGTCGGGTGGCTCAACGCCGACCTGTTCGTGAGGGGCCTCAAGGCGGCGGGGTGCGATTTCACCCGCCAGAAGGTCATCGACGCCATCAACAAGATGACGAACTACAACGCCGACGGCATCCTCCCTCCCGTCGACTGGACCAAGGCCCACACCCAGGCTCCCGGCTGCTTCGCGTTCCTGAAGGTCGAGAACGCCAAGTTCAAGCCGGTCTTCGGCCAGTCGGGCAAGCCGTTCCTGTGCTTCCCGGCCGACCTCACCTCGATACCGACCAACCCGGAGGCCGTCGGGTAGCGGGTCAGCGAAGGGCGCGGACCGGCACGTTCGAGTAGCCGGCGACGTTGGCCATCTGCACCCTGCGGAGGCCGGCTTCGTCGACCTCGAGCCGCTGCCACCGGCGGAGCAGCTCTTCGATCGCGATGCGGCTCTCCATGCGCGCCAGCGCCGCCCCGAGACAGCTGTGCACACCGTGGCCGAACCCTATGGTGATTCCCGGCTGCCGTTCGACGTCGACGTCGTCGGGGCGATCGAAGGCCCGCGGGTCGCGCGTCGCCGCGCCGGTGATGAGGAGCACGGGGAACCCCGCTGGGACCGTCCCGCCGTCGAGCTCACGCTCCTCGTGGGAGAACCGGCCCTGGTACTGCGACGGCGGCCAGTAGCGGAGGATCTCCTCGACGGCGCGCGGGATCTTCTCGCGGTCGTCGACGATCTTTTGCCACTGCTCGGGGTTCCGGTGGAACAGGACGGCGGCGTTGCCGACGAGCTTGGTGACCGTCTCGGCGCCCGCCCCCCCGAGCAACGTCGCGAACCCGGTGATCTCGGCGTCGTCGAGGCCCGTCTCGACACCGTCGCCGCGGTCGACGGTGACCTGCGTGAGCCGTGACAGCATGTCGTCACCGGGGTTCTTGCGCTTGTCGACCGTGAGCTCGTGGAAGTAGATCCCGTTCTCGAGGACCGCCTGCATGTTCTCCTGACTCGGCTCCGTCTGACCCGGCTCACGATGGAGGCCCAGGTCGATGCGGTGACGGATGCCCTGGCGGTGCTCCTCGGGAACGCCGAGCATGCGGGAGATCACCTCGACGGGGAACGGCGCGGCGAAGTCGGCCACGGCGTCGAACTCGAGCTCGTCGTTCAGTGAGTCCAGGAAGCTGCAGATGACCTCACGGATCATGGGCTCGAGCGCAGTCACCGCACGCGGGGTGAACACGCGACTCACGAGGGCTCGGAAGCGGTCGTGCTCCGGAGGATCCATCATGATGATGTTCCGGTAGCTGGCGATCTCCTCGGGGTCCTTCGAAAGCAGGAACAGCTCGACGCCGTGCGCGCTCGAGAACCCTTCCCAGTCCCGATGCGCCGCCAGGACGTCGGCGAAGCGTGACAGCGCGTAGAAGCCATACCGCTCGCTGTAGTAGACGGGCGCCTCGTCGCGCAGACGCCGATACGTCTCGTACGGGTCGTTGAAGAACTCGTCCGAAAACGGATCGAACTCCACCGGGGCCGTCGTGACGGTCATGACTACTCCTCGGGGTTCGGACGGGGGGCGACGGTCACCGACGGCAGCGACAAGCTGGCGCCGCTCCGCAGCACGGCGTCGACCACCGATACGAGCTGATCGACTTCGATCATGCTGCCACTCAGGTAGCCGCGCTCGAGCCAACGCGGAGCGAGCTCGGCGGCGAGCTCGAGGTCCCATTCCTCGATGAAGCCCGTTCGCGAGTCGCCCTCGCCGCCGCCGCAGTCGCCGACGACGAGCCGCGTGAACCCGATCCCGGGGTGCTCCGCTCGCCACGCCTCGACGAGCTTGTCGAGCGCGGCTTTGCTCACGATGTACGCACCGAGCCCGGGCCAGGGCGGCGTGAGCGACGCGCTGACGGACGAGAGGAACGCCGCCGTGCCGGCGCTCGCTTCGAGATGCGGGATGGCGGCAGCGGTGACGCGGGCCGCGCCGGTCACGTTCGTGTCGAACACGCGCCGCCACGTGTCGGCGTCGACGTCCACGAGGCGGGCGAGGGGACCGATGGCGGGCGTGTACACGAGGGCGTCGATCCCGCCGAGGCCGCGGGCCGCCTCCTCGATGGCCGAGCGGGACGACGTCTCGTCGGTAACGTCACACGCGATCGGCAGGGCTCCCGGGCCCGCCTCCTCGGCGGCGGCGTCGAGGCGCGCCTTGCGGCGGGCCAGCAACGCCACCTGGGCGCCGCGCTGGGCGAGCCCGATCCCGATGCACCGCCCGAGCCCGCTCGACGCGCCGACGACGACCGTTCGCATGTTGTCGACCCTCCCCCGCTTGGTGACGCAGATGTTAGAACACGACGATGCCGGACAGTCCCTTGAGCATGCTCGACGACGCGACGGTCCGAACGCTCGTCCACCATTGGCTCGAGGGATGGAACGGCGGCGACATCGACACGATCATGGCGCCGTTCGCCCCGGGCGTCGTGTTCAGCTCACCGGGCGTCTCTATGCTCACGGGCGACCCGACCAGGACCACGATCGAGGGAGTCGACGCGCTGCGTGCCTATATCGAGGGCGCGCTGCGCCGGACAGGCGGGCTCCGCTACACCCTGCGCGACACCTACGTCGGCAGCGACAGCATCGTGCTCGTCTACGCCTGCGGGCTTCCCGGCGGGGATCAGAAGCAGGGCGCCGACCTAATGCGCGTTGGCCACGATCGGAAGGTCGTCGAGTGGCGCTGCCACTACTGAGTCATCGCAGCGCCCGGAAGAAGGTCCGCAGGTCGTCGACGAACAGCTCGGGTTGCTCCATGGCGGCGAAGTGACCGCCGCGCGGCATCTCGGCCCAATGGGTCACGTTGTAC
>DATFXK010000251.1:0-13377 GCA_035316005.1 Acidimicrobiia bacterium | reverse complement strand
CGCAGCGAGAACCTGATCTCGACCGGCTTCGCCCGCGACTTCCACATGCACGCCGAACTGGCCGTGAAGCAGGACGGCACGATCCTCGGGCTCCGCGTGAACATGGTGTCCGACAACGGCGCGTTCTACGCCGACGCCCAGCCGTCGAAGTTCCGCGCCGGGCTGTTCCACGTCGTGACCGGCTCGTACGACTACCCGGCCGCGCACGTTGTCACCCAGGGCGCCTACACCAACAAGGCCCCGGGCGGCGTCGCGTACCGGTGCTCGTTCCGCATCACCGAGGCGTCGTACCTGATCGAGCGGCTGGTGCAGAACGCCGCGTACGAGCTGAACATGGACCCGGCCGACTTCCGGATGAAGAACTTCATCCGGCCCGAGCAGTTCCCGTACCACACGCCCACCGGGTTCGTGTACGACTCGGGCCAGTACGCCGCCGCCCTGCAGAAGGCGCTCGACGACATCGGCTACGCCGGGATGCCGCAGGAGAAGGAGGAGGCGCGCAAGGACGGCAAGCTCGTCGGCGTCGGGATTGCGAGCTTCACCGAGGCCGTCGGCGCCGGCCCGAGCAAGGACTACGACATCGCCGGCCTCAAGATGTTCGACTCCGCCGAGCTGCGCGTGCACCCGACGGGCAAGGCCATCCTCAAGCTGGGCACGAAGGCGCAGGGGCAGGGGCACGAGACCACGTACGCGCAGATCGTCGCTAACGAGCTCGGCATCCCCGCCTCCGACATCGCGGTGCGCGAGGGCGACACCGACAACACGCCCTACGGGCTGGGCACATACGCGTCGCGCAGCACGCCAACGTCGGGCGCGGCTGCGGTCGTCATCGCCCGCAAGCTGCGGGAGAAGGCGCGCACCATCGCCGCCCACGTGCTCGAGGCGTCCGAGGAAGACCTCGAGTGGGAGCCCGGGCGCTTCTTCGTGACCGGCGCGCCCGACCGGGGCGTCACGATCCAGGACATCGCCCTCGCCGCCTACAGCAACTATCCCGAGGGCGCCGAGCCCGGCCTCGAGGGCGTCCACTACTACGACCCGCCCAACCTCACCTACCCGTTCGGGAGCTACGTGGTCGTGGTCGAGGTCGACGAGGAGACCGGCGTGTGGAAGGTGCGCCGCATGGTCGCCGTCGACGACTGCGGCGTGCGCATCAACCCGATGATCGTCGAGGGCCAGATCTGCGGCGGGCTCGCCGAGGGCTACGCGATGAGCTCGATGCAACACATCACCTTCGACGAGGACGGCAACTGCATCGGATCGAGCTTCGCCGACTACCTCATCCCGACCTCGTGGGAGACGCCGCGCTTCCAGCTCGACGAGACGGTCACTCCGTCGCCGCACCACCCGATCGGCGCCAAGGGCGTCGGCGAGTCCGCCACCGTGGGCTCGCCGGCGGCGTACGTGAACGCGGTGATCGACGCGCTCCTGCCGTACGGCGTCCGCAACATCGACATGCCCGTGACCCCGGCGCGCGTGTGGGCGGCGATGCAGGAGGCGAAGGCGGGGTAGAGGTAGAGGGATGACCGCGGGCGTGCTCGAGCTGGCCGGTGACCTCGAGCGGCGCGGCCGCACGTTCGTGCTGGCGACGGTCGTGTGGCGCCGGGGCCCGGCGTCGGGGAAGCAGGGCTCGAAGGCGGTCATCATGCCCGACGGTTCCGTGCGCGGCTGGCTGTCCGGCGCGTGCGCCGAGCCGACGGTCATCCGCGAGGCGCGTGCCGCCATGGCCGACGGCCACCCGCGGCTGCTGTTCCTGGGTCCGTCCGACGAGCTCGACGGTGTGTTGCGCTCGGGCGTGACGACGGTCCCGTTGGCCTGCGAGAGCGAAGGAGCGCTGGAGGTGTATCTCGAGCCCAACGTGCCGCCGCCCCACGTCGTCGTGATCGGCCGCTCGCCGGCGGCGATCACGACCGCGGCGCTGGCCTACTCGCTGGGGTGGCGGGCGACGATCGTCGACGAAGAAGGGTCGGACGAGCATCCCGAGGAGATCCCGGTGGTCCCCGAGCTCGACCTGGGCGGGCTCGGCGTCGACGGCGCGACGGCCGTCGTCGTCGCGACGCAGGGCCACTACGACGAGGCCGCGCTCGAGGTCGCGCTGGCGACGCCCGCCGGCTACGTGGGGTTGATCGCGTCGCGCAAGCGGGCCGACGCCGTGCGCGACTACCTGCGTGAGCGCGGGGTCACCGGCGAGGCGATCGCTCGCGTGCGCGCGCCTGCCGGCCTCGACCTCGGGACAGTCGACCCGGACGAGATCGGCGTGTCCGTGCTCGCCGAGCTCGTCGCGCTCAAGGCGGCGGGGGAGCTCGGCCCGGCGGCGGCGCCGGCGCCGATGGTCGACGAGGCGCGTGATCCCGTGTGCGGCATGGTCGTCGACGTGGCGCGCGTCCGCCTGCGCAGTCAGCACGAGGGGCGGACGTACTTCTTCTGCAGCGCCGGCTGCCGCCGCAAGTTCGACGCCGACCCGGTCAAGTACGCAGTGGCCTGACGCGGCGCCGCGCGACGTAGCCGGCGTACCACGCCCGAAACGAACCACGCGACGCTCGGACCAAGCGCTCTCTCATCTGAGTCTCAGGTTGCGTCCTTAGGATTGCTTCGTTTCGCCGCCCCCTCCGGAGACTCCCGCCATCGCGCTGCAAACGAGGCCCGTTGTCCCTACGCGAGCGGCCGGGGAGCAGCTCGGAAGTCGTCGGAGCCCGTCCTGGGTCCCCGTTCTCGATGTCCTGCGCGTCTATGTGCTGTCGCGGCTCCTCGTTCTCGCAACAGCGGCGTACGCGGCGATCGTGCTGCGCGACCCGGGCGCCGGTCCGTGGCCGGGGATCCCGGGCCCGAGCATGGGGGTCCTGCGTGCCCTCGGGCGGTGGGACAGCGCTTGGTACCTCGACATCGCGAGGCACGGCTACCACGTTCAACCGTCGAACGCGATGCGCCCTGAAGCGATCTACGCGTTCTTCCCCTTCTTCGCGTGGGTCGTTCGCGTGGTCTCGTGGCTGACGTTCTCGCCGCCCCTCGTCATCGGGCTGGCACTCGGCGTCGTGTTCGGCGGCGTGGCGACGGTCTTGGTCTTCATGCTCGTGGCTGACGTGTACGGGGAAGCAGCGGCACGGCGTGCGGCCGCGCTGTTCTGCTTCTTCCCCGGCGCGTTCGTGCTGTCGATGGCCTACGCCGAGCCGTTGATGCTCGCCCTGGCTGCCGGCGCGCTCCTCGCGTATGCGCGTCGTCGCTGGGTTCCCGCCGGCGTTCTCGGGGCGCTGGCCGTGATGACCCGACCGAACGCCGCTGTCCTCATCGTCGCGTTCGCGTGGTGTGCCGTGGTCGCGGCGCGACGGGGAGAAGGCCGCCGGCAACTCGTCGCACCGGCACTGACGGCTGCCGGTCTCGCCGTCGTCGTCCTGTACCAGTGGGTCGAGACGGGACACCTCCTCGAGTGGATCCGTGTGGAGCACCAGGCCTGGGGCGACCATCTCGGCGTCACGCTGGCGGCGCTTCAGCGGTTCGTGGGCTTCCTGACTTCGGGGCCGATCGGCCTCCACGAGGGACAGCTCAACGACCTCGTGTGGGCGGGCGGTTGGGTCATAGGGCTGATCGGAGCGTGTTTCCTCGTCCGAAGCCGTCTGCCGCTGGTCCTCAAGGTCTACGGCGTCGCCGCGCTCGTGTTCGCGTGCTTGTCGTACAACGTCGGGCCTCGCCCGCGCCTGCTCCTCTCCGCGTTCCCCGTCGTCGTCGCCTTCGCAGTCACGACAAGGGGGCGCAGCTTCCGCGCGCTCCTCGTCGCGTCCGCCGTCGGTCTGGTCGCCTTGAGTTTGGTGACGTTCACAACGCTCGCTGCCGTGCCGTGAGACGCGTGTGCCTCCGGCTGATGGTCGCGCGCGCGAGCACGGCGTAGGCGGCGGCGTTCACTACGACGACGACCACGGGTACGGCAACCGTCCGAACGCCGTCGGGCACCATGGGAAGCAGGTAGTGAGCGATGAACCCGCCCCGGTATGCCCGCTCACCTGCTTGGCGTCGGAGGTACTTCTCGAGATCGGTCAACGGGCAGTCGGCGCCCAGCGCGAACACCGTCGCCGTCACCACCACCGCGGGAAGGTGCACCCAGACGAGTCGTGGCCACCGCCAGGCCAGAAAGCCCCCGGCGAGGAGGAGGACGATGAATGCCACGTGCGCGACTGCGACGAGGTCGGCGGCGCGTGCGTACAACATCGGCAGCTCCACGCCCGGAGGCTCCTATGGGGAAGAGTAGCGACGGCGATCCCGTCGCCCGTGGCGGGCGACCCGCGAGACGTCGCGCTACGGTCGGCCATCCCGCCGACGGCGCCGAGAGAGGTCGAGCGTGCAGAGAGCACTCACCGGATGTGCCGCGATCGGCCTCGCCGTCGTCGTCCTGGTCCTGGGCTCGACCCCGGCCTCCGCGAGCTCGGGCCATCGGCCCGCCCCGTCGGCGGCCCCTCGAGCTCCCCGTTGGCCCGCACCGCCTCCCGATCGTGTCATCGAGCTCGCCACCGCCGCCGGTCTCGTTCCGGAGACCGCGGAGAGCCTCCAGTACCACGTGCACGCCCACCTCGACGTCTTCATCAACGGGCGCCACCAGACGGTGCCGGCAGGGATCGGGATCGTGACGACCGATCCCGCCGTCCACACCGGCACGATCGCCGGTCAACCCGCTTACGGAGGGATCACCGTCCCGTGCGCGCAGCCGTGCATCTCACCCCTGCACACCCACGCGGTGACCGGCATCCTGCACACGGAGTCGCCAACCCGGGTCGACAACACGTTGGGCCAGTTCTTCACCGAGTGGAACGTCCCGCTCACTCCACAGTGCGTCGACACGTACTGCACGCCGGACACGCGGCTCGCCGTCTACGTCAACGGCAAGCGACAGCCCTTTGCCGGCGCCGCCCAGATCCCACTGAGCAACCACAAGGAGATCGCGCTCGTCATCGGGCGCCGCCCGTCACGCATCCCGCGAACCGCCGACTTCTCGCAGGACTGAAGCCCAGCCGGCGTGGGTACGGCCGCCGGCGGAGGAGCGCATACGATCCCCGGGACGGCTTGCAACACGAGTGCCGCCGGCGCCGCCCCCGGAGAGTCGCGGGAGCACTGATGGAGATCTTCAAGGAGTTCACGTTCGAGGCCGCGCACCGTCTCCCGAACGTGCCTCCGAGTCACAAGTGCGCCCGTCTCCACGGACACTCGTTCCGGGTGCGCGTCGCCATCGACGGCCCCGTGGCCGAAGAAGCGGGCTGGGTTCGCGACTTCGCCGACGTGACCTGCGCGATGGAGCCCGTCCTCGAGTGCCTGGATCACTACTACCTCAACGAGATCCCGGGGCTCGAGAACCCGACGAGCGAGCTGCTCGCGCGTTGGATCTGGGAACGGGTCGCCCCCGCGCTCCCGGAGCTCTCCGAGGTCGTGGTCCACGAGACGTGCACGTCGGGCTGTGTCTATCGAGGCGACGCGTGAGCACCCCGGATGCCGGCGCGCAGCGCGGCGTCGCGGTGCTGGCCAGCGGGGGCGTCGACAGCGCCGTGCTCACGGCGGAGCTCCTCCGCGACGGCCGCGCCGTGCAGCCGATCTACGTACGGTTCGGTCTGGCGTGGGAAGCGGTCGAGGAGTCGCATCTGCGGCGCTTCCTCGACACCCTCTCCGGCTCCGAGCTCCGAACTCTGGTCACGCTCGTTCTTCCGGTCGCCGACACGTACGGCGCCCATTGGAGTCTCGGCACCGACGACGTTCCCGGCGAGCACACCCCCGACGACGCCGTGTACCTCCCCGGGCGCAACCTGCTGCTCCTGGCGAAGTCGTCGATCTGGTGCGCGCTCCATGGCGTTCCGACGATCGCCCTCGGCACCCTGAAGGGAAATCCGTTCGCCGACAGCAGCCGCGAGTTCTTCGGCGACGTCGCGGCTCTCGTGCACACCGCGGTCAGCCATCGCCTCGAGATCGCGACGCCGTTCCGGGAGCTCGACAAGGCGCAGGTCCTGGAACGTGGTCGCGATCTCGCGCTCGAGCAGACGTTCTCGTGCATCGACCCTGTCGGCGACATGCACTGCGGGCGGTGCAACAAGTGCGCCGAGCGCCGGCGCGCGTTCGCCGAGGTTTCGATCGAGGACGCCACGATCTACGCGACCCTCGAAGGAACTCCTCGCTGACGTCCATGCCCCGGACGTACATCGCGCCGATCTCATTCGGCCTCGGCGATCTCGTGGTGTCGCTGCCGGCGATCCAAGCCGTGATCTCGGAGAGCCCGCCGGGCGAGACGTGGCTGGTGGCGCGCTCGGACGGTCAAGCCGCGCTCGCCAGTCGCATCGCCGGCCTCGGCGGCTGCGTGCACGAGGAGGCGTTCGACCCCGCCCGGGCCGGCGGCCGCTTCGTCGACCTGCGCGATCACCCGCTGCAACGCGACCACTGGTGGGGATCGCCCGAGTTCGACGAGGCCGTCGGGCCGCTCTCGATCAACGAGATCCTCGCCCGCATCTGCTTCGACCTCGGGATCCCGGCGGACTTCTCGCGTCCGGAGCCGCTCATCGCGGAGCGGAAGCGGCCGGAGGTCGGTGACGCCGTCTTGTTCGTCGCCGAGAGCGACAGCACGACGAAGCGTTGGCCGCCCGATTGCTGGGCCGAGGTGGCTCGCGACGTCCGAGCCCGCGGCCGCGACGTCCGCCTCGTCACCCGGGACGCGCGCATCGGGGAGCTGTCCGGCATCGGAGTCGATCCCGTCTGCGCGCCGACTCCGGGCGACGTCGTCGACGTGCTCAGCGCGTGTCGCGCCGTCGTCGGCGTCGACACCGGGCTGACGCACATCGCGGCCCAGCAGGCAACACCCACCGTCGCGCTCCATCGGGACCGGCCCGTCTACTTCCGTCCGTGGCCGCACTGCCGGGCGGTCGTGGGCGACCGGTGCGACGAGTCCTGCCGCGCGATCGAACAGGCCTACGCGTACAACCGCCGGGTGGGCGCGCCGGGCGCCGGTTGGCAGCCGCGGACGTGCCCCGTCGGCGCACGGTGCCTCGAGAAGATCCGCCCCGCCGACGTCTCCAGTGCGCTCGGAGAGCTCGTGTGAGGGACGTCGACGCGCATCCCGAGAGCCGGGTACGGAACTCCCAGCCCGCCGGCATCGGGAGAGTCGTCGCGCTGGGCGAGGGCTGGGCGTGGAACAACCTCGGCCGGAACGTCGTCTTCGCCTCGCGCGCCTTCGAGCCGCGCGCCGTCTTCGACCAGACGCAGTTCCCCGACGACGACGAGCCGTCCCAGTACGACCTCGACGTGCACGCGATCCTCGACGTCCCCGGCACCGGCGTCGTCGTGGTCCTGAACCACCTCGGGATCCTCCGCGGCTTCCGGCGGTCCGACATCGACGCCTCGGGCCCGCTCCGGCGGATCGATCCCGTCTGGACCCGCGCGTTCGAAGCGGACGTGGAGCGCGTCGTGGTCGTCGGCGACAGTCTCGTCGGGTCGCGGCCGCGGGAGCAGCGCGCCGGCGGGGTGCTGGTCTCCGAGTCCGTCGTCGCGGCCGCCGGTGGCGCGCCGCTGGATGCGCGCGTCGAGCTGGGCACGTGGAACATGGTCACGGCACTCGAAGCGCTGCAGGTCGACGGGCGCGAGTGCATCGCCGTCGGCGGCAACGGCCACGTCGCGCTGGCCCCGATCGATCACAGCCGTGTCGGCTCCCTGCGTTGGGACGTCGGCGTCGATTTCGATCCGGCCGCGTTCGTCTGGGACGGGCGCGCGTTGTGGGCGGCCGGGGCCGACCTCGGCGCGGCCGGGATCGACGACTACAACTGGGAGAAGGTGCGAGGAGGCGGGTTCGCCGCGCTCGATCCCTCCGATGGCGTGGCCGTCGTCCGGGGCCGCTTCGCGCACGACCCGGCCTGGGGGAGCGGCGGCACCGCGGTGGTGATCGCCGCCGGCCTCGTGTGGGGGATCGGCCGCACCGGCGAGCTCGACGTGTACCGCGCGGACGACGGCACGCATCGGGGTTGCACTGCCGGCTTCGCCACCGAGTCGCTCGGCATCGCGCACGCGGCGGTCGTCGGCGAGACGGTGCTCTTCGGCTTCAACCGCGGCGGTTACCGGCTGCACAGCGTCCCCGTCTCGGCACTGGCCGGCTGACCGCGCCGATCTACTTCCGGTACAGCTTCAGGCTCTGGTACGGGACGAAGCGTCGCCGGCCCGCGCCAACGTCGTCGACGAGGCCGTCGATCGCCTGCTCGAGGTTGGCGAGCTGGCGGTGCAGCACGGGGAGGCGCGCCGCGTACACGCCGGCGTCGGGCGCGCCCTCGCCGGCGGCGAGCTCGGTGTGGTGGACGCGGATCACGAGCACGGTCAGGCGATCCAGCGCCATCCCGGGGCTCTCGGTCGCGAGCGGCGCCGTCGCGGTCTGCGCGAGCGCCCGGTCGAAGGCGGTGTCGATCGCCTCGACGAGCTGATGCCGCCGCCCGTTGAGCTCGTCGATCGAGCGCTTCGTCCGGGCGACGACGGCGTCGTCGGGGCCGGCATCGCGCGCCCGGCTCTCGAGGTTCCACTGCTCGAGGTTGCTGCGCAGGAGATCGACGAGGAGCCCGAGCAGACTCGACTCGGATCGGTGCTCCGGGTCGCGCACGGCCCGCTGAAGCTCGGCCACGACGTCCCGCGTCGGCGGGAGATTGTTCGGGGAAGCGGCATCGCCGGCGCTCACGACCGTCCTTCCAGGTACGACAGCACCGACCGCGCCGCCAACGAGCCCGTCCCCAGCGCGGCCGCGACGCGAGGGTACGCGCCGGCGACGACGTCGCCGACGGCGAAGACGCCGGCGCGGGAGGTGCGCAGCTCGGGGTCGACCACGACCGCGCCTGATCCGTCGAGCTCGAGCTGCCCCGCGAACAGCTCCGTGTTGGGCACGCGTGCGATCTTGACGACCAATCCTTGTACGGCGAGCTCCTTCCGCTCTCCGGTCGAATGGTCGAGGACGACGATGCTCTCGAGCCGGTCCGTTCCCCGGGTTGCTTCCAGCTCGCATCCGCCGAGGTCCGTGACGCGAGGCTCGTCGCGGAGCTGGCGGAGGATGTCGTGCCGGGCGGTGAGGTCGGTCGAACGGTGGATCAGCGTGACCGACGACCCTCGGCGCGCGAGGGCGAGCGCGTCCAGGGTCCCGCTGTCGCCGCCGCCGATGACGGCCACGTCTCGGCCGGCGAAGCTGTCCAGCTGGGGCTCGACCTGGTACGTGACGTCGCCGTCGAACGCGCCGTCGGGAGCCTCCTCGAGATACTGGCGCCTCGTACCGGTGGCCACGACCACGGCGCGCCCCGTGATACGTCCGCCGTCGACTTCGAGCACCCGACCCGCCAGGTCGGCTTCGGTCACGGGCTGCGAGAGCCGCACGCGGTCGCCGAGGATCGCGGTCGCTTCAAGCAGAGATCGTTGAAGCGCCCGACCGTCGTCGAAACGCCCGGCGGCGACGTTGCGGACGGAATGGCCGATCTCGGGGAGCTGTCCACCCAGGGACGCGTTCGCCTCGATCAGGATCGTGTCGAGCTGGATGTCGAAGCATTCGAGCGCGCAGTTCACCCCCGCGACACCGCCGCCGATGACGACGACGTCGTGACTCTCTTCGCTCGTCATCCAGGTAAGAGTGCTCGGTCAATGCGCGCGGCGTCGAACGGCGGGTCGAGGAACAAGATCAGGCGGTCGACGCCCAACGCGGCCAGTTCGGCTCGCGCCGGCGAGTCGGCGTCCAGCCAGGGTTGCTCGAGCTTGGAGTAGACGGTCACGAGGAAGGCGGCGGGGTCGCGGCCGGCGGCGGCGTGGGCGTCACGCGCGACCTCGACGAGAGCCCGCAACGTCGGGTGCGCGGCCGGCACGTTGATGCCGTCGCCGACCCGACCCGCGAGCTCCGCCATCTTCGGGCCGAACGCGGCGATCACGGCCGGCGGTGCGGGGTCTGGTCGCAGGAACCCGGGCGCGTTCCACAGACGGCGCATCTCCTCCACGCACGCCTCCACCTGGGCCCGGCGCACACGATCGGGCGGGACGGCGCGTCCGACCGTCTCCTGCTCACGCCGGTACCGCGTGTCGCGACCTCCGCCCGCGCCCAGCCCCAACAGCAGCCGACCGCCCGAGACGTCCTGCAGCGTCGCCGCCATCGTGGCGAGCACTCCCGGATGCCGGTTCCCGACGTTCAACACGAGCGGGCCGACGACGACGTCGGAGGTCGAGGCGGCGATCGCGGTCAACGTGGTCCAGCACTCGAGCACACGATCGGCGCCGAACACGCGCCCGTCGAGATGATCGGGCGTCCAGATGCCGGCGAACCCGGCGTCCACCGCCGCGTCCACACCAGCGCGGACCTCCGCCCACGATGCGTCGAACGGATCGAGCCGGAGATCGACCTCCATGGCCGACATGATGACCCGACCGGCGTGCTCAGCTCTCCTGGGGCGGGTGCCCGGCCTCGACGTCGCCGATCTCCTGGATGCCGAGGTGCGGTGTGCCGGATCGCTCGCACCGTCCTCCGCTCGGCGCGAGCAGGAAGCCGACGTGATCGCCGGCGTCGACGCGCTCGAGGATCCACCCTGCGCCGGTGAACTGAGCACGGCGGAGTTAGCCCGCGTCACAAGGTCATGTGCGAGCGTGCTGTCCGAGCAGCCAACCTGGGCGGGTGCGTGAGGTTGCCATCCGGGAGTTGGCGCCTGCTGACGAGGCCACTGTGGAACGGCTTCTTGATTCCGAACTCGGCGGGCGGGTTCAGGCGCGTCTCGGCGAGATACACGACGTCCTGGCACTACCCGGCCTTTGCGCGTGGCTCGGCGATCGCATCCTCGGTGTCGCCACCTACGCTCCTAACGGGGATCGGGCCGAGTTGGCAGCAATGGCGGTGTCCCGCGACCAACGCTTCGCCGGCATCGGGAGTGCATTGATCGAAGCCGTCGCCTCGACCGTCGCCGCGGCGGGCGGACGCGAGCTGTGGCTCGTGACGACCAACGACAATGTCGACGCCCTGCGCCTGTATCAGCGCCGAGGTTTCCACATCACCCGTGTTGACTCTGGTGCGATCGACCGAGCACGAGAGCTGAAACCCACGATCCCACTGCTGGGTCGTCACGGGATCCCGATGCGCGACGAGCTGATCCTGGTCCGGCCGCTGCCGTAGGTGCACCAGACTGCTTCCTCGAGAATCAGGCTGCAGGACCGAACGGGACAACAGAAGCAGCCCGCGAGCCGTTGCGAGCCGAACCTCATTCGCTCACGTGCTTCTGGGCAGTTCGACCATTCGCGCTCGCATTACCCATATGCGACGCGAGCCCCAAAAGGAGAGATGGCTGTGTCGCGGGCGATTGAAGTCGTGCTTCGGTAAGCAGAAAGTGTCCGAAGGGCCATTGTGAGCGCAGGGCGGCCCGCAGACGATCGGCAGCGATGTTCGGGCAGACACTGGCGCCGGCACACGCGATCGGAAGCGTCGACGCAGCCTGCCCGCGAAGCGCGACTCACGCTCGTTTCATGTGCCGCGGCTACGGTCCCCAACCGGACGCCACGGGGGGTAGGCATGAGCGTCCGCCAAGGGCAGGCCGGCTCTGCGCAACAAGTCCGACCGACCGAGGACGACCTAGAGAACGGGAACATCGCGGCTCCTTCACGGGGCGCCGCGCCCGTATCGCCTGACCCAGCCGACACGTCACTTGGCTTCTCGTGGCGCTTCGCCGACTGGCTCAACGATCTCTTCCGCGGGCAACCTCGTGTCGAATCGACCGCGGCCATGGGTCGACGGTGGCGACTCGCCGTCGACTGGGTGGTGGCGCGCCTTCGTACGACGCCGGGCCTGCTCCGTGTTCTGTCGATTGCTCTGATCGCAATCCTTGCGGTGATGGCGCTGGTCGACTTTCGGGTAGCCGGCGCACGGAAGAACGCAGCCGATGCCGTCGGCCTCGACAGCGAGCCGCTGCTCTTGCGCGCGCAGGCGATCTACTCGGCCTTGGCGAAGGCGGATGCGACGGCTACGAACACCTTCCTCGCCGGTGGTTTGGAACCGACCGGTCAGCGACAGCGCTATCTGGCCGATCTTCGCTCGGCTTCCCACCAGCTCACCGTCGCGACACGCGAAATCGGTAATTCGGGCGCGGCCACTCGCGCCGCGACGCTCATGAACCGCGACCTGTCTCTCTACGCCGGATCCGTCGAGGCCGCACGTGCCAACAATCGCCAGAACCTCCCTGTCGGCGCGGCGTACCTACGCCAGGCATCAACGCTCATGCAGCGGGAGCTCCTTCCGGCCGCGGACCGCTTGTACGGGGTCGAGGCACGTCGGCTCGAACACGAATATCTGTCCGCCGGATCGGGATCGGACATCGCAGCGGTCGTGGCCGTCACGCTGGCCGCGCTGGCACTCTTGGTTGTGACACAGCTGTTTTTGATCCGTCGCTCCAACCGGATCCTCAACGTCCCGCTAGTCGCGGCATCGGTGCTCGTCGTCGTCTTGGGCGCTTCGTTGGTCACCAGCTTTCTCGTCCAGCAGCACCGGCTCGAGGCGGCACGGCACCCGGCTTCGGACCTCGTCGGCGCGCTTTCGAGCGCACGTGTGCTTGCCCTGCGCGCCGAGAGTGATGACAGCCTCACTCTCGTTGCGCGAGGAAGCGGTGACCAGTACCGGGTCGACTTCGATGCCACGGTCAAGAAGCTCGGTGGGCGGTCCGGGATGAATGGATCGCTCGGAACTGCGACGGCCCTCGCAGGGAGCAGCGGCAAGAGCCATGTCGTTGCTGAGGGGCGCAAGGCTTACCGTGACTACCTGGACGTACACGGTCAGATCATCCAACTTCAGGATTCCGGGCAGTTCGATGAAGCAGTTGCTCGCGCGACGGGAACGAGCGCCGGCGATGAACTGCCCACCTTGACGCGCTTCGACAAGTCGCTGCTCCAAGGAATCCGCGAGAGCGAAGCAAGGTTCCGCTCGGACGCCAACGGCGCCCGGAACGTGCTCCGGTTCCTGGCGATCGCGATACCCATCATCGCCATCGCGTGTGGCGCCCTGGTGCTGTACGGCCTTCAGATGCGGATCAACGAGTACCGATGATGCGATTTCACCGCACCATGCCCGCGATCAGCGCGATCACCGCGACGGTGTTGATGGCGGCGGCATGTTCGACGGCACACGACCGCGCCGCGCCTGATCACCTTGCGGGCCGGTCGGCCGCGCCGCCTGCCACCACGACCACCACGACGCCGACATCGGACTGTGGAGATCCGACCGCGAGCCTCCGACCCCAAGGTTCGCTGCCGCCCCCGAATCAGATGCCGGACGGGACCTATATGCGTACGATCCAGCAACGCGGCCACCTCGTCGTGGGTGTCGACCAGAACACGCTGCTGCTTGGGGCGCGCGACCCAGTTGACGGGCAGATCAAGGGCTTC